>CP016269.1:333333-666666 GCA_001880285.1 Flavobacteriaceae bacterium UJ101 | reverse complement strand
ATTTTCAAAAGATAAATTTAGATTATAAATATGATCCAATATTTTCCATAATAAACCATCTTGACTTCCGTAACAAAAATCAACATCATGAGGTTTCAATATACCTGTTGAAAAACGTGGAGGAGGTAGCGTTCCTACTATAATTTTTTGAACTCCAGGATATAAATACGGTTTATATGGGTGTTGATGAAAAAACATAGGCTAAAATAAGTATTTTTGTATAACATAATATTAGTTTGTCGTAAGAAAAAGAAAAAAGACAGGAAGAAAAAAAAGAAATTATTAGGTATTCAGGATACATAGTGATGAATAAAAAATGTCATTCCAAACTTGATTTGGAATCTTATTATTTTATTATAAAAGTGACTAAACTGGATTCCGAAATAAATTCGGAATGACATTTATAATCCATAACCCGCAATTTATAATAATAGAAAAGATCATGAATATAAAGTCCTTTTTTAAGAAGAAAACACCTTTGGAGGAAGAAAATATACGATTTGAGAAAACCTTTCCTAATAAAGATTTAGTAAGAAAAATTAAAATGTTGTCTCTAAAAGAGAAGCGGTTGTTTATAGTTCAATGTCTTGAAAATTGTTTGCATACGCAATATTTAGAGAATGAAGCTTATTTGAAATTAATGAAGGTGTATAAAAAAATTTTAATAGATGAGTCTTTAAATCAAAAAGAAAGCTATCAATTTATAACGCCCAAATTAATTGAAAATGAAGATCAAAAATGGTTTTATAAAGTGTCTAATCCTTTGTCTATAACATTGGATGATTTAAATCAGTTCTCAAGATTTTTTTTCATGCTTCCGATTAATCTAATCGACCTATTTCAACAAATAGAAATAGTGATGTTAACAAGCGATGAAGAGTGTATTTTAAATGCCTTTTATAAAGTCGTAAATTATATGCATATAGAATGTGTTAAGTATCCTGAAATATAGTTGTAGTAAAATTAGTGTGATATGTACACGAAAAAAGTTTGCTTTATAAAAGTGATCTTTTTATATTTACAAAATAGAAAAATATACAGCCAATAATACATTATGATAGCAATAGTTGATAGCGGTTCCACTAAAAGTGACTGGATTGTACTTGAAAAAGAAGGAACAGAAGTTTTCAGAACAAATACAATAGGGTTTAATCCTTATTTTATAAGTTCAGAAGATATTATTCAAGAATTAAAGAAGAGTGAATCGTTAATGGAAGTGGCTGATAGCCTTACGCACATATTTTTTTATGGAGCTGGATGTTCTGCCCCTCATTTAAACAAGGTAGTTAAAAATGCATTAACCACTGTCTTCCCAAAAACAAAGTCTATTGTAGATCATGACTTATTAGCAGCAGCTTATGCCGCTTATAATGGTAAGCCAGCTGTAGTATGTATTTTAGGAACAGGTTCAAATTCTTGCTATTTTGATGGAAATACATTGAGAGAAGAAACACCTTCACTTGCTTTTATTTTAGGAGACGAGGGAAGTGGAAATAATTTGGGGAAACGATTATTGCAAGCTTATTTTCTCAAAAAAATGCCTAAACATTTAAGAAGAGCATTTGATGAACGTTACGGAATTACCATTGATGATTTAAATGAAAATGTTTATAAAAATAAATTTGCTAATAAATATTTAGCATCTTTTAGTCGCTTCGTAGCAGATCATAAATACGAACCATTTATTCAAAAATTAGTATATGAGTCTTTACGTGAATTTTTTGTGAATCAAGTATTACCATATCCAGAAGCACGTAGTTCAGAGATTAATTTTATAGGATCAGTTGCCTATTATTATGAAGAAACATTAAAGTCTGTAGCTGCTGAATTCCATTTAAATATTGGAGTTGTAGTTCGAAAACCGATCGATAGTTTAGTACAATACCATAAATTATATATTTTACCTGATTTAGATCAAGTAAAAGCATAAAAATGATATGAAAATTAATAAAAACCGCTTAACTTTAAAGCGGTTTTGTTTTTTTAAAAGGAATTAATGAGAGATCAAATAGTATATATAATGAGAAAGATTATTCTAAGCATATTATTAGGTGTTATTGTAATAGCTTGTAAAGCTAACAAAACACAATTAGAGAGAGAACATGCAGGAGAATCAAAAGAAAATCCAGTTTTACAAGATTTGGCTTCATTGATTCAGTTAGGGACAGAAGAAACAACCGTTAATCTAAGTGATTATTTTATTGAAGGAAGTAAAGCTAAAATTATTCGTCTTCCCGAAGGTTTAAAACTGATTAAAAATGATAGTGGAATAATTACTTTCTCAGGGAAAATGAATAATTCGATCGATTATGTTTCTGTAGAATTTGATCAACAGCATTATGATATTCCAGTTAGAAATACATCTCGTATACCTTATACCTTTAGTTTTACACCTGATAAAAAATATAAAAAATTACAAGTTAAGGGATCCTTTAATGGATGGGATGTTAATGCAAATCCCTTGGTTTTAAAGGATGGAAAATACCAATTCACTGTGATGTTAAATCCAGGAAACTATCAATATTGTTTTGTAGAAGGAGATAAAGAATTTATTGATCCAACCAACCCTAAAAAGGTTAGTAATGGAGTAGGAGGTTATAATTCTACTTTTTCTGTAGGAGATTTAGATGCAATAAAACCTTTTATTACGACAGTTGGAAATCAAAAGAAATGGAAAATTATAGCCGATCAAGAAGTGAATTTTTTAGCTTTTTATAACAATCAATTTATTTCATTATCCAAAGGAAAAGAATTACAAGGGAAAGTACCTCAAGAAGCAGAAGAAGCAACACGTTCTTTTATACGTGTTTATGCTTATAATAATAAATCAGGTGTAGCCAATGATATATTGATTCCGTTACACAAAGGAATTCCAATTGAAAAGGTAGATGAGCTACCTCGTACTGATAAAAGAAAATACATCATGTATTCTTTAATGATAGACCGTTTTAAAGATGCTGATCCATCTAATAATTTTCAAGTAGGGGAACCTGAAGTAAAACCCGAAGCCGATTTTCAAGGAGGAGACCTAAAAGGAATTACAGAAAAAGTAAAAGAAGGTTTCTTTACAAATTTAGGGGTGAATACCATTTGGTTATCCCCAGTAGTTCAAAACCCTGATGAAGGATACGGTTTGCTGGATACCGATTATATTAAAACCAAATTTTCAGGGTACCATGGTTATTGGCCTGTTTCCTCTTCAAAGATTGATCCTCGTTTTGGTACAGAAGAAGACTTCAAAGAATTAATAGAAGAAGCGCATAAGCGTAATATCAATATTTTAGTAGATTATGTAGCCAATCATGTTCATTTAAATCATCCTGTTTTAAAAGAACATCCTGATTGGATTACCAAAGCAAAATTACCTGATGGAACGGATAATATTCGAAAATTTGATGCACAGCGTTTTACAACATGGTTTGATAAACATATTCCTTCCTTAGATTTTTCAAAACCTGAAGTAGTAGATCAAATGACGGATAGTGCAGTATATTGGTTTAAAAATTATGAAATTGATGGTTTCCGTCATGATGCTACTAAGCATATTCAAAATGAATTTTGGAGAACATTAACTAAAAAATTAAAAGAACAAGTTATATTGCCCGAAAATAGGAGTATTTATCAGATAGGAGAAACCTATGGCTCTCATGAAATGGTGAATTCATATGTAAACAACGGAATGTTAGATGCACAATTTGAATTTAGTTTATACCATCATTTGAGTAATTCGGTTACGAATCCTAAAATTTCTATGAAAGATTTAAAAATAGCTTTAGAAGAAAATCTATTTTATTATGGATCTCATAATATTATGGGAACGATTTCAGGAAATCATGATAAAATTAGAATTACTTCAATGGGTGATGGCTCCTTTGCAGATGGAGAAGATACACATAAGACAGCTTGGATTAAGAAAACATTGAATAAGAATCCATTAGGCTTTAAAAAGACAGGAATTGTAATGGCATTTAATTTGACAGCTCCAGGAGTTCCAGTAATCTATCAAGGAGATGAATTTGGAATGCCAGGAGCAGATGATCCTGATAATCGTCGTATGATGGAATTTGATATTGCAAATGGTTCAGACCAACGTCCATGGGTTATTTCAGAACGAAAAGAGTTGTTAGAGAAAACCAAAAAATTAACACATTTGCGTGAAAATAATATGGCGTTAATTTATGGGGATACTAAAATTCTATATGCAGATCAGAATGTGTTAGTGTTTATGCGTCACTATATGGATAATACTGTGATTACGGCTCTTAATGCCGGAGAATCAACTGAAAAGGTAAGTATAACATTACCACAAACAAAATCCTACAGAAAACTGAAGACCAATTTTGGTCAAGGATTTAAAATTAATGAAAATCAGTTAGAACTGATTTTAAAAGGGAATTCTTTTGAAATTTTAACTGATAATAAAAAATAAGAGGAACTACTTTAAAAGTGATTGCAATGAAAAATAGTATTATAATAGGAATTGCTTGTTTTATTGTTTTTTCCTGCAAAGGAAAGACAGCTGAAGAAGTAAAAAATGAAGCTCAAATACCAGAAGTCGTACATGTTAAACATCATACAGATTTGGAAAAAATAAATTTTAAACAACCCGAATGGGCAAAAAATGCAGTCATTTATGAAGTAAACATTCGTCAATATTCTCCTGAAGGAACTTTTAATAAGGTAACAGCTGATTTACAACGAATTAAAGACCTTGGAGTCGATGTAATTTGGTTGATGCCCATTCATCCTATTGGAAAGAAAAATCGAAAAGGATCTATGGGAAGCTATTATTCAGTTAAAGATTATAAAGCAGTGAATCCAGAATTTGGAACCTTAGATGATTTTAAAAACTTGGTTAAAAAGGCTCATGCAATGGATATGAAAGTGATTATAGATTGGGTAGCCAATCATACCGCTTGGGATAATGTTTGGGTTAAAGAAGATATCAATCGCTATACTGCAGACAGTCTAGGGAATCGTCCTATTGTTCCCGAAGGAACCGATTGGGAGGATACGGCTGATTTAGATTATAGTAATCCATCTACTCGAGAAGAGATGGAAGACGCCATGCTATACTGGGTAAAAGAAACCGATATTGATGGATACCGTTGTGATGTGGCAGGAATGGTTCCATTAGATTTTTGGACAACATTACGACCTAAGTTAGATGAAATTAAACCTGTTTTTATGTTAGCAGAGGATGGTGAGCCTCAAATTCATCAAGCATTTAATATGTCATATGCTTGGGATTTTCTTCATTTGATGAATGATGTTGCAAAAGGAAAGAAACGAATTACAGAAGTTCAAGATTATATAGCAAAACGAGATAGTTTATATCAAAAAGAAGATGTTTTAATGTATTTTACGACCAATCATGATGAAAATTCATGGAACAAAACGGTTTTTCAACGTTATGGACGTAACCATAAAAACTTTGCAACCTTAGCATTTACATTAGATGGAATGCCTTTAATATACTCAGGACAAGAAGTAGGGAATAAAAAAGAATTACAATTTTTTGAAAAAGATATCATTAATTGGAAATCGGATCCTGATAGTTTACAAACTTTTTATAAAGATTTAATTAAAGTTTATAAAGAGACACCTGCTTTTTGGACAGGTGAAAATAAAGGAACCATTGAATTCATTGATTCAAAAAGTAAAAATGTCTTGATCTATCAAAGAGAAGCTTCACAACAAAGCCCCGTAACCGTTATATTAAACTTTGGATATAAAGATTATTGGATGCCTGCTGAGGTAGCCAATCAAATCATTCCTCAAGATGTAGGTGTAAATATTTTATTTGGAGGAGATTTTATAACAGAGAAAGGAAATTTTTATGTTCCAAAATATGAGGGTAGGATTGTTTCTTTTTAGTAATATGATTTAGAAAAAAGAGAAAAGAATCAAAAGAAAAAACTTCTCCTATTGAGAATATCTGTACTGAATTTGTTTCAGATAGGATATTAGTTTTTATATGTGTTACTTGTTGGAGTGCAAAACATATCGAGAACTTAGACTTAAGTTAGTGTTTCCATTAATAATAAATGCGTTTGAGAGGATGTTGTCATAGCATTTGTTAAAAGTAATGATACCAAAGAAAAAATAAGCGATATCATTTAAGAAAGTAGTAGTGCAAAGTTAAATTCTTTGAATGTAAAAGAAGATATAGCCATAACATTTGTTAAAAGTAATGATACAAGAGGAGAAACAAGCGATACCATTTAAGAAAGTAGCAATGTAAAGTTAGATTCTTTAAGTACAAAAGAAGATATTGCTATGATATTTGTAAATAGTAATAGAGTAAAATAAGAGTTTTATAAGTGATTTATAATCAAAATATACAAAGAGTGTATGAAGTTAATTTCTAATTACTACTTACTCATTACATATTAATTACACATTATTCCCTACTTTTGCAAAAGTAAAAGTTTTGAAAGATGAAAAATAATATGGTAGCCATTGTAGGGCGCCCAAATGTGGGGAAATCCACATTTTTTAATCGATTACTACAGCGTCGTGAAGCTATTGTAGATTCGGTAAGTGGCGTAACCCGCGATCGTCAATATGGAAAAAGCGATTGGAATGGTGTAGAATTCTCTGTTATTGATACAGGAGGATATGTCATCGGCTCTGATGATGTTTTCGAAGAAGAAATTCGTAAACAAGTGATTTTAGCCATTGAAGAAGCCACATCCATTATTTTTGTGGTAGATGTTAACGACGGAATAACCGATATGGATCAAGAAGTAGCCAACTTACTTCGTAGAACCGAAAAACCTGTCTTTTTAATGGTTAACAAAGTAGATAGTGGTCAAAAACAAGACCTAGCTGTTGAATTTTATGCTTTAGGTTTAGGAGATTACTATTGTGTATCAGGAATGTCAGGTGCTGGTACAGGAGAATTATTAGATGATGTCATCGAATCGTTTCCAGAAACAGAATTTGTAGATGAATTTGAAGGGCTTCCTCGTTTAACCGTAATTGGTAGACCCAATGCAGGTAAATCGACCTTTATTAATGCCTTATTAGGTGAAGAACGAAATATTGTAACGGATGTTGCCGGTACTACACGTGACTCTTTAGAAACACGTTACAACCAATTTGGTTTTGACTTTGTGATGGTTGATACAGCAGGAATGCGTAAAAAATCAAAAGTAAATGAAGATTTAGAGTTTTACTCTGTTATGCGTTCCGTTCGAGCAATTGAGCATTCTGATGTTTGTGTGATGTTGGTTGATGCTACACGAGGTTTTGAAGGGCAGGATCTCAGTATTTTTTCATTAGCCGAAAAAAATCGAAAAGGAATTGTGATTTTAGTGAATAAATGGGATCTAATTGAAAAGGATACGCATACAATGAAAAAGTTTGAAGAAGAAATTCGCCATAAACTAGCTCCTTTTAATGATGTTCCTATTATTTTTGTATCCGCTTTAACCAAGCAGAGGGTCTTTAAAGCAGTAGAAGCAGCAATTGAAGTGTTTAAAAATAGAACTCGTAGAATTAAAACAAGTGAGTTCAATGAAGTGATGCTTCCGATTATTGAACGTAGACCGCCTCCAGCGATTAAAGGAAAGTATATTAAAATTAAATATTGTACACAGTTACCAACACATGCACCACAATTTGCTTTTTTTGCAAATTTACCTCAATATGTAAAAGAACCTTATAAACGTTATATTGAAAATCAGATTCGAAAAAACTGGAATTTTACAGGTGTACCTATTCATATTTGGTTTAGAAGAAAATAAAAAAAGTAGGCTCTAATTTTATTCAGAGCCTACAACCTTTTAAAACACTATGAAAAATTCTATTTTACTTTTCGATTCAAAAATATGATAAATATCATGAAATCCAAAAAAAATTAACAAAAAAATGCTTTTTTAGATAATTTAATAGCATTTTGTATCATTGACTGTATTTCTTAGGAGTAATATTGTACTTCTTTTTAAAGGCACTAATAAAATGACTCGGATTATCATACCCAATTTCATAAGCAACATCTTGAACACTCATTTTTTCGTTTTTTAAAAGATTTTTACTTAATTCAAGTTTATAATCTAACAAATAAGAAAATAAAGTAGTCCCATAGATTCGTTTAAATCCTTCCTTTAATTTATATTCACTTAGTTCAATTTTCTGTGATAATTCTTTAATGGTAGGAGGTGTTGTTAAATTTTCAATTAAAATATCTTTGGCTCTTTTGATTTTTAAAACAGTTTCTTCATTATTTAAAAAAGGACAATGAGTTTCTGTTTTAACCTCTGGTGTATAGAAAAAATTAACAAAAAGTTCATGAATCTTTGCTTGATAATAAATGGATTTAAAATTCTCATTTAATTGGTATTTTTCACAATCTTTTAAAATAGAAAGAAGATTAGAAGTTATATCAAAATCTTTATAAAACTTATTGTTGATATTTTCATTCGTCAAAAAAGGAATTTCTTCACCTGTTTTCATGAATATAGAATGAAAATGATCTACTGTAATTAATAAAATAAAGACTTTAGATTTTTCATTTATATTAAGATTAATAGGGAGTTCATTGTTGGGATTGTATAATAAGAAAGCCTTATGATGCATAATGGGTAACTTATATGAACCCTCATTAAAATTTAAAGTGGCACCTCCTTTTGTGCAAAAATAAAACTGAATGTATTTTTTGCTAATAGGTTTATTAATAGTTTCAGTAGAATCAGTGTGGTTATGGATGTAGGCAAAATAAGTTTCATCATTGACCTTAATATCGTGTATTTTACTTTTAAAGGTATTTTTTAGAAAATTTAGAATCATTATAAATAACAATGTTTATTTTTAATATATTGTAATATAGTGCTTTAACTATATAGTATCTTTTGTAACAGAATGTAAATATAATTAATTTTTAGCGTTATTTTTTTCTAATAGCGTTATTTTTATTCTAATCATTGAAATAACTTTGTACCCACATAGAATGATTATGTAATGACTGAATATAATGTAACGGAATCTAAACACTTCTATTTATTAGGAGTATCATATAAAAAGGCAGATGAAAAAGTGAGAGGAAAATATACTATTTTCCCTGATACTGTTCCAGAATTAGTAAGAGAAGCAAAAAGAAATCGAATTCATCATTTCTTTGTTGTCTCTACATGTAATCGAACGGAAGTTTATGCCTTTGCAGATGATTACAGTCAAGTTATTGATGCGCTATGTGCTGTGACAAAAGGTAATAAAGAGGAATTGGAATCTATATCCTTTATTAAAAAAGACTTCGATGCCATTAATCATTTATTTAGGGTAGGTTCTGGATTAGAAAGTCAAATTGTTGGTGATTTTGAAATTATTGGACAAATGAAAACATGGTTCAGTAGATTCAAAAAAATGGGAACCACTAACGCCTTTTTAGAGCGTTTGATTAATACAGCAATTCAAGTTAGTAAAAAAATTAAACAAAATACGACACTAAGCTCAGGAGTGACTTCAGTATCGTATGCAGCAGTTAATTATATTTTAACTCAAGTTGAAAAACCATCTTCTAAAAAAATTCTTCTTTTCGGAACAGGTAAAATAGGGCGTAATACATGTGAAAATTTGATTAAGCATACCGATCATACACATGTAACACTAATAAATAGAACAGAAGAAAAAGCGGAACGAATTGCTAAAAAATATGAAGTAAACAGTAAAAGTTTTGATGAATTAGAAAACGAAATTAATTTATCAGATATTATTATTGTGGCGACTGGAGCGCAAACTCCAACCGTATTGAAAGAACATATCCGTACAGATAAAGAATTGTTGTTTATAGATTTATCCATACCAGCAAATGTTGATAGATCAATAAAAGAATTGTCAAATGTTACGGTTTTAGGAGTAGATGAATTATCATCTATTATAGCAAAAAGTATTGAGAAAAGAAAAGAACAAGTTCCTGAAGCAGAGAGAATTATTTCTGAAATGATGAATGAATTTAAAGATTGGTTAGAAACAAGAAAATATGTGCCTTTTATCCAAGCCTTTAAAGAGCGATTAGAAGATATTCATCATATAGAACATACTACTTTAAAGAAAAAAGAAGTAATAGAAACCGATAATACTGTTTTAGCAGAAAAAGTAATTCAAAAATTAACCAATCATTTAGCCAATCATCTACTTGAAAATAAAGGGGATGCAAAAGATACAATGGAGTTAATCAATAAAGTTTTTAAAGTACAGATTTAATAATGCAAACAATACGAATAGGAACCCGTGATAGCCAATTGGCTATGTGGCAAGCAGAAACAGTACAGAAAAAACTAGAAAATTTAGGATATCTAACCCAAATAGTAGCTGTAAAATCTCAGGGAGATAAAGAGTTGACTAAACCTTTATATGAAATGGGAATTACCGGTGTTTTTACAAAAGTTTTAGATATAGCTTTATTAGAAAAAAGAATTGATATAGCAGTTCATTCTCTTAAAGATGTGCCAACTGCTTTACCGAAAGGAACTGTTTATGGAGCTTTTTTAGAAAGAGGTAGCTATGAAGATATAATTGTTTATAAAGGAAATGATGATTTTTTAAAAGATTATGAGTCAAAAGGAACTATAGCGACGAGTAGTCTAAGAAGAAAAGCAGCTTGGCTTAATAAATTTCCAAATTATACCATTGAAAATCTAAGAGGGAATGTGAATTCTAGACTTAAAAAATTGCAGGCTAGTAATTGGAAAGGAGCTGTTTTTGCAAAAGCAGGTTTAGAAAGAATTCATTTATTAGAAAAATTACCAGAGATGGGATTGAATTATCGAACATTAGATTGGATGATCTCAGCACCTGCTCAAGGTATTGTAACCGTAACGTGTCTAGAAGAAAATAAAGAGCTTTTTGAAGCTTGTCAAAAAATAAATAATCCTACTTCTGAAATAGAAGCTACTGTTGAAAGAGATTTCCTAAAAAAGTTAGAAGGAGGATGTACTGCTCCAATTGGTGCAAAAGCTACCGTAAGAAATAATATAGTTGATTTAACCACCAGCTTATATTCATTAGATGGAAAAATATGTAATCGACTAGATTTAAAATCAGATGTAAAGAATTACAAGTCTTTTGGAATAGAAGCAGGAGAAACTTGTATTACAAATGGTGGTAAAGAATTAATGAAGTCAATCAGAGATTTTAATGATTAGAAATCTGCTAAGCACAAAACCAATATTTTTAGAATTTTATTCAAAAGAACTATAATTTAGTGTGTTTTTTTTATTAAAAAAACATGTAAAATTTTGTTTTATTACATAATTATGTTATATCTTTGCTTCAAAGGCTATGTAGGTATAGCTTTTCATGGTTTAAGTTAGTTAGAGTTTTTCTCCGTAAGCATATTTATGCTTGCGGAGTTTGTTTTATATATAATTATGTATAAAAATGTGTTAAAAACAGTTAAAAACAACGAAGTGGATTGTATATGAAATAGGTTTGTTTTAATTTAGCATAAAAGTTCTATATAAGGTAGCTTTTTCATAGTTTAGATTAGTTAGGGTTTCTCCGCAGGTTTTCTTGCGGAGATTTTTTTTACGATAAAGTTTTTAAGTTGATTTTTATCGAAGCTAATTTGATGTTCGTCTAATAATATGTAATAGAACAAGTTAAAATGATTAGGTTTGATATGAAGTTATACAACAGTAAGGTAACTTTTTCATGGTTTAAATTAGTTAGGTTTTACTCCGTAAACATTTAATTGTTTACGGAGTTTTTGGTGTAATTAAAATTTACAATTCATAGTAAAATTTGGATATTTGGTCGATACAATAAGTTGATACATCGAAACTATTATATTTTTATGTAATAAATG
The DNA here is from genome assembly GCA_001880285.1 of Flavobacteriaceae bacterium UJ101. Classification (NCBI taxonomy): domain Bacteria; kingdom Pseudomonadati; phylum Bacteroidota; class Flavobacteriia; order Flavobacteriales; family Flavobacteriaceae; species Flavobacteriaceae bacterium UJ101. The sequence goes on along the minus strand of CP016269.1, from coordinate 654,857 downwards.
ACGCAAATTTGAAGTGAAGTTCTATTATAGAAAAATAACTTTTTTTCATTATTAAGTTTATTAGGTTTTTACTCCGTGATTCTCACTCGCGGAGTTTTTTTGTGACTTTTTTCTAGTTTTCTAATGTTTTTTTTAGACTATATTTTCTATCTTTAATGAATTATTAATATCAAAAAAACATAAAATGAAATACGCACCAATAGATAGCTCATTATTTGTGCAAAATAGAGCTAAATTTATCAAAGAATTAAAAGAAAAGTCAATCGCTATTTTTAATTCAAATGATATTTATCCTGTAAGTGCTGATAGTACATTACCTTTTGAACAACACCGTGATATTTTTTATTTATCAGGGGTTGATCAGGAAGAATCAATTTTAGTATTATTCCCAGATTCTATAGATGAAAAACATCGTGAAATACTGTTTTTAAGAGAAACAAATGAACATATTGCTATTTGGGAAGGTGAAAAATTAACGAAAGAAAAAGCATATGAAACCTCAGGTATTAAAACAGTATACTGGTTAGAGGATTTTGATAAAGTGATGTATGGATTGATGAGAGAGGCTTCTAGCATCTATTTTAATATTAATGAACACTACCGGGCTTCAAGTGAAGTAGAAACAAGAGAAGATCGATTTATTAAAAAATTTAAAGCTCAGTATCCTTTGCATGAAATTCAACGAAGTAATCCTATCTTACAAAAGATAAGAGGAATTAAAGAACAACAGGAAATTGATTTGATTCAACATGCATGTGATATTACAAATAAAGGTTTTAGAAGAGTGCTTGGTTTTATAAAACCAGGTGTAATGGAGTATGAAATTGAAGCAGAGTTTGCACATGAATTTCTACGAAATCGATCAAAAGGATTTGCTTATACACCAATTATTGGTAGTGGGTATAACGCTTGTGTACTTCACTATATTGAAAATAATCAAGAATGTAAAGCGGGAGATTTAATTTTAATGGATGTAGGAGCAGAATATGCGAATTATTCTTCTGATATGACACGAACGGTCCCTGTATCAGGAAAATTTACAGAAAGACAAAAAGCAGTGTATAATGCAGTCTTACATGTGAAACATGAAGCTGCTAAAATTTTAACTGTAGGAAATAATTGGTACGATTATCATGTTGAAGTAGGTAAAATGATGACTTCTGAGTTATTAGGATTAGGTTTGTTAGATAAAGCAGATGTTCAAAATGAAAATCCAGATTGGCCAGCATATAAAAAATATTTTATGCATGGAACTTCCCATCACATGGGATTAGATACACACGATTATGGTGATTTAAGAATGCCTTTTAAAGAAAATATGGTTTTTACTATTGAGCCTGGAATTTATATTCCTGAAGAAAATATGGGAATTCGTATTGAAGATGATTATGTTGTGAAAAATTCAGGAGAACCTTTTAATTTAATGCGTGATATTCCAGAAGAAGTGGAAGAAATAGAAGAATTAATGAATTCATAAAAATAAAAACTTAATAAGATGTAAAGCCTTGAATTTATAAATTCAAGGCTTTTTTTTACCTTTGTAGAGTAGAGAAACTAGATATTAGTTTTTCATTTTTAATTTTTCACTTAAATGATATGTTAGAATCACAATTACATAATATACAGAACGAAACAGAAGGGATGTCAATTGAAGAAACGCTTTCTTATTTAGCAAGTAAATATCCCAGCCGTGTAGCATTTTCAACCTCTTTTGGAGAAGAAGATCAAGTGGTAAGCGATTTTATTTTTAAAAATGATTTACCTATAAAAGTTTTTACATTGGATACAGGACGATTATTCAAAGAAACATACGATGTATTCTATAAAACAACTTTAAAATATAAAAAGAATATTGAAACTTTTTTCCCAAAGACAGAAAGTGTTCAAGAATTGATGACAACGAAAGGATCGCATAGTTTTTACGATTCTGTTGAAGCACGAAAAGAATGCTGTGGAATTCGTAAAATGGAACCATTAGGACGTGCTTTAAAAGATGTGGATATTTGGATTACTGGGCTTCGTGCAGAGCAGTCAGAAAATCGTCATGATATGGGAAAATTTCAATATGATAGTAAATTTGATTGTATAAAATACAACCCTATTATTGACTGGAAATATGATGAAATGAAATCCTTTATTGCTAAAAATGGAATTCCTTATAATGTTTTACATGACAAAGGTTTTCCTTCAATAGGATGTGCTCCTTGTACAAGAGCGGTAAAGGAAGGAGAAGATATTCGTTCTGGACGTTGGTGGTGGGAAATTTCTAAAAAAGAATGTGGACTACATGGTTAAAATCATAGCTGATTTTAGCTAAATAATGATATAAAATACTTAATTTTAAAGCGATTGATTTTTTGTCAATCGCTTTTTTAATAAATATCGAATCGATAATGGAAAATAAACCCAAGTTAAGTTTTTGGCAAATATGTAATATGAGTTTTGGATTTTTAGGAATTCAATTTGGATTTGCTTTGCAAGGAGGATTCATGTCGCGTATTTTTCAAACATTAGGAGCTGGAAAAGAAGAAATTCCGTTTTTATGGATTGCCGCCCCACTTACTGGGTTAATTATTCAACCTATTATTGGTTATTTTAGTGATCGAACGTGGCACTCCTTTTTAGGAAGGCGTCGACCTTATTTCTTAGTAGGAGCTATTTTAAGTTCTTTAGCATTATTTTTTATGCCTTATTCCTCTACTTTATGGATGGCAGCAGGCTTTTTATGGATTTTAGATGCTTCTATTAATGTATCGATGGAGCCTTTTAGAGCATTAGTAGCAGATAAATTAAATGAAGAACAACGTTCATATGGTTTTGTAGTTCAAACTTTAATTATAGGTATTGGAACTTGGGTAGCAAGTAACCTACCTTGGTTTGTTACGCAATTAGGAATTCAAAATACAGCTGCTCCGGGGGTTATACCACCATCTATTAAAATAGCATTTGCTATAGGAGCTTTTGTTTTTATGACCTCTATTTTATACACTATTTTCACAACCTCCGAATATCCTCCAATAGAAGATGATAAAACGAAAATTCAGAATTCTTTTTTTAAAGAAATTGGAGAAGGTTTATTAAAAATGCCCAATACTATGAAAAAATTAGGTGTTATTCAATTTTTTTCATGGTTTGCATTTTTTAGCATGTGGAGTATGGCAACACCTGCTTTAACAGAACATGTTTTTAAAGCTCCCATTCCTGTAGAAGAGAATTTTAATTTAGAGAATATTAAAGAAAAAGAAGTATTTGATTTAGCAAATCAAAACTATCAAAACGCAGCAGATTCAGTAGGTTCGTACATGGGGATTTATGGATTGTCTTCGATGGCGTTTGCTTTATTGTTGACTTTTTATACATCAAAAAAACGAATTAATAGAAAAAGGATACATCTATCCTCTTTAATATTAGGTGGAATAGGTTTTTTAATCATGTATATTATTCCTTCTCCAGAATGGTTAATACTTTCTTTCGTTTTGATAGGAATAGCCTGGGCAAGTATTTTATCAATGCCTTATGCTATGCTTTCAAGTTCAATAGATCCTACAAAAATGGGTTTATATATGGGATTATTTAATATTTTTATAGTACTACCTCAAATAGTAGCTGCTTTAGGAGGAGTGAACCTTTCATATCAATTGTTGGGGAATCAAACAATTAATGCAATGATTGTGGCAGGATTATCTTTAATAATTGCAGGGCTATCTAATCTTCTTATTACAGATAAAAAAGCAATTTATTAAACTATTTGTATTGATATATAATCCTTATATAAGTTTTAAATATTTCATAAATTAAATTTATTTTCAATTTTTCATACATAAGCAATTTGATCTTAATGTATTGATTGTAAGATGTTTAAATTATCTATATAATACTTTTTATAAAAAGTATCTAAATAAAAAATAGTACTTTGTATTGCATATTACTATATTATTTATATATTTGTAATGAATTTAACAACGAAACAATAAATATTATGAGCTTACTACTATTCATTATGTGGATTATTTCAAACTTTTAAAAAAGAGAGCGTATGAAGATTGAAAATACAAAAGCTCAAATGCGTAAAGGTATTTTAGAATACTGTATTTTGAGTGTGATAGAAAAAGGAGATGCTTATGCTTCAGATATTATTGAGGCTTTAAAGCGTAATAAAATGTTAGTGGTTGAAGGAACACTATATCCTTTGTTAACAAGGTTGAAAAATGCAGATTTATTAACCTATCGATGGGAAGAATCAAGTTCAGGTCCGCCGAGAAAATATTATGCATTGACCGAAAAAGGAGAAGGGTTTAAAGAAGAATTAGCCACGACTTGGAAAGAATTATACATTGCAGTAAATAGTATTACGAAAACGACTGAATTATGAATAAGACATTAAATATAAATTTAGGAGGATTGGTTTTTCATATTGATGAAGAAGCTTATAAGAATTTAGAAGCCTATTTATCAAAAATAAAATCCTATTTGAAAAATGAAGAGGGTTCTGTAGAAATAATGCAGGATATTGAATCAAGAATTGCCGAATTGTTTAGAGAATGGAAACGATCAGGAGAAGTAATTGGAAAAACTGAAGTAGAAAAAGTTCAAGAATTATTAGGTCGTCCAGAGGATTATTTAGTAGATGAAGGAGAAACAGAAGAATCTTCAAAAGCTTATACCTCAAAAACAGAGACTACAGGTGTTCGAAAGTTATTTCGTGATACAGAATACGGTATGATTGGAGGTGTTTGCGCTGGAATTGCAAATTATGTATCGATAGATCGTATGTGGATTCGTCTTTTGGTTGTCTTATTGATAGTAGGAATTGGATGGATTGATTTTGGAGGGACAACTATCATTGCATATATAATCCTTTGGATTGTAGTTCCTGAAGCAAAGACAACTACAGAACGTCTTCAAATGCATGGGAAACCCATTAATCTAGAGAACATCAAAGAATCTGCTGAAGAATTAGGACAGAATATTCAAAATGGAGTACGAAATTCAGAGCCACATATTCGAAATCTAGGTGATTTTATTGTAAGAATGGTTAAAATAATAGGGAAAATTATTTTAATATTCTTTGGAGTGATGTTTTTAATATGGGCCTTTAGTTTATTGGTTGCTTTATTAACAGCATTATCAGGATTAATTTTTGGAGAATTTGAATACCTACAATTTTTTGACCGAATAGTAGAATATTCTTGGCAGTATTATCTGTGGTTTTTTGCAATGATTATTACGGTTACAGGATCGATAATATTTTTAATAACATTAGGAATATCATTAATTAAAAGAAATTTTAAGTGGTATAAAGGATTTGTTATAGGACTAATCGCATTATTTGTAGGAGGATTTACGTTGTTTAGTTTAGGATTAAATCAATGGAGTTATTATTCTTACGAATACGATTTAGAAAAAGAATATACCATTCCAGCAACCGATAGTGTGGCTATTCCAATTGAAGTAAGTAACTTTTTAGAAGGAGATCATAAAGGATTAGCAGATTATAGAGGTTTTGTTCAAATGGGAGATATTGAAAGAAATTATTTTTTTGATGAAAATGGAGCATTAGTTTATCAAATGGAATACGTTGATTTGGATATTAAAAAATCAATAGATGATGAAATTCATTTTGTAAATCGATTTGAAGCGTCAGGTAGGAATAGAGAGGAGGCTTTAAAAAATGCAAAAGCAATTGAGTACAAAACAAATATTGACTCTACAAAAATTACAGTAGGAAACCATATTTCAATTCCGAAAGATGCAAAATGGAGAATGCAAGAAGTAGAATCTAGTTTATATTTACCAGTGGGTCAGAAAGTATTGTTAAGTTCTGATTTTCATTTAGGTGGAGACTTGGTGAATTTTGATTACTGGGATGAAGGTGAAATGCGTACCTGGCAAATGACAGAAGAAGGATTTGTTTGTTTAGATTGTATTCAAAATGTAGATGATTTAGATAATGATGATTATGGGACTTATAATACAGGAAGTGGTGTTATTCAAATTAATGAAAATGGAATTCATATTTCAAATGGAGGTGATCAAGTTATTATCGGTGATGAGGGTATCAATATAAAAGCTAATGGAAAGGAGATTATTAATATTGATGGTGATGCAACAAAAAATAACAAAGATAGAGTTCGTATTTCAAATGGAGGTGATCAAGTTATTATCGGTGATGAAGGTATCAATATAAAAGAGAACGGAAAGGAGGTTATTAATATTGATGGTGATATGACAAATGAAGAGTTAAAAGATTTAGAGAAGAAAATTGAAGATCGATTGGAGAAAAAAGGTGTAAAAGTTAATATTGATGTTAATTAAAAAAGAAAAACCTTTTGCCAGTTATAGAAAAGATTGTAAATTTGCACTTCAATTGAGTTAACCTCTGGCGAAAATCGTGAATGTTGTCTCGATTTATAATCAATAATTATTAAATAATGGATTCATTAATTCAATACGTAGAAGATACGTATGTTACAAAAAACGAATTACCAGAATTTGGAGCAGGAGATACAATCACTGTTTATTACGAAATTAAAGAAGGAAATAAAACACGTACTCAGTTTTTTAGAGGTGTTGTAATTCAAAGAAGAGGAACAGGTTTGACAGAAACTTTTACAATTCGTAAAATGTCTGGAACTGTAGGAGTTGAAAGAATTTTTCCAATAAACTTACCTGCAATTCAAAAGATTGAAGTGAATAAAAGAGGTAAAGTACGTAGAGCTCGTATTTATTACTTTAGAAACCTTACAGGTAAAAAAGCGAGAATTAAAGAAAGAGTTTATAAAAAATAAAATATCTTTAATATCATATAAATCCCGATTTTTATCGGGATTTTTTTATTTATAATAATTTTTTAATACTCACTATGTAATTTGACTATATTTTATTAAATCCAAATGTTCCAAAATTATTTAGTGTAAGTAGAATAAAATTTTGATACGCTTCGTACTCAAACAAGCAACACATAGAAAACAAAAAATCTTTACTCTTTTCGTCTTTATTCTTATTCCAATTATTTAAAATGAACGAGTTGTAATGTATAATTTTTTACGTTTTCTGTTGATAGAAGTAATGTTTTTAAAATCCCCTAATTCAAATATTTGTTCATATGTATAGGGAAATTTGAATTTTTCACCGTTAATATAAATTTTAAAATCTTTTAAACTAAAATGAGTGCTATATTTTCCCCAATCAACATTATAATTTTTACTAAATGTATAAAATGATTGATCTAAAAAATCTTTTGTTGTATACTCAATATGTGATTGTCCTGTTGATCGACTCTTAACATATTCAATCATAGCTAAATTTCCTTCAGATATATCCCAAGGACCATCATAAAAACAATCATAAATTACCTTATTTACAACTGTTTTTTCACATTCTTGAGCAAAAAAGAAATGAGGAATAGTAAAAAGGATAAATAGTATTTTTTTCATTTTAAAAAATTTGTTCCTTCAAATATAAACAAATTTTATGCCTGAAAGGACTTATTACACTTATTGTTTTAGTCACACATTTCACAAAAAAGGCTTTACTAACTCAAAAAAAAGTCATAACTTTTACGCTCGATTTTAAATAAAAATTTTTACAGATTACTATTATGCAAAAAATTAAAGTAGCAAATCCAGTAGTTGAATTGGATGGAGATGAAATGACAAGAATTATTTGGCAATTTATCAAAGACAAATTGATCTTTCCTTATTTAGATTTAGATATAAAATATTATGATTTAGGAATTGAAAAGCGTGATGAAACGAATGATCAAATTACCATAGACTCTGCAGAAGCTATTAAAAAATATAAAGTAGGAATTAAATGTGCTACAATTACACCTGATGAAGCTCGTGTAGAAGAGTTTGGATTGAAAAAAATGTGGAAATCACCTAATGGAACCATTCGTAATATTGTTGGAGGAACAGTTTTTCGTGAGCCTATTATTATGAGTAATGTTCCCCGTTTAGTACCGGGTTGGACTCAACCTATTTGTATTGGACGTCATGCTTTTGGAGATCAATATAAAGCAACCGATACTGTAATTAAAGGAAAAGGTAAATTAACCATGACTTTCACTCCAGAAAATGGTGAAGCAGTAACTTGGGACGTTTATGAATACGAAGGAGCAGGAGGAGTTGCGATGTCTATGTATAACACAGATGAATCGATTTATGGATTTGCTCGTTCTTGTATGAACCGTGCAGTTTCAAAAAAATGGCCTTTATATTTATCAACAAAAAATACCATTTTAAAAGCATATGATGGTCGTTTTAAAGATATTTTCCAAGAAGTATATGATAATGAATTCAAAGCAAAATTTGAAGAATTAGGTATTACATATGAACACCGTTTAATTGATGATATGGTAGCTGCGGCTATGAAGTGGAATGGAGCCTTTGTTTGGGCATGTAAAAATTATGATGGAGATGTTCAATCGGATACTGTAGCTCAAGGTTTTGGTTCATTAGGTTTAATGACTTCTACTTTATTAACTCCAGATGGAGAAGTAATGGAAGCTGAAGCAGCCCATGGTACGGTTACACGTCATTATCGTCAACACCAACAAGGAAAAGAAACTTCTACAAATCCTATTGCTTCTATTTTTGCATGGACAAGAGGTCTAGAGCATAGAGGGAAGTTAGATGGAAATCAAGAATTGATTGATTTCTGTCATAAGTTAGAAGAAGTTTGTATCGAAACGGTTGAAGAAGGGAAAATGACAAAAGATTTAGCTTTATTAATTCATGGAAAAGATATGACAAAAGATCATTATCTAACTACTATGGAATTTTTAAACGCTCTAGATCAAGGGTTACAAGCAAAATTCGCATAATTTTTGTATAAAATAAATTAAAAAGGATTGATTTTTTCAATCCTTTTTTTCTTGTATAATGTAAGTTTATCAAGATTTAACTGTCTAATAAAAGAAAAAGAATATGAAAAGAATAATATTAGGTATAGTATGCAGTCTATTAGCTTTAGTTTCTTGTAAAACACAAGATAAGACTGCTTTTTCCAACGAAGCTTTACAAGCTACTTTATTTGATGGACAAGGAAAAGAAGTAACTATTCAAGAGGTTTTAGATCAAACAAAAGGTCAAACTACTTTTATTGATTTATGGGCAGCATGGTGTGGTGATTGTATTAAAGGAATGCCTAAAGTTCAAGCTTTACAAACTAAGTATGGAGACCAGATTGGGTATGCTTTTTTATCTTTAGATCGAAACGAGAACCAATGGAAAGCTGCTATTGAAAAATACGGTTTAAAAGGAAACCACTTTTGGTTTAAAGGGTTGAAAGATTGGAAAAAGCATGCTTTTACTAGTGATATTGATTTAGATTGGATTCCACGATATATGGTTGTAGGTAAAGATGGTTCAATTAAATTGTTTAGAGCCATTCATGCGGATGATCCTAAATTGATTGAAGCCATTGATTTAGATCTAGGAAAATAATAAAGGGCTAATTCTTAAACTACCTTTTCAAGAACTATAAATTTTAACGGGGTGGTTTAAGGATTTTTATTCATTAATCCAGATCTGGATATTATCGAGTTCAAACACGGTAGATTCATTAGAATTATTTCCTAAATAACGAAAGCCCAAATAAAACATGCCACCACAAAACGCTGATACATTTATTCTCTGAGAGGATACAAAAGGAGAAAAAGAATATGCTTTTATATTTTCTTCAGAAGCTAATTTTATAGAATCTATTTTTTCCCCTTGAGAAATATTTTCTGAATCATGGATCCATACACTTAACCCATGGTGTTGATAAAATCCTGTAGCAGTTTCAAATTGTAATGAAGCGTTATAACAATGAGTTAGATCTTGTTTTAATATAAGCCAATCTTCTTCTTTTTCAGAACCTTTATAGCCTGATATTTTGGCATAAAGTTTTGTTTTAGAATTCTTATGAGAAGAAATGCGCCATGAATTTTTCCCTTCAATATTTTTCACAACCCAATTATGGTTAAATGAATTTCCAAAGGTCATTTGATCAAAATTTTCTTGAAAAAATAGCTCTTGAGTAAAAGAAAAATGAGGGAAGAATAAAAGTAACAATAGAAATTTCATAATTTAAATAGTTTGAGTCAAAGTAATATAGCACTTTCTTAAGTATTTCACAAAAAATATTTAATAATTGTATAAGCAAAAGGATTTTTGTACTTTCCAGCAATAAATCATGCATATGAGACAAGAAAGACCTATATCTTTAATAGAATCCCTAATACCTATTGTTGTTTTAATCTTTTTTTTAGCTGTCAATTATCAAGTTTTTGGTGATGGAGCTGCTGAAGGTCCGAATCAATTTGGTTTAATTTTAGGAGCAGGAACAGCAATGATTATAGCGTATTTTATTAAAATTCCTTTTTCTAAAATTTTAGAGGGAATTAGTGAAAATATTAGAGAAACAGTTCCTGCGATACTTATATTATTATTAGTAGGGGCTTTAGCAGGGACCTGGATGTTAAGTGGAATTGTTCCCGCAATGATTTATTATGGAATGCAAATTTTGAATCCAACCATTTTTCTTTTTGCTTCGGTTATTATAGCAGCGTTGGTTTCAATTGCTACAGGGAGTTCGTGGACGACAAGCGCAACGATTGGTATAGCATTAATTGGAATTGGAAATTCATTAGGAATTGATTCTGCAATGACAGCAGGAGCTGTTATTTCAGGTGCTTATTTTGGAGATAAAATGTCTCCCATGTCAGATACTACCAATTTAGCCCCTGCGATGGCTGGGACAGATTTGATAACACATATTAAATATATGACAATTACAACATTTCCTTCTATTGTGATAACATTAATACTTTTCCTGTTTTTAGGGTTTTCTTTAGAAACGAATGGAGGAGTTTCATCAGATGAAATGTTACAAGCTATGGCGGGAAGATTTAATATTACACCATGGCTTTTTGTAGTTCCTATTGTTGTGGTAGGTTTAATAATTAGAAAAATAAAACCTTTTGTTGCACTATTAATAGGTGTTTTATTAGGGGTCTTGTTCGCTCTTATTTTTCAACAAGAATTAATGAGTGATTTAATTAAAATAGCAGCAGGTGAAACAGGAGATGCTTCATTAAATGTAAAATCAATCTATCAATTGAGTATGCAAACCATTACAGGAGATTTATATATTGAAACAGGAAATGCTGTTTTAGATGATAGACAATTGTTTTCATCGGGTGGAATGGCAGGAATGTTAAATACCATATTTTTGATTGTAAGTGCAATGATTTTTGGAGGAGCAATGCAAGCTATTGGAGCATTAGAAAAATTAAGTTATGAATTATTAAGGGTTGCTAAAGGTGTTTTTGGATTATTTGCAAGTACTGTAGCTTCCTGCATAGGATTGAATGTGTTAGCTTCTGATCAATATTTGGCTATTGTAGTACCAGGAAGAATGTTTAAAGAGGCTTATAGAGAAAAAGGGTTAGCTCCAGAAAATCTATCAAGAACTTTAGAAGATTCGGGTACAGTAACTTCTGTATTGATTCCTTGGAATACCTGTGGAGCCTATCAAAGTACTGTTCTAACAGTTGATGTTATGGCTTATTTACCTTATGCATTTTTTAATTTAATAAGTCCATTCATGACTTTGTTAATAGCAGCAATAGGATATAAGATTCGAAAATTGAAGGAAAGCTAAAAATGGAGTTTTTAATATAAGAAAAAAGAGTAAGATAACCTTCTTACTCTTTTTTCTTTTAGTCTTTCTTCTCTTTTATATATTGATTATAAATCATGTTATTTCGAATGACTAAATCAGCATTTTGTTGGATTTTCTTTTCTAATTTCTCTGGATAATCAGGGTGATTTTGTAAAAATTGTTCAATATTTTCAACTGCTTCATTGCTTGAATGATATCCAAAAGAACTTCTTAATACAGCATTAGGAAAGAATATATCACCTGTTTGTTGTATTTCTTCTAGAAGTTCGAGAGTTGGGATTAAATAGTTGACCGAATTTGTATTGTGATTTGGATAATGAAGAAAAGCCAGTCCGTCACTAACCCAATTTTCTATTTCTCTATTTTTAGCAAGTTGGATTTTCTTGAAAAAGATATCGTTTTTTGAAGCATCATTAGCAAGAGCGTCTGACAGGAACTCATATCTTTTTTTACGGTCAGGATTTTGTATTTTTTTTGATTGCTCATTTAAAATAAGTTCCCAATTAGGGTGTTGGTTTAAAATTAAACTTTGACTCATGGCTATTTGATCATTTTCTGAAAAGTCAAGTCCTTCAATCTTTTCCTCTTTAGTCCAAATTTTATATACTTTGTCTAAACCGTTTGGGCTAGAAGCTAAAGATCGATAGGTATTCCATAAAGAACGTTTTAAACTAGTGTTAGATTCATTTATTAAGCGATCCCAAATAATATTTTCACTATTTTCTAAAGAGGATTGTTCTTTAGGGGAATTTAAATATATTTTATGAATAGAATTAACTATTGAAAGAGCTTTGTTAAGAATAAATGAATTTTTTTCGTATTGTATAGTTTCCAAAGCTGTATTTAATAATTGTGTTGGAGGAATTTTAGCATGTAAAAAATTCTCATTTAATATAAGCCAATAAACATATCTTTTAGCATCATGAACCTCTTGATTGATGTGACTTAATAACCAATTAATATATTTAGAATCTAATTCATAATACCCATATTCATCATGATTCCCAAAAAGATTAATAAAATCAGGTTGCGTTGTGTTAAGAGGAATTTGTTGTGTTTTTTGATTGACTAAAATAGATTGTGTTTCCACAATTTTAGAATCTTTTATAACCTCAATGTTTAATTGTTGTTCATATATAGTTCCAATTTGATTAATAGTCAAATTATTTTTATCATCTAGATTAATTGTATAGTGAGGCATTCCTGAGGATTTTACCCAATATTGATTCCATAATGATAAATCTTGATTTGAGACTTCACCTAGGATTGTGATTAAATTATCCCACGTAGCATTAGAATTTTGATACGTTTTTAAATACTCTTGTAATCCTTTTTGTAAGTTTTTCTCTCCGATTTTATTTTCTAGATGATTGATTAAAATAGGAGCTTTATTGTAGATAATACGCCCGTACAAAGATCCCGCATTGTTTAAGTTATCTAATTTTTGTTGAACAGGATGTGTTCCTTCAGTACGATCAACTCGATAAGCAGAAGGATAATTAGATTCAATAAATAATAATTGATGGTCAATATCTTTAAAATCAGGTTGAATGATTTTTCCCGCCATAAAATTAGCAAAAACCTCTTTTAACCATACATCGTCAAACCATTTCATGGTAACGAGATTCCCGAACCACATATGAGCTACTTCATGAGCAATTAAATTAGCACGATTCATTTGAGCCATGCGTGTAGGATCTTTTTCTAAAAACAAACTACTAGCTCGATACCAAATGGATCCAGGATGTTCCATTCCTCCATATTGAAAAGAAGGGATAGCAACGAATTCATAATCTTGATAGGGATTTTTTATATCTGTATAATCTTCTAACCAGTTATAAGCTTTAGCATGTAAATTAAAAATAGCATCCAAATTACGATTTACTTTTTCTAGATCAGTTTCACGATGATATAAGACAAATTTTCGCCCATCTATTTCTCGTTCAATAGAATTAAATTTTCCTGCTGCAAAAGCGAATAAATAGGTTGAAATGGGTTTAGTTTTAGAATAAATAACTTCTTTCCTATTATTTTGTATAGTTGTAGAAACCTTTTTACCATTAGCAATAGTTTCCCATTTTTGAGGAACTAACAAAGTTAATTTATAACGTGCTTTAATATCAGGTTGATCAAAGCAAGGAAAAACAGAAGAAGCTCGAGCAGGAACTAATAAGGTATATAAAAATTCATCATTTCGATTCAGCGATAAATTCCCTGCTGTAAATTGTATGTCAATGGAGTTTTGTCCTAATTTTAATTGTTCTTTTGGAAGAATAAGATGTTGAGATTTTAATTGAGTTGTAACTTTTTTAGAATTTACATGAATTGAATGGATAGTCTTTTCAGTGAAATCCAGTGCTAGATCTTCTGAGGTATCTGATACATTAAATTGTATTGTAGCGGAGGCTTCAATAGGAATTTCTTTTTTTTCAGGGATATCAAAAGTGTATTGATATACTACGTTTGAAATAGTTTTAAAACGTTTTTCAGCTAGTTGTGATGAAATACCTTCTTCATATGTTATTTGCTGAGGTTCTTTTTTACAAGATACCAAGAACAATACAACCAATACGGCATGGAATAAATTTAATTTCATAAGTTTTCTATAAAGTAGAAAGATACTATTTTTTGTAAAAAAATAAAAGTAGAAGTGTATTTTTGAAAGGTTGTGTTAGAATTTAATACCTTTGAAAATAGAAAATAGGATACGATGATTAAAGAAAATCTACAGCATATAGAGAATACCCTTCCAGAGAATGTAACATTAGTAGCGGTTTCTAAAACAAAACCTGTCGAAGCTATTGAAGAAGCTTATGAAGCAGGACAAAGAGTTTTTGGAGAAAATAAGGTACAAGAAATGTGTGGTAAATATGAAGTGCTCCCTCAGGATATTGAGTGGCATATGATTGGGCATTTACAACGTAATAAAGTAAAATATATGGCGCATTTTGTAGATTTAATTCATGGGGTTGATAATTTAAAGCTACTACAAGAAATTAATAAACAAGCCCAAAGACACAATCGTATTATAAAATGTTTATTACAAATTAAAATTGCTGAAGAAGATTCTAAATTTGGATTATCACAGGAAGAGGCTATTACGATTTTAGATTCACAAGAATTTAATCAGATGGAAAATATTTCTATAGAAGGCGTTATGGGAATGGCAACTTTTACTGATGATGAAAATCAGATACGAAATGAATTTAAAACACTCAAAACGATTTTTGATGGGTTAAATGAACAACTAATTCTTAAAGATAAACAATTAAAAACCATTTCAATGGGTATGAGTGGTGATTATCCAATAGCAATAGAAGAAGGGAGTACTATGGTGCGAGTAGGAAGCTCAATTTTTGGGGCTCGGAATTATGCTGTTTAATGAAAAAAGAACCAACCATGACATCCAGCAATAGCACCAGCTATTGTAAGCAAACTTAATATTAATAAAAACCAATGTGCTTTATGTATGAAATCAAAAGTTTTTTTTGGATTTTCTATAGCATATTGTTTAAATAATTTGTGTAACACTAAAGGTTCAAGAACGTACAAAACCAATGTAAAGATAAACCAAACGAATACCATAGCATGCATCCACCAATAGCTAGCATCAAAAAATCGATCCCAAGCATTCAGATAATATAGCATATAGAGTCCAGATAAGCCTGTAAGCAAGGTTGTGATTTTGGCTTGTAAAGCAAATCTTCCTTCAATTTGCTCAAAGGTTTTGATTTGTTCTTCTTTGGATTTCATTTTTTTTACAGAAGGAATAATGACAGTTGTAACCATAGCTACTCCACCAATCCATAAAACAACAGCTAATACATGAATAACTCTTGCTAAAGCTAAATATTCCATACGTTTTTATTAAAATTGTGATAAAGAGGTTTGTTTTGCATATAAAGGTACAGATTAATTTGGAGTATTTTATATTTCCCGATCTAAACTACGATATTGAATGGCTTCTGCAATATGATTGGATTGTAAATCTTTTTCCTCAGCTAAATCGGCGATGGTTCGTGCGACACGCAAAATACGATCGTAAGCTCGTGCTGATAAATTTAAGCGTTCCATAGCTATTTTAAGTAATTGAATACTTGTTTCATCCAATTTACAAAATTGGTCTAACTGTTTAGGACCCATTTGAGCATTATAATGGATTTGATTCAGTTTGTCAAAGCGTTTATTTTGTATGTTTCGAGCTTTTGTAACACGTTTTCGAATTTCAATACTTTTTTCACCTTTTCGTTCCTCTGATAATTTGTCAAAAGGAACAGGTGTAACTTCAATATGTAAATCAATACGATCTAATAAGGGCCCTGAAATTTTGTTTCGATAACGTTCTATTTCTATAGGAGTAGAAGTGTTTTTAGGATCATCAATAAAATAGCCAGAAGGAGAAGGGTTCATAGAAGCAACTAACATTAAACTAGCGGGATATGTAATAGTAAATTTTGCTCGAGATAAGGTCACTTCACGATCTTCTAAAGGCTGACGCATAACTTCTAATACTGTACGCTTAAATTCAGGTAGTTCATCCAAAAATAAAATACCGTTATGAGCCAAAGAAATTTCTCCAGGTTGTGGATAGCTACCTCCACCAACAAGTGCAACATCTGATATAGTATGATGAGGACTTCTGAAAGGACGTGTAGTTATGAGCCCTTTATCATTTGTTTTTCCAATGATAGAATGAATTTTAGTTGTCTCTAGTGCTTCTTGTAAGCTAAGAGGAGGTAAAATAGAGGGCATACGTTTTGCAAGCATGGTTTTACCAGATCCTGGTGGTCCGATTAAAATGATGTTATGACCTCCTGCTGCGGCAATCTCCATAGCTCTTTTAACGTTTTCTTGTCCTTTTACATCAGAAAAATCATGCTCTATTTGTATTAAATTTTTATAAAATTCTTTTCGAGTATCAAATTGAATAGGTTGAATGGCATTGGAGTCATTATTTAAAAAATCAACAACTTCTTGAATGTTTCGAGCGCCATAAATATTTAAATCATTAACTATGGCGGCTTCTTGAGCATTTTGTTTTGGTAAAATGAAACCTTTAAAACCTTCTTTTCTAGCTTGAACAGCAATGGGTAGAACTCCTTTGATGGGTTGTAAACTTCCGTCTAATGATAATTCTCCCATAATAATATAATGATCAAGTTGATCGGATAATACTTGTCCAGAAGCAGCAAGAATTCCAATAGCTAAAGTTAAATCATAAGAAGCACCTTCTTTTCTTAAATCGGCAGGAGCCATGTTGATGATAATTTTTTTACGAGGCATTTTGTAACCACAATTTTCAAGTGCAGATGTGATACGATAACTACTTTCTCGAACTGCATTGTCAGGAAGACCGACAAGATGATATCCAATTCCTTGGTTGATATTTACTTCAATGATAATTGTAATAGCATCTACACCATGAGTAGTACTTCCGTATGTTTTAATAAGCATAGTTTAATTATTTATGGTTTTCATAAAGATATAGAATCTTTTTTAGATATAGAATAAAAAGAAAAGTTTTTAAATGGAGATTCAAAAGTTATAAATTCAAGGATATAATGAGAAATAAAAGTACCCTATAAAAGGTATAACCTTTATAAGTAAACGGTTAAAAAAATTACTTTTGAAGTATCAATACTTAAACTGGCTTTTTATGAACAAATGATTATCTTTGTGGTTGGAAGAAGTACTTATATGGGAATCGAAATAAGAGAAGTTAAAAATAAAAAAGATAAAAAAGCATTTATAAAGTTTCAGTTAGATTTATATAAAGATAACCCTTATTATATTCCACCGTTAATTTCAGATGAAATGGAAGCGTTGGATGAAACTAAAAATCCTGTTTTTGAAAATGCAGAAGCTCGATTGTTTTTAGCATATAAAAAAGGGAAGATTGTTGGGCGTATTGCTGCGATTATTAATTGGGTAGAAGTTAAAGAACAAGGGCGTTCTAAAATGCGGTTTGGATGGTATGATGTTATCGATGATCTTGATGTTTCAAAGGCATTAATTGCTGAGGTTGAAAAAATAGCAAAACAACATGATTTAAAACAAGTAGAAGGTCCTGTAGGGTTTTCTAATTTAGATAAAGCAGGGCTTTTAATTAAAGGATTTAATGAAATAGGAACAATGGTTACTTTATATAATCATCCCTATTATGCTGAACACCTCGAAAAATTAGGTTATGGAAAACATTTGGATTGGGTAGAATATACCATAGACTTACCAGGAGGTGTAACACCACCAAAAATTGTGAAGTTTTCTGAGGTAATTTCTAAACGATATAACTTTAAGGCAAAGAAATTTAAAAATAAATCAGAGCTTAAACAATTGGTTGATCCTATGTTTGAATTGCTAGATGCAACGTATAGTGTACTTCCTTCTTACGTTCCTATTACACGAAAACAAATTGATTATTACCGCGAAAAGTATATTAATTTTATTAACCCTGATTATGTTTCAGCAGTAGTTGATGAAGATGGAGAAATGATTGCTTTTGCTATTACTATGCCTTCTTACTCAAAAGCATTACAAAAAGCGAGAGGTAAATTGTTCCCTTTTGGATGGTATCATTTGTTGAAAGCGAATAGAAAAAATGATAAAGTAGCATTTTATTTAGTAGGTGTAAAACCAGAACATCAAAGTAAAGGTGTAACAGCTATATTATTTAATGAAATGGGGAAAACATTTGAAAAATATGGTATCAAATTTATGGAAACCAACCCTGAGTTAGAAGATAATAAAAATGTTCAGGCACTCTGGAGTGCATATGATCCTGTTCAAAACAAAACACGACGAAGTTATATAAAAACACTTTAATAGTTTTGGGTTGTGAGTTAGAAGTTGCGAGTTGTATGTGTTTTTAATAACTCTCTTACTTACAGTGGTATATTATTAGATTTAGCTCATAATTCGAAACCTATAACTCATTCTACCAACTATGAACCAACAACTATTAACTGTCAACCCGCTTAAGACGAGCCATGTAAAAACCATCATAACCTGTTTCGTAGGCTAAAATCTTTCTTTCATCTTCTAATTGAAATTCAGGATGCTTTTCTAAAAATTTTTCTATTTGCTTTTCATTTTCAGAAGGGAAAATAGAACACGTAGCATAAACCAGTTTACCTGTTGGTTTTACTAATCTAGAATAAGACTCTAAAATATCTTCTTGAGTTTTTTTAATACGATCTATAAATTCAGGTTGAAGTTTCCATTTAGTATCAGGGTTACGTTTTAAAACCCCAATTCCTGAACAAGGAGCATCAATTAAGACACGATCTGCAGTTTCCTTTAAACGTTTGATAACTTTATTAGAATCAATAACTTTTGTTTCAATATTGTTAGCTCCATTACGCTTAGCACGCTTTTTAAGTTCGCCCAATTTCCATTCATGAATGTCCATTGCAATGATTTTTCCTTTGTTTTTCATTAAAGAAGCAATGTGTAAGGTTTTTCCACCAGCTCCAGCACAAGTGTCAATAACACGCATTCCAGGCTCTAAATCTAAAAAAGGAGCAACCAATTGAGATGAAGCATCTTGAACTTCAAATAGTCCTTTTTTGAAAGCTTCTGTAACAAAAACATTTCGTCTTCGTTCTAATTGTAGTGCATCATCATAACCCTCAATAAATTCTGTTTGTAAATCAATTTGTTTTAATTCACGTTGTAATTGACGAACGCTTCCTTTTAAACGATTGGCTCGTAAGACAATTTCTGCTTTTTCGTTTTGAGCATGTAATTCCTTTTCCCATATTTTAACACCTAGTTCTTGAACTCCCATTTCATCTAACCAATCAGGAATAGATTCTCGAACTTTTCGATTCGATAATAAGCGTTTTGACTTTTGTTGAATTTTTTTAAAATCGATTTGATTAAATTCTTTCCAATCATAAGGTAATCGAACTTCATTTAAAACCAGCCAAGTTCCTAAAAAACGCCATAAATTTTTACGTTCTAACGCAATGTCTGAAACTGACATAATCCAACGTTTCCAACGTACAATATCATATATGTTTTCAGCTATAAAAGCACGATCTTTGCTTCCCCAGCGTTTGTCTTTTTTTAATGTATATTGAACTACTTTATCAGCGTAGCGATCTTCGAAAAATATTTCTTCTAATGCATCAACAACAGCTTGACACAAATTTTTATGTAATTTCATGCTGCAAAAGTAAGGAATAATTTATTGAAAACAGATAGTATGATGAGTGTGTTTTAAGGACAAGGTCCATTTTCACAGCAAGGTCCTAGAAAACACTCAAAATAGGTAGCGATAATGTTAACAAACGTAATAGTTGCAGCAATAAAAAAGACGATTTTTTCAAAAGGAAAAACTTTTTTTTGTGTTTCACTTTTTTGAGTATCAATAAAAAATAAAAAAATAGCTGAGCCCAAGATACTAGCTAAGAAGATTAAAACACCCCAAGAATATAAATACATTCCCATAATAGGTGAGCCATAGCCTCCGGGTTCATCGGGAGAAGGGCAAATATGTAATAGCACTTGTCGGGTAGAGAAAGTTAAGCCGACTAAGGCTGCTATAATAACAATTCCAAAATGTTTGGAACTGAAACCAAATTGGATGTTCATGGCTAACCCTAAAATAACACCAATCATTCCCATACGTTGTAATAAACATAGAGGGCATGGGTCTTCATGTAATCCAAATTGAAAATAAAAGGCCCCCATTAAAATAGAACAAACGATTAAAATAGCACAACTATTAAATATCGATAATACTTTTTCTTTCATAATATTAAAAATTTAAATTTAAAGAAGAAGTGGTGTGATAAAAAAACATTCCAATACTTATTAAAGTACTAATTGTGAAAAATAAATAAGATAATGTTTTTTTCTTTTTATAAATGGTGAAAAAGGTTAGAAAATAAAATGTAAATAAAATACTCATAATGCTTTATTTTGATTAAAGATACAAATGTTGTTTTTTTTATGAACTAGTGTTATGATATTGATCATATTAAAAATAAATGAGCCTATTTTTTAAGAAATAAATTAGATTGGGGTAAAGAAAATAATGTTTTAATTTTATTTATTAAATCATTAGTACTTTGATATTCAATTATATGTTGAGAGCATCCAGAGGCTGTAGTTGAGTATTCAGCATGATCTTTTTTTAAATAGATGATGGGTTTTTGGGTAGCATAAGCATAACCTATTTCTATGCCTACACCAATTGATTTGGTTGTCAATTCAGCAATAAGAAAATCACAAGAATCAATCTCTTTGAAAGCTGTTTTCATCATTTCTTGTTCTTGGTTAAATGCGAAATTATAATGATCTACAAATACAAAAAGGTTTATTTCTAATTCAGAAAGTAAATGAGTTAATACTTCAATTTCTTGATTAAAATTTTTTCTGTTAGAATAACTAATAGCACAATATGCCTTTTTCATAAAATATTTTTTATAAAAATAGAAAAAATGAGCTAATATACGATTTGAAAAAAGTGTTTATAACTTATAATTTATAATATTTAAATCATCATTGAAAATCCGTATCTTTACCCTTCATTTTGATATAAAAAAACAAAAGGAGGAAAGGCGAAATGTATTTAATTTTCGATACTGAAACAACAGGATTACCAAAAGATTTTAATGCACCAATAACGGATACCGATAATTGGCCTCGTGCGATTCAAATTGCATGGCAATTACATGATGAATGGGGACAATTAATTGAACATAAAGATTTTTTAATTAAACCAGATGGTTTTGATATCCCTTACGATTCAGAGCAAATTCATGGTATCTCAACGGCTCTGGCACAAGAACAAGGTGTTGATTTAGAAAAGGTTTTGAAAGAATTTAATGATGCTTTAGCCCGTTCTAAATTTGTAGTAGGACAAAATGTTGGCTTTGATGTCAATGTAATGGGGTGTGAGTATTTTAGAATGAATACAGAAACTTCCATGACAAGCCTTCCTGTTTTAGATACTTGTAATGAAGATACAGCCAACTTATGTAAAATACCTGGAGGGCGAGGAGGTCGTTATAAGTTACCTACTCTAACAGAATTACATCAACATTTGTTTCATAAACCTTTTTCAGAAGCACATAACGCTACAGCCGATGTGGAAGCAACAACACGTTGTTTTTTCGAATTGATGCGCGTAACAGAAGTTTATGCTCCTGAAGAATTACAAAATGGACCGCAATATTTAGTAGAATTCCGTCAGAGAAATACAGAAGAATTTAATACAGTTGGTTTAAAACACTTAAATCTAAAGAAAGAGAGTGCGAAATTAGCTACTTCTTCTGATTCTGATATTTCTAAGGAAGATTTAAAAGATAATATTGCACGGTTAAAAGAGTCTCAATTTGCTCATTTACATAATCATACACAATTTTCTATATTACAATCTACTATTCAAATTGGAGCGATTGTAGACAAAGCTGTAGAAGAAAAAATGCCTGCCGTAGCCATGACGGATACCGGAAATATGATGGCAGCTTTTCACTTTGTAAAGGCAGTCTCAGGTCATAATAAAAAGGTTTTAGAAAAGAAAAAACAAGCAGAGGAAAATGGTGAGGCATTTAATGAACAAACTATAAAACCTATTGTAGGATGTGAATTCTTTGTATGTGAGAATCATTTAGATAAAACTAAAAAAGATAATGGTTATCAGGTGGTTATGTTAGCTAAAAATAAGAATGGCTATCATAATTTGGCTAAAATGTCATCTATTGCTTATGTAGAAGGTTTCTATTATGTGCCTCGAATTGATCGTAAAATAATTGAACAATATAAAGAAGATATTATAGTTTTAACAGGTAATTTATATGGAGAGATACCTAGTAAAATTTTAAATGTAGGAGAAAAACAAGCTGAAGAAGCATTGCTTTGGTGGAAAGAACAATTTGGGGAAGATTTGTACATTGAAATCATGCGTCATAATCAAGACGATGAGAAACGTGCGAATGAAACGCTATTGCGTTTTTCTAAAGAACACAATGTTAAATTAATAGCGACGAATAATACATATTATTTAGATAAAAAGGATGCAGAAGCGCACGATATTTTGTTGTGTGTAAAAGATGGAGAAAAAAAAGATACTCCTATTGGTCGAGGTCGAGGATATCGTTATGGATTGCCTAATCAGGAATATTATTTTAAATCTCAAGATCAAATGAAGGATTTGTTCAAAGATTTACCTGAAGCGATTTTGAATATTCAAGAAATTGTAGATAAAATAGAACCCTTTATTTTAGCTCGAGATGTTTTATTACCAGCATTTGATATTCCAGAAGAATTCATCTCAAAAGAAGACCAGCTAGATGGAGGGAAAAGAGGAGAAAATGCTTTTTTAAGACATCTAACGTATGAAGGAGCTAAAATTCGCTATAGTGAAATTACTGAAGAAATTCGCGAGCGATTGGATTTTGAACTAGAAGTAATTGAAAAAACAGGATATCCAGGATACTTTTTAATTGTAGAAGATTTTATTCGAGAAGCTCGTAAAATGGGTGTTTCTGTTGGGCCAGGTCGTGGGTCTGCTGCAGGATCAGCTGTAGCCTATTGTTTATGGATAACCAACTTAGACCCTATTCAATATGATTTATTATTTGAGCGGTTTTTAAATCCAGACCGTGTATCCATGCCTGATATCGATATTGATTTTGATGATGAAGGACGTCAAAAAGTAATTGATTATGTAATTGATAAGTATGGAGCAAGTCAAGTAGCTCAAATTATTACTTATGGAACTATGGCAGCTAAATCCGCTATCCGTGATACAGCTCGTGCGCTAGATTTGGATTTAGGAAGTGCAGATCGTTTAGCAAAGTTAGTTCCTGATATGAAGTTAAAAAAACTATTTGGCTTTAGTAAAGAAGAACTAGAAACTAAACTAAAAACAAGTCCTGATCTATTACAAAATGCAAATGAATTAATTAATATATCAAAAGGCCAGGGGAGTTCATTAGAAGTAGAAACCGTTAATCAGGCTCGAGTATTAGAAGGGTCACTTCGAAATACAGGAATTCATGCTTGTGGAGTTATTATTACACCTGATGATATTACAAAATTTGTCCCTGTTGCTCGTGCAAAGGATTCTGATTTATATGTAACCCAATTTGATAACTCAGTGGTCGAAAGTGCTGGTTTATTGAAAATGGATTTTTTGGGATTAAAAACATTGACGTTAATTAAAGATGCTGTACAGTTTGTAAAAGAACGTCATGGAATAGAAATTATTCCAGATGAGATTCCGATAGATGATGAAAAAACCTATGAATTATTCCAGCGAGGAGAAACCGTAGGAATATTTCAGTATGAATCCGCTGGAATGCAAAAGTATATGAGGGAGTTAAAACCTTCTGTTTTTGCAGATTTAATTGCCATGAATGCTTTGTATCGTCCAGGTCCTATAGAATATATTCCGAGTTTTATTAAGCGTAAACATGGAGATGAAGAAATTGTATATGATTTAGAAGCGAGTAAAGAGTATTTAGAAGAAACGTATGGTATTACGGTTTATCAGGAGCAAGTAATGCTTCTTTCTCAGAAGTTAGCTAATTTTACAAAAGGTGAAGCTGACGTGTTACGTAAAGCGATGGGAAAGAAAATACTTTCTTTACTAGAAGAATTGAAACCTAAGTTTGTAAATGGAGGAAAAGCTAATGGTCATGATGAGAAAACGTTAAATAAAATTTGGAAAGATTGGGAAGCATTTGCCTCTTATGCCTTTAATAAATCACATTCAACATGTTATGCATGGATTGCGTATCAAACAGCTTATTTTAAAGCACATTACCCATCAGAATATATGGCCTCTGTACTATCTAATAATATGAATGATATTAAATCGGTTACCTTTTTTATGGAAGAATGTAAACGAATGGGTATTGAAGTTTTAGGTCCGGATATTAATGAAAGTAATTATCGATTTACTGTAAATGATCGTGGAGCTATTCGTTTTGGAATGGGTGCTGTAAAAGGAGTAGGTGAAGGTGCTGTAGCGGCTATTGTAAAAGAACGGAAAGAAAATGGTTTGTATAACTCTGTAGTAGATGCTGTAAAGAGGATTGATTTACGTGCTGCGAATAAAAGAGCATTTGAGAATCTAGCTTATGCAGGAGCTTTTGAAGGGTTTGGTAATATTACTAGAGCACAGTTTTTCCATATTGAAAAGGAAACAACTACATTAGAAAAAATTATCAAGTTTGGACAAAAATATCAGGAAAGTAAATTGATGGCACAGTCTTCCTTATTTGGAGAAGCTTTAGATGATTCTATTGCTGAACCTGTAATTCCTAAATGTGATGATTGGCCTACCATGCTTCGATTGAGTAAAGAAAAGGAAGTAGTTGGAATTTATATTACTTCACATCCATTAGATGATTATAAGCATGAAATTGAGCATTTTACTAATATGACATTAGATCAGTTAGATGGGAATGAAGCAATGTTAGTTGGTAAAGAAATGACTTTTGCAGGTATTGTGACGGATGTGCAACATCGAACCTCAGCAAGAACAGGAAAAGATTTTGCTATTTTAACAATAGAAGATTATAAAGGAAGTAAAGATTTTATGCTTTTTGGTGAAGAATATTTACGAATGCGCCATTTTTTAGTCTTAGAAAAGTTTTTACATTTTAAAGTAACAGTTACACCTAAAAGAAATGGAGATGGTTTTTATACTAATATAAAATCAATTCAATTATTACAGGATGTAATGGAAAATTACGCAAAATCAATTTCATTAATTATTGAAATTAATGATTTAACTGACACAATGGCGCTAGAACTGACAGAATTAATTAAAAATAGCGAAGGTGAGGGGCAAATAAAACTGATTGTTCATGATGAGCGTTCAGGAACTTATATGAATCTTCCTTCTCGTAAAGAAAAGGTTGCAATTGATAAACATTTTATAAATCAATTACATACAATTAGTGGTGTACAATATAAACTGAATTAAAAAAAGATATAATGTCATAATTAAATATGATGGTATAATTGTTGAGTTAATAAGAACAGTTCGTATTTTTGAAAAGAAATAATTTTAAAATAAATAAACAGTAAGAATATGGCATTAGATGTAACAGATGCAACTTTTGAAGAAGTGGTGTTAAAATCAGACAAACCAGTATTAGTAGATTTTTGGGCAACTTGGTGTGGTCCATGTAAAATGATTGCTCCGGCAATTGAAGCTCTAGCAGCTGATTTTGATGGGAAAGCTATTGTGACAAAAGTAGATGTAGATAACAATAATGAATCTGCAGCTTCTTATGGAGTACGTAATATCCCAACTATTTTATTTTTTAAAGGAGGAGAGGTAGTAGATAAACATGTAGGAGTTGCTACAAAAGATGTTTTAGCAGCAAAA
Source organism: Flavobacteriaceae bacterium UJ101 (assembly GCA_001880285.1). NCBI lineage: Bacteria > Pseudomonadati > Bacteroidota > Flavobacteriia > Flavobacteriales > Flavobacteriaceae > Flavobacteriaceae bacterium UJ101. The sequence continues at coordinate 628,831 of CP016269.1, read as the reverse complement.
TTAAATGCACTAGTATAATAACTTTTAAAGCTACTTAAATTAAGTAGCTTTATTTTTTCTAAAAAGAAATGAAAAAAAATAAAATCTTTTTTGGGAAAAATCAAATAAGTATTATATTTGCAACCGCTTTAAAGCATAAAGTTCTTTAAATTTTTTAAGTAAGATTTAACTACTATAAAAAAGGTTTGGTAGTTCAGCTGGTTAGAATACATGCCTGTCACGCATGGGGTCGCGGGTTCGAGTCCCGTCCAGACCGCTAAGTTGAATCTTACATTAAAGAATTTAGGTTTGGTAGTTCAGTTGGTTAGAATACATGCCTGTCACGCATGGGGTCGCGGGTTCGAGTCCCGTCCAGACCGCTAAAAGGGTCTCCACAATTATTGTGGAGATCCTTTTTTGTGAATATTATGTTAAATGAAAACTAAATAATAATAAAAAGCTGTATATTTGCCTACCAAATTAAATTATGAATACAAATCATAGTATGAAAGAGAATAGTACTTCAAATAATGACACTCATAACCAAAGTAGTGATGAAATTGATTTAAGGGAGTTGTTTCGCTTAATTAGAGAAGGAGTGATAAATATATGGGAGTGGTTTCTCTCTTTATTAGTAATTCTTTTTAGATTTTTTAGAAAAAATATTGTGTTTCTATTGTTAGGATCTCTATTAGGGTTAGGGTTAGGTATAGCTAGTTATTCTACCTTTTCTTCTCAAAAAGTTTATAAAATGGTGGTTTCTCCTAACAGTATTTCACGTATGTTTTTATATGATAAGATCAAATATTATAATGAAAATAAAAAAGACGAAGATTATACTATCATTATTAATCCAGTAAAAGATTATAAAGAAAGTACAGAGATTTTATTAAATAAATTAGGGGTAGATAACAAAGATGTTTTAGAAAAGATTAAAATAGAAGATTATATAGCTTCTATAAAAGATTTTGAATACAATGAACATATAATTTCGATTTATTCGGATAAAGAAATTGATACGAAGAAAGTACAAAGTCAAATTATAGCAGCAGTAGAAAATTCTTCTTTGATTATAAAAAGACAAAAAGAAGAACTGGAAATTTTAAATGCGGAAAAAAAACGTATTGAAGATAATTTAAATAATATTAATAAAACCATACAAAAAGACTTAGAGTCTACTAATAATACACCTTCAGGGAGTATATTAGTTGAAAATACTTCAGAAGCTGATGTTTTTAATGCGTATCAATCATTATCTAATGAACTTTCTGCTGTAGAAAGAAAAATTGATAGACAGACTGAGACTCTACAAGTGTTATCTGATTTGTCGTTTACTGGTGAGACTCGATTTTCTGATGACTTAAGTCATTTGAAGCCTGAAAAATCTAGTTTGGTATGGACGTTTGTTCAGTTTATTTTAATTGGTTTTGGAATAGTATTAATCTTGATTACAGGGCTATATATCTTGCGTTATTTTATTAAGAAATCTGTATAAAACAATTTATTAAGAACTTTATGAAAGAGTTAATATATCCGATGAGATTTATTCCTATTCCTAAAATAAGAATTTGGGGAGGTAATAAACTGAAAGAAATATTTTATAAAGATTTTAGTCAAACAAAAATAGGAGAAAGTTGGGAGATTTCTACTATAGAAAATGATGTTTCTATAGTATCTAATGGAATTTTGAAAGGAAAAACTTTACAAGAATTATTAGAAAAATATAAAGAGTGTTTTTTAGGAAATAAAAATTATAAAAGATTTGGGAATCAGTTTCCCTTGTTAATTAAATTTATTGATGCAGCAGATGATCTTTCTATTCAAGTTCATCCTAATGATGAATTAGCTAGAAAACGTTATAATTCTTTTGGAAAGACAGAAATGTGGTATGTAATGGATGTAGAAGATAATGCAAATTTGATTTTAGGATTTAACCAGAATCTTTCAAAAGAACGATATCAAGAGATTTTAAATGAAGGGAGTATTGAAAAATACTTAAATTATGAAAAAGTAAAAAAAGGTGATTCTTTTTTTGTTGAAGCAGGTTTAATTCATGCAATAGGAAAAGGAGTTATGATTGCTGAAATACAACAAACTTCTGATTTAACTTATAGAGTTTATGATTGGAATCGTAAAGATGTAGATGGAAATGAACGAGAACTGCATACAGATCTTGCATTAGATGCTTTGAAATATGAGCAAACAAATAATTGTAAAATTATTAAAAAAGAGTCTAATTTAGTTGATAGTGAGTATTTTATAGTAAATAAATTTGATGTAGCCCAAAATGGACTTATAAGAAACTTGTTGGATATTGATAGTTTTATAATTTATATGATTGTAGAAGGGGATATTAAACTAAATGGAAATATTATATTAAGAAAAGGAGAAACTATTTTATTCCCTGCCATTTATAAAGAAGAAATTATCTTTGAAGGTGATGGGAAGGTTTTAGAAATATATATTTAAGAGATATGAATAAAAAGATATTAATTACAGGGGGGGCAGGATTTATAGGAAGTCATGTGGTACGACATTTTGTAACCCAATACCCGAATTATACAATTTATAATTTGGATGCTTTAACTTATGCAGGGAATTTAGAAAATATACGAGATATAGAAAAGGCAACTAATTATACCTTTATCAAAGCTGATATAAGAGATCGAGATGTAATGAATAAACTTTTTGAAAAATATCAATTTGATTCAGTTATCCATTTAGCTGCAGAGAGTCATGTAGATCGTTCTATAACTGATCCTAACGCTTTTATTGAAACGAATGTTTTAGGAACAGCTAATTTGATGAATGCCGCAAGAGCTATTTGGAAAGATGATTTTGAAAATAAACTATTTTATCATGTTTCGACTGATGAAGTTTATGGTTCACTTGGAGAGACTGGGTATTTTGTTGAAACAACGCCTTATGATCCACAATCTCCATATTCAGCTTCAAAAGCAGCTTCAGATCAGATGGTTAGAGCTTATCATAATACATATGGTTTTCCTATTAAGATATCCAATTGTTCTAATAATTATGGGCCTAATCATTTCCCAGAAAAATTAATACCTTTATTTATACATAATATACAAAATAATAAACCTTTACCGGTGTATGGTGATGGAAATTATACACGAGATTGGTTGTATGTGCTAGATCATGCAAGGGCTATTGATGAGGTTTTTCATAATGGAAAATTAGGAGATACTTATAATATAGGAGGGTTTAACGAATGGAAAAATTTAGATTTGGTCAAGTTGTTATGTTCGATAATGGATGAGAAATTAGGCAAAGAGAAAGGAATTAGCGAGGAACTGATTACTTATGTGAAAGATCGTCCAGGTCATGATAGACGTTATGCAATTGATGCAACAAAGTTAAATAAAGAATTAGGATGGGAGCCTTCTGTTACTTTTGAAGAAGGTTTAGAAAAAACAGTACAATGGTTTTTAGATAATAAAGAATGGTTAGAAAATGTAACTAGTGGAGATTATCAGAAATATTATGAAAAACAATATAATTCTTAATATAAATATAAAAGTGAAAAGGATTTTTTATATAAGACCAAGGAAGGAATAACTATGTATGATAAGTATTCCCCAATTTACTATATTATTTTTAATATTGATGATGGTAGAGGATTATAATATTCTATATAATAATAGATTGAGCTTTAAGGAGGTTTTTAGATATTTATGAATTAAATTATTTAGTTTTGAAGTAATTTGAATAATTTAATAGAAGGTAGAAATAAAATAGATAACTATTGAAATTAATGAAAAAAAGTTTAATATTTGGAGTAAATGGATATATAGGAAGACATCTTGCATATTTTTTAAATAAAAAAAAGATTAAGGTGATTGGATTTGATATTCATCAAAAATCTGTTGTATTAGGAATTGATTATTATTCTTTAGATAATTGTAAAAGAGATAGTTTTAAAAATATAGATTTTAGTAATGTGGATTATGTTTTTTATTTCTCTGGATTAACAGGAATAAATGCTTCTATAGAAGAAGCTCATAAATATATAATGGTAAATGAAATAGGTTTAACCAACGTTTTGGATTTTATTGTGAAATCAAATAAACGCCCTCGTCTTATTCTTCCTTCTACACGATTGGTATATAAAGGTATAGAAAATAAACTACTTAAGGAAGATGCTGAAAAAGAATTTAAGAGCGTTTATGCTTTAAATAAATTCCAGAATGAAAAAATTGTTAAAATATATTCAGATTATTATGGTTTGGATTATTTAATATTTAGGATTGGAATACCCTATGGTAATATTTTAAGTGAAAACTATTCTTATGGTACTATAGGGATGTTTCTTAAAATGTTAAAATCTAACTCTGTAATTAATCTTTATGGTAAAGGAGAAGTTAAGAGAACTTTTACACATATAGAAGATTTGTGTAATCAAATAATGGAGGTTACATTTAATTCATCTATTAATAATGAAATTTTTAACCTAAAAGGTGAAACATATTCTTTAAAAGAATTGGCAGAAGTGTTAGTAAATAGATATGGTGGTCATATAAGGTTTGTTAATTGGCCCCAGAAAGCTAAATTACTAGAAAGCGGAGATACTATCTTTGATTCAGCTAAGATTACACCTTTAATACCAGGATTAAAGCATTCTATTAAACAATGGGTTAAAAATATATAATTAATTATATGGCTAATGTTTAAAACAAAAGATATACAAATAAGTTTTTTGAAGTCAGCCTTAACTTCTGAGAATAGATTTAATTCAACTGAGAGTATTTTGAATTGGATAAAAGAAAGGAATAATAAAGTTAAGGTAAGAATTGATAAGGTTAGTTTTTCGGGATTAGACGACTGGATATTGGATGGGGAAAAGGGTTGTTTGAGACATTCATCAAATAAGTTTTTTAGTATAATTGGAATTAATGTGCAATCAAATTTTAATGTACATAAAGAGTGGGATCAGCCTATTATTAGTCAACCAGAAATTGGGTATTTAGGATTTATTACAAAAGAGATTAATGGTATATTATACTTCTTGATACAAGCTAAAATAGAACCTGGAAATGTTAATCATGTTCAAATTTCACCAACTGTACAGGCGACGAAAAGTAATTATACTCAAGTACATGGTGGTACAAAACCAAAATATTTAGAATATTTTACAAAGGTCAGTAATAATAATATTTTATTGGATCAATTACAATCAGAACAAGGGGGAAGATTTTATAAAAAAAGAAATCGAAATATGATAATTAATGTAGATGAAAAAATTCCTGTTTATGAAGATTTTAAGTGGGCTACTCTTGGACAAATTAAAGAAATTATGGCAATAGATAATATTATTAATATGGATACGAGAACGGTTATTTCAGGTATTTCTTTTGGTAATTTTAGTCATAGAACAGTGATTTTTTATAACTTGTTGAATTCAGATAAAAATACGATTGGTAAAAGATTTTTAGAGTCTTCTATTACTAATGATGCTTCTCTTTTTACTTTTCAAGAGATAATACATTGGATTACTAAAATTAAGGTTAAATATGATGTGAAAATAGAAAAAAAATCTATATTTAATTTAGAAGATTGGATTGTAGATCAGAATGTAATTAAACATAAAGAAAATAAATATTTTAATATTATTGGAGTTGATGTTCAGATTGGAAATAGAGAAGTTAAATCATGGGGTCAACCATTGATTGAACCAGTATCTCATGGTTTATGTGCTTTTTTAGTTAAGGAGATAAATGGTATCTTACATTTTTTAGTACAAGCAAAAATGGAATCTGGTAATTTTGATATAATTGAAATTGCTCCAACAGTTCAATGTAGTAAAGTTGATTTATCTAATCGTAAAGATATTCCATTTTTAGATACTATTCTTGATTCTCCTGAAGATAATGTGATTTTAGATTCATTACAGTCTGAAGAAGGAGGTAGATTTTATAAAGAACAAAATAGAAATAAGATTGTTTTTGCGGATGATAATTTTGCTTTAAACAATATCCCTGAAAATTATAATTGGATGACATTAAATCAATTAAAAAGGTTTATAGTCTTTAATAATTATGTTAATATTCAGGCAAGAAGTTTAATATCAGCAATTAACTACAAATAAAAAAATAATTATGAATTGGGGAATTATTAGTTGTGCCAATATTGCGATCAATAATATAATACCAGCTCTTAAAAGAATTTATAAAGATAAGAGATCAATTACTTTGAGTAGTAGAGATATAAATAAAGCAAAAGAGTTGGCTATTAAATTTAACTGTGATTATGCAGCCTCTTATGAAGCATTATTAGAAGATGATAGTATTGATGCTGTTTATATCCCCCTTCCAAATGCTTTACATTTTGAATGGGTGAAAAAGTCCTTATTAAAAGGGAAACATGTATTAGTTGAAAAACCAACAACAATGAATTTTGAACAATCTAAATTACTTGTAGAATTAGCAAAGTCAAGAAATTTAGCATTGGTTGAAAATTTTCAATTTCAGTTTCATTCTCAACATGAATATGTCAAAGAATTAATTAAAAGTGAAGAGATTGGAGAGATAAGATCTTTTAGAAGTTCTTTTGGTTTTCCCCCTTTTTCTGAATCAGATAATATACGTTATAAAAGAAATTTGGGAGGAGGTGCATTGTTAGATGCTGGAGCTTATGTTTTGAAAGCTACTACTTTCATAATGGGAAATGGCTTTCAAGTTGAGTCTTCTTTTTTGAAATATCATGATGAATATAAAGTTGATTGGTTTGGGGGTGCTTTTCTTGTAAATAAGGAAAAGGATATTTTTTCAGAAGTAGCATTTGGGTTTGATAATTTTTATCAATGTAATTATGAAATTTGGGGAAGTAAGGGAAAGATAACATCTACAAGAGCATTTACAGCAAAGCATGACTATATTCCTTCAATAATTTTAGAGAAACAAGGATTTTTAAAGGAAATTAAACTCCAAAAAGATGATCATTTTGTTAATATGTTAAATTATTTTATTAATTTATGTAGAGTTGGGAATTTTGATATTGAATGGAATAAAATTTTAGAACAAGCAAGATTAATTGATCAAGTTAATCAATATAATACATGATTTAATTATAAAATCGATTATTAAAGAAATATGAAAGGAATTATTTTAGCAGGAGGGTCAGGAACTCGACTTTATCCTTTAACAATAGCAATTAGTAAACAATTAATACCAGTATATGATAAACCGATGGTTTATTATCCACTTTCTACATTAATGTTAGCAGGAATACGTGAAATCCTAATTATTTCTACACCTCACGATATAGAGGGGTTTAAAAGATTATTAGGTGACGGTAGTCAAATAGGATGTAAGTTTGAATATAAAGTTCAGGAAGTGCCTAATGGTCTAGCTCAAGCCTTTATCTTAGGTGAAGAGTTTATTGGAGATGATTCTGTTGCATTAGTATTAGGTGATAATATTTTTTATGGATCTAGAATGCATGAATTATTGACTAATGTTGCAAAATCTGAAGATCCCACTATTTTTGCTTATCGAGTTTCAGATCCTGAGCGTTATGGAGTAGTTGGTTTTGAAAAAGTTGGAGATAAATTTAACGTAACTTCTCTTGAGGAAAAACCTGAAAATCCTAAATCAAATTTTGCAGTACCAGGTCTCTATTTTTATGATAATTCCGTTGTGGAAATAGCAAAAAATATAGAACCAAGTGCAAGAGGAGAATATGAAATTACGGATGTGAATAAAGAATATTTAAAGCAAGGGAAATTGAAAGTTGCTTTTTTAGATCGTGGGACAGCCTGGTTAGATACAGGAACAATAGATTCATTGCATGATGCAGCTGAATTTGTGAAAGTTTTAGAGAAAAGACAAGGGTTTAAAATATCATGTATAGAAGAAATAGCTTTTAGGAAAGCTTATATAAATAAGGAACAATTGCTTCAATCTGCTAAAAAATATGGAAAAAGCGGATATGGAAGTTATTTGAAAAGTTTAATAGCTCAATAATAATACTAAAATAATTTAAAGATGTCAAAAGTTGCATTTATTACTGGAGTAACAGGTCAAGACGGAGCTTATTTAAGTGAATTTTTATTAAAAAAAGGATATATTGTTCATGGTTTAAAAAGAAGATCTTCTCTTTTTAATACTGATCGTATTGATCATTTATATCAAGATCCTCATGTAGAGGATAGAAATTTTATTTTACATTATGGAGATTTAACTGATAGTACTAATTTAATTAGGCTAATTCAGGAAATACAACCAGATGAAATTTATAATTTGGCAGCTATGAGTCACGTGCATGTGTCTTTTGAAGTTCCAGAATATACCGCAAATGCAGATGGAATTGGAACTTTAAGAATTTTAGAGGCAGTTAGATTACTTGGTTTAGAAAAGAAAACTAGAATTTACCAAGCATCTACTTCAGAACTTTATGGTAGAGTTCAAGAGGTACCACAGACAGAAAAAACACCATTTTATCCAAGAAGTCCTTATGCTGTGGCCAAAATGTATGCATATTGGATTACAGTTAATTATAGAGAGGCATATGATATGTATGCATGTAATGGAATTTTATTTAATCATGAATCTCCAATTAGAGGAGAAACCTTTGTGACAAGAAAGATTACAAGAGCTGTATCGAGAATAGGTTTGGGACTACAAGATAAATTTTATTTAGGAAACCTTGATGCTCAACGTGATTGGGGACATGCTAAAGATTATGTAAGGATGATGTGGATGATATTACAAGCAGATGATCCAGAAGATTGGGTTATAGCAACAAATGAAACAACATCAATCAGAGATTTTGTGAAATTAGCATTCAATGAGATTGGTGTTGAACTTGAGTTTAAAGGTGTAGGTGTAGATGAAAAAGCATATGTTAAATCTTGTTCAAATTTGAAATATCAATTAGAAATTGGTAAAGAAGTTTTAAATGTTGATCCTAAGTATTTTAGACCTACGGAAGTAGATTTATTGATTGGGAATGCAACTAAAGCTAAAGAAAAATTAGGATGGATTCCTGAATATGACCTTAAATCTCTTGTTAAAGATATGATGAATTGTGATCTTAAATTAATGAGTAAGGATCAACTTTTAAAGAAAGAAGGTTATCAAATAATGAATTATTTTGAATAATAATGAATAAGGGTTCAAAAATATATGTAGCAGGTCACAAGGGTCTTGTTGGTAGTGCTATAGTCAAGAATTTAAATGCAAAGGGGTTTCAAAACCTAATATTAAGATCTTCTAAAGAATTAGATTTAAGGAATCAAGCTGAGGTTGAAAAGTTTTTTGAATTTGAAAAACCAGAATATGTTTTTTTGGCAGCTGCTAAAGTTGGAGGAATTGTTGCTAATAATATTTACCGAGCAGATTTTATTTATGATAATATAATGATACAAAATAATGTTATCCATCAATCATATGTTCATGGTGTTAAAAAATTACTTTTTTTAGGAAGTACATGTATATATCCAAAAAATTCACCACAACCAATGAAAGAGAATTATTTGTTAACCGATGAATTAGAGTATACAAATGAACCATATGCAATAGCTAAGATCGCAGGGATTAAAATGTGTGAAAGTTATAATTTGCAGTATGGAACAAACTTTATTTCTGTAATGCCGACTAATTTATATGGCCCAAATGATAATTTTGATCTTGAAAAATCTCATGTTTTACCTGCTTTAATTAGAAAAATTCATTTAGCTAAACTATTGTCAGAATCAAAGATAAGTGAAGTTATAAAAGATTTAGACGTAAATTCCGAAGATGAAGCATATAAATTGTTAAATAACTTTGGAATAACTTCAGAAAAAGTAGAAATATGGGGTACGGGAAATCCTAGGCGTGAATTTCTTTGGAGTGAAGATATGGCTGATGCTTGTGTTTTTATTATGCAGAATAGAAATTTTGAAGATACTTATGAGAATATTTGTAACGAGATTAGAAATACACATATTAATATAGGTACAGGAGTAGATATATCGATAAAGGAACTTGCTGAAAAGATTAGAGAAATAATAGGATATAAAGGTGATTTATTTTTCAATAGTGATAAACCAGATGGTACTATGAAAAAATTAACTGATATATCTAAATTAAATAAGTTAGGTTGGAAATCAAAGATTGAGTTAACAAAAGGGATTCAAACAGTTTATAAATTTTATTTAAATGAATGTTTTAATAAATAGGAGGGGTATGTGATTTCAAATTCTGATTTTTTTAAGAGAAAAATTAGGGGTTTTATGAATCTGAAGAGTATAGCTATAGGTTTACAATCAAAAAGGACTATTGATAAGAAGATAAAAATCAAGATCAATTTATAGTGTTGGATGAAATATTATCTGAGTTGATAAATACAAGGCAAATTCATTTTTGATAATGGAAATTACTTTTATGAATAAAATTAAAATATATGTGAACTAATAAGAGTTAATATAGAGTATGTTCAAAAAGTAATAGATTCGGATTCAAGAATGGATCCAGAACTTTTAAATTACTGATTTTTTTGATTATTACGTTCAGGCTTTAAAGGCAGTTGATAAATTAAATAATAAATAACAGATAAAACTATTGGATTATTTTGATAATGATATAAAAGGGAAAAAAGTTGCTATTATAGAGCTATCTTTTGAGCCTAATACTGATTATATTAATAGAAGCTAATAAATTTTAATAAGAAAATGAAAGAATATATAATATTACAAACAGTATCTCCAGATTATAGATTTAAGCTATATGATATTTTATCCAAAAAATTTGGTGCTTCTTTTTCAATTTTTGCAGGTAAAGAGTCTTTCGAAGATAATATAACTTCAAATTTAAAAACAACTAATTTGACACTTGTTAAAAACTTTTTCTTTTTCAATAAACGTTTCTTGTTCCAAACAGGAATGTGGAATCGTGCTGTTATATGTAAAGTTATAGTTTTGGAAATGAACCCTAGAGTAATAAGTAATTGGATAATCTTGATCTTAAGAATGATTTTAAGAAAAAAAACTGTTTTATGGGGGCATGTTTGGTCAATAGGAGGAAGTAAGGAAAGAACTAATATTCTAAGATCATGGATGAGAAAACTCGGATCTATGGTAATTGTTTATACAAAATCTCAGAAAATAGAATTAAGAAGAGCAGAGAATAGAATTAAAGTTTATTACGCTCCTAATGCATTATATTATAAGTCAGAAATGTTATGTTCAAGTGTTGAAGATGATATAAGAAATATAATTTATGTAGGTCGATTAACGAAAGAGAAGAAACCATTAATATTAGTAAAGGCATATATGAAAATATTACCCTATATAGATGTTGATTCTAAATTAATTATTATTGGAGAAGGTAATGAAAGAAAAAGAATAGAAAAGTTTATTATTTTAAATGGATTAGAGAATAGGGTGGTTTTGACAGGTCATATTTCTAATTATTTAATATTGAAAGAGTATTATGATAAAGCATTATGTAGTGTTTCTTCTGGTTATATTGGATTGTCTGTAACTCAAAGTTTAGGTTTTGGTGTACCAATGATTGTTTCAAAAAATGAAAATCATTCACCAGAAATTGAGGCTGTCAAAGAAGGTTTTAATGCTGTGTTTTTTGAAACGGATAATGTAAATAGTTTAGGAGAAAAAATAATTAACTTTTTTGAGAATAAATCTCAATGGGTAAAAAAAAGAAGTGAGATTAATATAGATTGTAAATCAAAATATTCAATTGAATCAATGTCTAAAACATTTATTAATATATTTGAAAATGTTAAATAAAAAGAAGATACTTCTTATAGGGCCTTTATCTCCTCCGATAACGGGTTGTAGTATGGTAAATGATTTAGTTTATAAAAGACTTGCAGTAAGAAATGATGTTGAAATAGATGTGATAAATAGAGCTTTCCCTTTTTTTAATGAACGAATTGGGTATTTTTCATTTAGAAAAGCTATATTTTATATTAGACAATATTTTAGAATAAATAAAATCATTAGTAATGATGTTATTTATATTGCTATTGGATTGACGTTTTTTGGTGTTATTAAGGATCTTCCTTTTTTTATTGTAGCAAAAATATGGAATAAAGAGGTTATAGTTCATGTACATGGGAATTATTTATATAAACAGTATGATATTTTAAAGGGATTTAAAAGAAGATTGTTTCATTATGTACTATCTATAATGGATAAAGGAATAGTATCATCTAAAGTTCTTATACATAATTTAACCCCTTTTATTGATAAAAAAAATATTTTTTGTATGCATTATTTTGTTGAAGATTTTTTACTTAAAGAAGTAAAGAAAAAAGATATTCAGAATAATGAAAAAATCAAAATATTATATCTTAGTAATTTAATGAAGGAAAAAGGGATTATTGATTTTTTAGTTTCTCTTAAACTTATGGATAAAGAATTTATAGACTATGAAGTGAAAATTATTGGAGGTGTGGATAATGAAAACAAAAATGAAATATTTAATTTGATAGATTCAAATCCTAAAATATCTTATTCACCTCCCGTTAGAGGTGAAGATAAAAAAAAGGCTTATCTGTGGGCAAATACATTTGTTCTGCCAACTTATTATTCAATGGAAGGAGAGCCCATATCTTTATTAGAAGCAATGGCTACAGGTAATATTATTGTAACGACTGATCATGCAGCAATTTCTGATATATGTGGTGTAAATACGGGGTTTATTGTTCGAAAAAATAGTCCAGAAGATATTAAAGAAAAGTTAATATTTATTTCTAAAAATATTAATAATTTACAATCAATGATGGATTATAATTACGAATATGCTAGAAAAAAATATACGACTGATATTTTTATAAAGAATCTTATTAATGTTTTTTATGAAGAAAGGAAGTAATGATGTTTGAATATTTAACATGACTTATTTTAATAATATTATTTATGGTAAATATTAATGAAAATAAGGGTAAGTATTTTGAGAATACTTTATGGATGTTAGGAAATAAGATTGTTAAAATTATATCTGAATTAACAATAGGTATATGGTTAGCTAGGTTTTTGCAACCTGAAAATTTTGGGTTATTAAATTATGTTATAAGTTATGTTTTAATATTTAGTATTTTGGCTACTCTTGGTTTAGATAACATAGTTGTTAAACATTTAGTTAAAAATGAAAAATCTTCTACTGAAATTTTAGGTACATCATTTTTGATGAAATGTATTGGTTTTATAACTCTTTTACTTGCTCTTAATCTTAGTTTTTTTTTTATTGATTTAAATGAACAAATCGAATATTTTATAATAATAATAGGATTATCATATTTTTTTAATTCATTTAATCTTATAGATTTATTTTTTCAATCTAAGGTTGAATCAAAATATTCTTCCATTGTAAATATAATAGTTGTTTTAATAAGTTCAATGTTAAAGGTTGGATTTATATTATTAGAACTAGATTTAGAATATTTTATATATATATATGTATTTGAATCATTTACTTTAGCTATACTATATATCTTAATGTATTCTTATGTTTCTAAAGGTAATATTTGTCGTTGGAATTTTAATAGGTCGTTTTCGCTGGTATTAATTAAGGAATCTTGGCCACTGATTTTTTCTAGTTTTATGGTTTTAATATATCTCAAGATTGATCAATTAATGATTAAGCCAGTTTTAGGTAGTGCTGAACTTGGAATATATTCAGTAGCAGTTCGCTTAAGTGAAGCATGGTATTTTTTTCCAATGGTTGTTGGCTCTTCTTTATTTCCCGCAGTAATAACAGCTCATAAAAGGAGCCGAGATGAATATTTAAATTCAATTCAACAATTATATGATTTCTTGTTTTGGCTCTCTTTTTTTGTATCAATAATTGTTACATTTTTTGGATCTTTTTTTATAATCTTTTTTTATGGAGAAGAGTATTCGGATGCAATATGGCCTTTATCTATTAATATTTGGTCATCACTTTTTGTAAGTTTATCTATCATAAAGTCAAAGACTTTGGTTATAGAAAATAAAACTAGAATAAATTTGTATACTTCAATTGTTTCAGCCAGTAGTAATGTTTTATTAAATTATTTTTTAATACCTATTTATGGAATTAACGGAGCAGCTTTTTCAACATTAATTTCTCAGTTTATTTCTGCATATTTAATTAACTTTTTTATAAAAGATATTTATTATCATACATTTCTTATGCATCAACTTTTTAATATTCCTAGGGTTTTAATTTCTTTTAAAAATTTATTTAATAGTTGAATAATAATTTTAAAATGAGGAATATGTAATTAAAAAAAAAATTAAAAATATAGTATTTGACTTATACTAATTAAGTGTAATTTTATATCTTCAATTTGCATTTGATTGTTAGTTATTAAATAAAAAATTAACGAATAAACTTTTTATAATTATATTTGTTGAAATTATTCTATTTATAATGATAAACTTTATATTATGTCTTATAGATTTAAAGATTATAAAATAAAAACAATGCATGTAAAATTCCAATTACAAGAAGTAATATTAGCGTTTGTATTAAGATAAATATGTTGCTTTAAAGGAATAATTTAATTAAAGATTTATAAAATTTGGTTACCTATATAATATGATAATTCTTTTTGGAGCTATATATACCTTTCAATTTTTTCTATTGATAAGTTTTTTATTTAATTCTTATAAGAAAAGTGGATTTTCATTTAAATTAGGTATTTGCTTTTCACTTTTATATTTTATATTTATTCCTTTATTCATCTATTTTTTTTATGGGGAAGTAAAAATATCTAAGATAGATTTTGGAAATACAAGTTTGGAAACGATTTATTTAGAAAATTATAACAAGGCAAATCTTTATTTGTCACTTTTTAATTTTTCTATATTAATATATTTGTATTTACCCTTAAAAAGATTGAACAAGAGAGTTAAGTATAAAAAAATAAGTTTAACGAAGTATGGTGTTATGTATTTTTTTAGTTTATTTTTAATTCTGGTAGGTTCTGGTATTTTGAAAGGAGGAAATTGGTATCAAAATAGACATGATTTTTTTATTTCTGCTGGTGGATTAGCTATTTTAATTACTTATTGTTACAATGCATCTAAATTGCTATTGATAGGGAGTTTTTTTTATTTATATGAAAATAGTAAGTTAAATATATTCTTTTTCATATTTATTTCTGTAGGTTTTGGAATCTTTGATACTATTATATCAGGGAATCGTATTTATCTATTTGGGTTATTAATTGCTTTAGCTATTTATTTTATTTCAAGATTAAAACTCAAACAAATTTTGATATTACCCCTTATTATTCCAGTTGGAGTTTTTTTAGGCTATTTTGCTTCAATATTTAGGCATATGCGAGGACCGTTATTTGCTGATGGTATTCCAACGTATAGTAAATTTATTGAAACATATAAGAGTGCCTCTTTAATGGAGCCATTTGAAATTGAACCATTATTATTGGGAATTTCTGAATCTGTTAATTTTAATGTTTTGATGCAGGTTTTTAATGATTATAATTCCTTTTTATATGGTAAGACATATTTAAAATCAGTAGTTTTTTTTATACCTAGATCTTTATGGGAGTCTAAACCTCACAGCATAACTGTTGTTGCTGCTCAGGAGTATAATGCAGTTTCTTTGGTTACTACAATTATTGGAGAGATGTATATGAATTTTGCTCTTATAGGATTGATGTTTTTACCATTTATATTGATCTTTTTAGAAAAAATGATGAACTTAATGATGCTTAATAATATTTTTAATAATGTGATTCTATTTATACTAGGAATTTTGTTTTTTAGAATGCCTTTTTCAGATGAACTATTAGTTTTTATTTTTTTGGTTTTAATCTTAAAGATTTCTAATTTTAAATTTGTATATGGAAAGAAATAAATTATATGAATTTGATCAATCATTAGTGAAGCTTATCATATATATGTATTCATTTTACCCGATTATTCCTAATTTTTTTAAGGGACTTTTGATTATTCCAATATTATTATCAATATTGATTAGATTAATTATAAAGGACTTTAAATTTGATTATACAAAATTTTCATTTTTTGTTTTACCACTTCTTATTTCATGTTTTGGATTGTTTTTTACTGATGATTTTAAATATGGCTTAAGAATTATTGAAAAATATTCAGCATTTTTAATATTTGGATTATTTTTATTTAATATTAATTCGTACAGTTTTAATTATAGTAAAATTATACGACAATTTATAAATAATTATATTTATAGTTCTACATTATTCTCATTACTTCTTGGATCATATTTTGTATATTTATTATACATATCAAAATCTGCATCGACTGTATATGATTGTATTTATTCAATGACACATGACCTTTCTTTTTATAATCATCATCCTATATATATATCTTTAATAATTGGTGTAGGTATTCTGTTTTCATGTTATAAGATATTTTATACAAAAAGGATATCTTTCTTTTTTCTTTCTCTTTTTTCTATAACAATACAGTTAACTATTGTAATAATTTTAGCAAGAAAAGGCATTTTAATATCACTTTTTATTGCTATCATAATTTTGTTTGTTTTCTTAGCAAAGAATAATTTGAAAATAATGATATTACTTTTAACATTATTTATAACCTCTATTAGTGTAGCAATACTTAATTCGATAACCTTTAAAGAGCGGACATATAATTTTATTATCGAATTAAATGAAAATAATCAAAGATTAAATATCAATAATTCTACTAGTGTTAGATTGTTATTGTATAAATGTAGTATTGAAAAAATTAAGAGAAATTTTTTTTGGGGTTATGGTACAGGTGATGCTAATAATGAATTAAAGAAATGTTATTCAATTCACCCTGGTATGGAAAATGAAAAATTAAATTCACATAATCAATATTTTAGTTTTTTACTTCAAACAGGAGTATTTGGATTTTTATCAATAATATTATTGATTATTTATTTTCTTTTTATAGCACGTTTAAATAATGATTATATATATATAACGTTGTTAATTTATTTTTCTATTGCTATGTTATTTGAAAATATATTAGAAAGAAATATTGGTATAAGATTATTTTGTTTTATTGTAGCTTTTTTTAGTTGTAAGAGGAATATAGGAAGAATATTTTCATGAATGATCTATTTTTACCTATTATAAATTATCATCCAGTTATTTGTAATAAAACTAACTCATAAATAGTAGTAATTAAGTAAAGAAATTTGAAAGTATTTTAAATAAGTAATTTTTAGTAAGTAGATAAATAATATATATTAGAATTATATAGTTTAAAATAGTATTTTAGTAATTAATTGAATTTTATTGATATATTTAATGATACAAAACTTAAAAAAATTTAAATTACCAGAAAATTTTAGAGGTAAATCTGCATTTTATGTCCAATTATGGTGGCTAATACAAAATACATTATTTGCTATGTCACCGCAATTTATGTATGGGTGGAGAAGATTTTTACTTAGAATTTTTGGTGCAAAAATTGGTAAAAATGTAATTATAAGACCAACAGCAAAAATAACCTATCCTTGGAAAGTTAAAATAGGTGATTATAGTTGGATTGGAGATGATGTTATTTTGTATAGTCTTGGTAATATTATAATTGAAAATAATGTAGTAATATCACAAAAATCCTATATTTGTACAGGGAGTCATGATTATACACAAAATGATTTTTCGATTTATGCAAAAGAAATAAAAATATTAGAAGAATCTTGGCTTGCAACTGATGTATTTGTAGCCCCAGGTATAACGATTAATAAGGGATGTGTAGTTGGTGCACGGAGTAGTGTTTTTAAAGACTTACCGTCTATGAAAATATGTATAGGAAACCCAGCAAAACCCGTAAAAGACAGAGTGTAGAAGTTTTATATGAAAATCACAATAATTGGAGTGAATTATTTTCCTGAAGATACTGCTACAGGTTTATATACAACACAAATGGCTGAGTATTTAGCAAGAAATCATGAAGTTTCAATAATTACTGGATTTCCTTATTATCCTGTTTGGAAAATATCAGATGATTACTCTAATCAAAGTACTTTTTTATATGAAGAAGTAAACGATGTGAAAATTTATAGATATAAACAATATGTACCAAAGAATCCTACTTTTTTTAAAAGGATTGTACATCTTATTGATTTTACAATTGGAAGTATAAGAAATTTATTTAAAATTAAAGAATCAGATGTAATTATTTCTATAGTCCCTTTTACTAGTTCAGTTTTTCTTGGATACATACTAAAAAAACGATTAAATGCTAAATTATGGACTCATATTCAAGATTTTGAATTTGACGCGGCTGTTGAATCAGGACTAACATCTAAAAGTTTCTTTAATAATTTATTTTTCGAATATCTGTTTAAAATTGAAAATATATTATTAAATCGTTCAGATGTTAATAGTACTATTAGTTTTGGGATGCTATCAAAGTTGAAATTAAAATCAAATTCTACTTCATATTATTTACCCAATTGGGTTGATCCTGATTTTATAAACCCAAAGAATAGTAATACTCATAAATATATGCTTTCTGATAAATTTAAGATTCTATATTCTGGTAATATTGGAGCAAAACAAGATTGGGGGTTTTTTATAAAATTTCTTGACTACAATATAAATAATGATTCCATTGAGATAATAGTAGTAGGAGATGGGGCTAAAAAAGATTGGTTGTTAAATAAAATAAAGGATTATAATAACGTAATATACTATCCACCAGTTCCGTTTGAAGAGTTACCAGATTTATTATGTAGTGCTGATATTCATATTTTATTTCAAAAACAAAATGTAATAGATACTGTTATGCCTTCAAAATTATTGGGTATGATGGCAAGTGGAAAACCTTCAATTGTTTTAGGAAATAACAAATCTGAAGTGAAAAAAGTTCTAGACGAATCAAAAGGGGGGGTTTATTTGTCTACTCGTAATGAAATTGAGCTAAGTATGATCTTATTAAAACTTATAAAAGATAAGAGTTTAATAATTGATTTAGGTAATAATGCAAGGAATTATATAAGTGAAAAATTTGCATATAAAGAAGTTTTACATAAATTTGATAATAGGTTAGAATTATTGATTGGTGAAAAAAACTAGATATTCAAAATATATTCCTTTATTTTTATTTATAATAGATGTTGTTATTATAAATTTAAGTTTTTTTATATTATTTTACTGTTTTGGTAGTTTTAAGTTGAATTCTTTAAAAAATTTTAATAGGTTAATATATTTGCATTATAAAGCTCTTATATTTCTTAATATTTCGTGGGTAATTATAAGTATTTTTTCAACAATCTATAAAATACATCGTTATACAGGTTATGTAACTATATTTAATAAAGTATTAAAACAAATAGTATTATTCTCTCTTGTTGCGGTGCCATTAATTTCTGGAGTAGGAACTTTAAAAGAGAATGTATTATTTAATTATAAAATAACATTGTTTTATGCTATTTTAATAAGTGTATTCACTTTCTTTTTTAGAAGTCTTTTTGTTTACTTATTACAGGTTTATCGTAAAAAAGGAGGAAATTATAGAAATGTTGCGATTATTGGGTATAGCGATTATGCTGAAAAATTAAAAGATTTTTTTAATAAGAATCCTAAATATGGATATCAATTTCTAGGTTATTTTTCTAATAATGACATTGAAAATAAATTGGGAGAAAAACTAGATTACTTAAATTATGATTGTTCTGAATTAGATGAAATTTACTGCTCTATAGATTCATTTAATAGTAAAGAAGTTCGTAAAATTATCACTCATTCAGATCAAGAATATGTCAAAATAAAATTCATACCTGATAAGGATGCTTTTTTAACAACAAAATTAGGAGTAGAATATTATGGGTTTTTACCAGTATTATCCTTCAGAGAGTTAAAATTAGACCAATCCTTTTTTAGAACATTAAAAAGAATTTTTGATATTGTTTTTTCAAGTTGTGTCATTATCTTTTTATTGTCATGGTTGATTCCTATAATTTCTGTTTTAATTAGAATAGAAAGTAAAGGACCTGTCTTTTTTAAACAAAAAAGAGTAGGTTTAAAAGGAGAACGATTTTGGTGTTATAAATTTCGTTCTATGGCTGCAAATAATGATGATGAAGCAAGACAAGCTACTAAAAATGACATGAGGATTACAAAAATGGGAGCTTTTATGAGAAAAACGAGTATAGATGAATTACCACAGTTTTTTAATGTTTTGAAAGGGGATATGTCTGTAGTTGGTCCACGTCCTCATATGATTTCCCATGATCATGATTTTATTGATGATGATAAGCGTTATATTATTCGTCATTTAGTAAAGCCTGGAATAACAGGATTAGCTCAAGTTAAGGGATATAGAGGTGAAATTATAACCAAATCTGACATAAAAAATAGAACACGTATGGATGTTTTCTATGTAGAAAATTGGTCATTTTTAATGGATTTAAAAATTATATTAGATACAGTTTTAAATATTTTTAGAGGAGAAGAAAAAGCCTATTAATAATTTGATATCTTTGCTTTAAAAATTGATCATGACCCACAAAACCATAGCAGATTCTGAAATAGAGATCTCCGAATTAATGTTACCTTCTCATGCGAACTTTGGTGGAAAAGTGCATGGAGGCTATATTTTACAATTGATGGACCAAATAGCTTTTGCCTGCGCATCTCAATTTTCAGGTAGTTATTGTGTTACTGCATCCGTAAATTCAGTAGATTTTCTTAATCCAATAGAAGTTGGAGAGTTAACAACGATGAAAGCTTCTATTAATCATGTAGGTAAAAGTTCTATGGTAGTAGGAATAAGAGTAGAATCTAAAAATATTCAAACAGGAGAGATTAAACATTGTAATTCTTCTTATTTTACGATGGTTGCTGTTAAAGATGGAAAACCTGTAGAAGTACCTCGTTTAAAGTTAAAATCTGAAAACGAAGTAAGACGTTTTATTGAAGCAATTCGACGTAAAAAAGCCAAAAGAGATCGAGATGAACTGTTTTCTAATATGACTATTAAGTTGGAAGAAGAAAATATTACAGATTTAGAAGAAAAATATAATATTAAAATTGAACTTTAAGTACTATCTGTAGGAGTTATTAGTATGTAGATCTATAAAATAGTGTTATTCTGAATTTGTTTTAGAATCTATTTTTTGTTAATAAACAATCAATTTAGTATGAATATCCATTTTAAACCTATTCAAGAATCTGATTTTACTAAAATAAAAAAAATATACGACTATTATATTTTAACCAGTACAGCTACTTTTCATACAGAACCTATCACCATTCAAGAATTAAAAGAATCTATTTACATAAACCATCCTATATATTTATCATTTGGAATATTTCGAGAAGATGAATTTATAGGTTTTACTTACTTATGTCCATATAAAAAGCGACAAGCATATAATCGAAGTGCAGAAATCACATTATATTTTCAACCAGAAGTTACGGGAAAAGGAATAGGTAAAACAGTAATTCAATTTATGGATAGAGAAGCTAAAAAAATTGGTTTAAAAAACTTATTAGCTGTAATTTGTGCTGAAAATATGGGGAGTATTCAATTATTTAAAAAAAATGATTACGTAGAATGTGCTCATTTTAAAAATGTAGGAGAGAAATTTGAACGTATTTTGGATGTGGTGATATATCAGAAAGAGTTATAAAAAAGGGAAGGTTACCATAGTTGAATTATAGAACGTTAATTGAATAATTTTACAGGAGCGTAGTAAGTTGACAATATCAAATGTTAGCTTCAAAAATGTATAAAATGAAGTAGAATAATGTCAATAGAGGTAATTAAAATTTTAGCTATTAAATAAGCGGTTTTTTTTAATTGGGATACCTTGATTGATTTTTGATACTACTAGGATAGAGGGAACATCTGTTGTCCACTTATTTAATTTTAAGATGATTAATATAATTTCAATTCGTGATATAATACCTAGAAAGAGACAAAGAATAAAGAAATAATGACTAGTAGAATGAAGTATAAGATCTACTAAAAAACCAAGTAGAGATAAAGTCCATACTTTAGCAAGTATAGAATGTGTAGCAATCGTTCTTTTAAATTTAATATAACTAATTAAATAGCATAATAGTTCAAGTAAAACAATGATACTTATGTAAACTATGTTTTCTTTAACAAAACTGAAGTTTAAATAAAATGATGATCCAATAACGATTAACCAGAAAAATTGATCTACATTCGAATCCCATACTCGAAGTTTTTTGGTAGATATATCTAGTTTTCGAGCAATAATTCCATCAAAAATATCAGTAAGCAATCCAATAAACATTAAGGATACGATCCATATAGTTTGGTGTTTTGTATAATAAAAGGTTAAGAACCCAATGATAATGCCAATCAATATTCGGCTGTAAATAAGTAAGAAGGGGATATTTTTCATAATTACTTTATAAGTTAATTTAAGGAAGAGTAAAGGAAACTTTTACAGGGTAGTGATCTGAAATTTTTTTATCAATTACTTCATAACTATTTGTTTTGATGCTTGGAGAAGTAAAAATGTAGTCAATTCGAATGGGAATAGGGATATGATGATAAGTATCAATAATACCATTCCCTTTATGTTGATAAGTATCATGTAAGGTTGTTATAGCTTTAGAATATTCATATGAAAAAGGAGTGTTGTTAAAATCTCCACACAATATAACAGGGTAGGGTGATTTTTTTATTTCTTTCATGATTGCATCAATTTGATTTTGATGTAATTTGAAGCTATGAGCTAATCGATTGTAAACTTTTTGATATCGAGTAAAGATAGAATTGGTAGAATCTTTAAGTTCTTTTTTTCTTAAAGTTAGCGATTCCATATGAAGATTTACCACACGAATGGTATCCTTCTTGATTACAATATCTGCAAAAAGATTATTCGTATATTTTCCTTTAATTTTTATAGCATAGTAGTTGATTATAGGGTATTTCGAAAAAATAATTAAAGGACGGTTGGCTTTATGTTGTAGTTTTGAATTTAAGATATGATAAGGATAGAGTAGTTTTAATTCATTTCCTCTTTCTGAAAACTCTTGTAAACATAGTATATCTGGATTTTCTTCCTCAAGTAAAGCATTGTATTTTTTATCAAAAAGATATAAATCTTCTTTTTGATAAATATTTTGATAAGGAGTAAATTCTTTAATATTATAACTCATAATAGTAATATCTCCTTGTGTTTGATCATTTTCTCTTATTTTAGAAAAACGATTTAAAATGAAAAGGCAAAAAGTAATAGGAATAAGAGATATCAAAATATTTTCTTTAGATTTAGTGTAAAAGAACCAAAAGAGAAGAAAAATAATATTGATAATAAAAAGTAAAGGTAATCCTAAAGCAAGGAATGAAAAGAAAACAATTTTAGTGAAGCAAAAACTTCCAATCCATGCTAAGCTTAGCAGAATTGAAAAAATAAGATTACTAAAAAAAATAATTTTCTTTAAGCGTTCCCTCATAGGGAGTAAAGTTATTCATTATTTTTTAATGATAAGGTTACTTTGATAGGATAATGATCTGAAATTTTTTGATGATCTAAAACTTCATAACTGTTTATCATAAAATCATTAGATGCAAATATATGATCAATTCTAGTAGGAAAAGGAATATTATGGTAGGTTTCAATAATCCCATGTCCAGCTATTAGATAAGAATCCTGAAGGAATGCGACAGATTTATTGTATTCATATGAGAAAGGGGTATTATTGAAATCCCCACATAAAATAACAGGGTGAGGTGAACGTCTTACTTCTTCGGCTATTTTATCAATTTGTTTTTGATGTTGTTGAAACCCATTATTTAAGTTCCGGTAATAATTTTTTGCTGCATTTTTTGCTTCGTCTTCTGAATCAATATTGTTTATATATTTTGACATAAGACTTAAAGATTCCATATGAATATTAAAGACACGTATAGTATCCTCTTGTATTTTTAAATCTGCTACTACGTTATTTGCATAATTTCCTTCAAAATCAATACTAAAGTGATGAACTATTGGAAAGTTTGTTAATATCATAGTAGGGCGATATTCTTTATGATCTAGACTTGAGTTCAGAATATAACGTTTGAATTTTTTACGAATTTCTTTTCCTCTTTCTGAAAACTCTTGTAAACATAGTATATCAGGTTTAATACTATCAATTAAATTAAAACTCTGTTTTTTAGAAATTTGAGCACTATCTTCATTATATAAATTATAGTGTGGGGTGAAACTTTTAATATTGTATGTCATTACACTAATATTACCAGTAGAGTTTTCTTTAGATGATAGGTTATAAAATCGGTTAAAAATAAAGCAGCAAAGTAGTAGAGGAATAAGAGAAATAAAACTATTTTTTTTATGCTTTGAAAAGATAAGCCAATAAAGAAGAAATATAATATTGATAATATATAAAACAGGTAAAACTAATGCTAAAATACTAACAAAAGCATATTGATAGCTATAATGAAAACTCCCAATCCATCCAAGGAAAAGAGCTAATGAAGCCAATAAGTTGAGTATAAAAATAATATTTCGAATAAGATATTGAATCATTTGCCTTGTTTGAACAAAAATTCTTTTTCTGTTGTAGTTAGACTATCATAACCTGATTTAGAAATTTTATCTAAAATAGCATCAATTTTTTCTTGATTCTTTTTTCTTTCAGAATTGAAATCATAATCATTTCTAGGAGGCACTTTATTTTTGGTTGTTTTGAATGTAGATTTTCTTTTAAATAGATTAGGAATAGAAGCAAAAAACTGTCCTAATTGATCACCCCTATTAAATTGTTTTAGATAAAGATAACCAGCCAAAGCACCTCCAAAATGTGATAAATGCCCTCCAATATTTTTCCCAGTTGCAATCTGTAATAAATCCATAACCAAAATGAAAAGAGCTAGTTGCCATAGTTTTAAAGATATCACTCCAAATAATTGAATTTCTTTATTGGGTTCATAGGCAACAACAACAGCAACGATGGCATATATGGCAGCAGAAGCCCCAATTAACGAATAGGAAGCATGATTGAAAACAGGAAATACATTAGTTAATAATATAAAAAATAACCCACCAATTAAAGCGCCTAATAAATAGACTCTTAAAAACATTTTTTCTGAAAAATAATACAAGAAAAATTGTCCAAAATAGTATAAGAAAATCATATTAGATAGTAAATGAAATATGTCTTTCGGTGAATGAAAAAAGGAATAACTTAACAATGTCCAAGGCTTATAGAGCCATGATAGATCATTTTTTAAGACAAACCAATCTAATAACGAAAAACCATTTCCACTTAAATTAGTGAAACTACCTACTAGTAAAATTAAAATAAATAAAGCAATGTTGATGTAAATTAATTTTACAGCAATATTAGCTTGTTGAAATTGCAACTTTTGTTGTTCAAAAAAAGTCATATCAAATTCTTTTAATTTACTCTAAAACGATTTTGTTTCCATTTTCGTATGAAAATAAAGCCAAATAAGGCTCCTCCTAAATGTGCTAGGTGTGCAACATTGTCTTGAGGATTGTTTTGATATTGTTGAAATAATTCTATTAATATTAGAACAGGAATAAAATACTTTGCTTTCATAGGTATTGGAGGGAACAAAAGCATTAATTGAGCATTTGGATAAAGGACTCCAAAAGCTACTAAAATACCATATAAAGCTCCTGAAGCTCCAACCATAGGGGTTGTATAGATAGACGAAAGTGTTAATAGACTTTCATTTTGAGTATAACCATTTCCAACAGGGAGTGATTTTATATCATTTAATGTGACACCTCCAATTGGAAGTTGTTGAATAATTTCCTGTGCTTGATAAAAATGAAAAAGGTTGTAAAGAAAATAAGCCCCTAATCCTGCAAAAAAATAAAGAAGTAAATACTTTTTTGTACCAATGGCTTGTTCTACTGTACTACCAAACATCCATAATGCAAACATATTGAAAAAAATATGGCCAATACCTCCATGCATAAACATATGCGTAATAATTTGCCAAGGTCTAAAATAGTTTGAATCTGGGTAAAAAGCTCCCAAATCTATGGTTAAGCTGGTTAGATTTGAATATTCAAATGCATACGTAGCAATAAAAAATAAAACATTAATAATGATTAAGTTTTTTGTCACTGGGGGTATGCTTCTATTGTATCCTCCGATCATCCTAATTGAGTTTTAATGAAATCTAGCGTCAAATTTAAGAAAATACTTTTACCTTCAGGCGAATAATTTGGGTTTGATGTACCAAATAGTTCACTAATGAGGTGTTCTACTTCTTGTTGTGTTAAATTTTGTCCTCTTTTTATAGCCGTAGATCGAGCAATACTGAGTGCTATATTTTCAATTTGATTTAATTGCGATTGATAAGAAGCCTTTTCCATTAAGTTTTCTATAATTTCATTGACTTGCTTTTGCTCAATAGTAGTAGGTATTGCTTTAATTGAAAGTGATTCGTTTAAAATCTCAAGGTCAAAACCTAATTGAATTAAGGTAGGTTCAATTTCTTCTGCAATACTTTTTTCTATTTCTGTAATGGAAATATTAATAGGAAACATGAGCTGTTGGCTCAAAGCTTTTTGTTGTGTTAGTTGTTCTAAATAACGTTCAAATAAAATTCGTTGATGAGCACGATATTGATCGATAATCATCATTCCTGATTTTACTTGAAATAGAATATATTTTTGATGAATTTGTAGACTCTTGGAAGAAGAGATCATTTCATCATTAAAAAGATCTTGATTTGACTTATTAGAATCAATAGTTTGAGTAAAGGAACTTTCTATGGTTAGCGATTCTTTTTCTGAAGTATCGGGTTTAAATGATTCATAAAATTGTGTGGTTTTATGAATTTCATTTGAACTGGGTTTAGAGCTTTCAAAAGGATTAAAATTAGGATTAACTTTTATAGAAGGTTCTTTTATAGGTTGTTGTGTAGAAGAGGTGGTTACTTCTAAATCAGGATGGATAGTGAAATCCAGGCTAGGAGCAATATTATATTGTCCTAAAGAGTGTTTTACGGCTGATCGTAAAATAGCAAAGATGCTATATTCATCATCAAATTTAATTTCTGTTTTTGTAGGATGAATATTAATATCAATACGCTTTGGGTCTATTTTTAAATGAATAAAATAACTAGGATGATATCCATTGGGTAATAAATGATCAAAAGCTTCTAAAATTCCTTTATGTAGATAAGAACTTTTAATGAAACGATCGTTTACAAAAAAGAATTGCCCACCACGTTTCTTTTTAGCAAATTCAGGCTTTACGATGAATCCACTTACAGAAACAACTTCAGTTTCTTCATTGATAGGAACGAGTTGTTCATTATGTTTTCTTCCAAATATGGAAACAATTCGTTGTCTAAAAGTTCCTTTGTGTAACTTAAATAACTCATTATCATTATGATATAAAGAAAAAGCTAAAGTAGGGTGTGCCAATGCTACACGATGGAATTCATCAATAATATGGCGCATTTCTACTTGATTACTCTTTAGAAAGTTACGTCTTGCAGGAACATTGAAAAAAAGATTTTTAACAGAGATGGAAGTACCTGTTGGAGTTTGAACAATGTTTTGTTCTTTAATTTCACTTCCTTCAATACGAATCAAGTGTCCCAAGTCTTCTTCCTCTGTTTTGGTTTTCATTTCTACTTGAGCGACCGCAGCAATAGAAGCCAAAGCTTCCCCTCGAAATCCTTTTGTTTCAATAGAAAAAATATCTTCTGTAGTTCGAATTTTTGATGTAGCATGTCGTTCAAAGCTCATACGAGCATCTGTAGCAGACATTCCTTTTCCATTATCAATAATTTGAATAAGCGATCTTCCTGCGTCTTTAATAATCAATTGAATTTGATTGGCTTCCGCATCAATAGCATTTTCTAATAATTCTTTGACAACTGATGCTGGACGCTGTACAACTTCCCCCGCAGCAATTTGATTTGCAACAGAGTCAGGTAATAATTTTATAAAGTTACTCATGAATTTAAGGGTCAATAAAGAGGGTCAAATCAAAACCAAATAAGGCTAATACTAAAATAATTAAAGCCCCTAAAATTAAAAGAAGCATTTTAGAACTATTATATTGATGTCGATTACTACGTTGAAACTGTATTCGTTTTTCAGTAGTATCATTTTTCTCACCAGAATTAGTATCTACCTTTTCTGAATTAAATAAACGTTTTTCATCAAACTTTTTATTAGCATACGATTCAGCATACCCCATTCGTCCAATCGATCTGTAAATCATATTGAATTTTTTATCATTACCATATCGAGGCATGTAATGAAATTGTTTTGCTGAACGTTGTTTTGTAAATCGTTTGAGAAACATATTTCAAAAATACAAAATAAATAACAATTTGTAATGAGAAAGTCGTAATTCGTATTTAAAAAAGGTGAAAATGGATAAATAAAGAGATTTATAAGAAAAAAGTGTTTTGGAATTATGATTCCAAAACACTTTCATATTTCTGTTTTTTATAAAAAAATTATCCTCTGAATTTACCCATATCCGAATACTTGTCATGACGTTCTTCTAATAATTCTTCTACAGGTAATTTTTTTAGTTTTTTTATATTTTTTAAAATAATATCTTTAACTAATTCAAAAGTTTCTGTTGGATTAGCATGAGCCCCCCCTAAAGGTTCTTTTATTATATCATCAATTAATTTATTCTTTTTCATATCATAAGAAGTTAGTTTTAAAGCTTCAGCAGCTTGTTTTTTATATTCCCAACTTCTCCATAAAATGGATGAACAACTTTCAGGTGATATAACAGAGTACCAAGTGTTTTCTAACATAAATGTTTTGTCTCCAACTCCGATACCTAATGCTCCACCACTAGCTCCTTCACCAATCACAATACAGATTACAGGAACCTTAAGCATAGACATTTCTAATAAATTTCGGGCAATAGCTTCTCCTTGGCCTCGCTCTTCAGCTTCTAAGCCTGGATAAGCACCTGGAGTATCAATGAAAGTTACGATAGGTACATTAAATTTTTCAGCCATTTTCATAAGACGTAAAGCTTTTCTATAGCCTTCTGGGTTAGGCATTCCGAAACGTCTGTATTGGCGTTCTTTGGTATTTCTCCCTTTTTGTTGACCAATAAATAAAACAGATTGTCCATCTATTTTCCCAAAACCACCTATCATAGCTTTATCATCGGCAACGGTACGATCTCCATGTAGTTCAATGAAGCTATCTTCGCTTAATGCTTTGATATAATCTAATGTATGAGGTCTGTTAACGTGTCGGGATAATTCTACACGTTGCCATGGAGTCAAATTATTATAAATGTCTTTAATTGTTTTTTCAAGCTTTTTTTCAAGTTGTTTACACGTTTCTTCAACGTCTACACCACTTTCTTCTCCTAAAACTCTACATTTATTATATTGTTCTTTTATCTCTTTAATTGGTAATTCAAATTCTAAATATTCCATTTAGCATAAACTTATAAGTTAAAACAAATATAAATATTTTAACGAAATTAAGACGTTTTGATGAATTGATTTTTATTTTTCTTGATTTTCTTTTCGTATAATTCGTTGAAAACCAAAGTTAGTAAGATAATGATAGTTGCAATATAAAAGGTTAAAGACATTTGCTCTTGATCTCCAAAAATGAAAAAAGCAATGATGATTCCATAAACGGGTTCCAAGTTGATACTTAATATTAAAGTAAAAGGTGTGATTTTTTTCATTAAATTCATCGATTCGATCATGGGAAAAGCAGTGAGTAAGCCTCCTAAGATCATAATCCAAAAATAATCTTCAGTAGAAGTATTGAGTACAGTTGTAAAACCATTGCTAGGAATCATTAAAAAACAAAGGAAGATCCATCCAAATAATAATTCATAAAAAGTAGTGACAGAACCAGAAGCTTTATAGGCTATTTGACCGTTAATTAAGGTGAATAAAGCAGAAAGGAAAGCAGCTAGGAGCCCAAAGAGTATTCCTAAGTAATGTTGTCCTTCAGATTGGAAAATGGCAAAAATACAAGCCACAACAATAAAAGAAACCACAACTTCATTTATTTTAATACGTCGTTTATAAAATAAAGGTTCTAAAAAAGCAGTAAAAATAGTAGCCGTAGAAAGCATACTTAAACCAATGGCTACATTGGATATTTTGATAGAGTGAAAAAAGGCATACCAATGAATGGCAATAAAAACTCCAGCAATAATCCATGTTTTTAATAATCCTTTTTTAGGAGCGATTGATTTTTTTGTTAAGCGTAAATACAGATAAATAAAAATAATAGTGAATAAAATACGCAACCATACAAGAGGTAAAGCATCAATGCTGATTAATTTACCAACAACACCTGTAAATCCCCATAAGAAAACTACAAAATGCAATCGTAATAAAGGATGGATTTTTTCCAATTTATTTAAATTATAAAGTTGTTAAATTTAAAAATGTTTTAATGATTTTGATTATCCAAAAATTTCATTTAAAATTTTTGCCAATCGAACTCCACCTTTTTCTATTTGTGTTTCAACAACAGGAAAATAATCATACATATACCGATAATTTAACTGAGTTGATTCTTTTATAGAAGGATAGACTATTTTTTCGGATAACTCTTTTGATTCATTGATCCAGTCTAATATAGTTCCTTTTTGAATGGCGATACGTTTTTCTTTTGTAAGAGGAACAAAACTATGCGCTAATTCTGTATAACTCATCTTATATTGATCCAGCATTCCTTCGTCCCATACTCTATGTAAATTTGATTTTTCCCAAAACCATTCTACTTTTAAAGTGTTGCCACCTAAATCTTCTCCATGTCCAACATGTAAGGGTTGATGTAAATCTCCAATAAAATGAATTAAGAGTTTTAAATGAAAAGCTTTGTCTTTTTTTGAAGCGTTTTTATCTTTTAAAATAGCAATACAATGGTTGACAGCATATATAACATCTCCTTTAGGATTTTTGTCTGCTTTTAAATAGTCTTCACCATATTGATAATTTACATAATGCCAAGGCTCATATTTTTTATATTGTGTATCAGAGCGAATAGCATCCGCATAAGTAGACCAATAAGCCATATCATGATTATCAAGTAGCTTATTAATTTTTCTTTTAGTCTTTTTTGATAAATAATGCTCTGCTATTTCTGCTGTAGCACGATGACCTGTTGGTCCCCAAGCAAATAAGGAAGAGGTTATAAATAGACATATAAAGACAAATCCATTTTTTTTTCTAATAAAGTTGTGAAAAATATTCATTAAAATATGTTTTTAATGGTTATACTTGGATGCGTTTATGAGTTGATTTTTTCTTTCCTTTGGAAAAATAAAAATCAATTTGACCTAAATAGAGTCCTGCCCATCCCACTTGGTTGATAATGACATTTTCTCCATGGCTATTTTTAACAATAGTAGGAGCATCTAGGAAAGTGTGGGTATGACCTCCTATAATTAAATCGATATCGTGTGTGTTTTGAGCTAATTTTATATCAGAAACGGTATCATCTTGATATTGATATCCCAAATGTGACAAACAAATGACCAAGTCACACTTTTCTTTATGTTTTAAATGATAGGTTTGATCTTTTGCTATTTCGATAGGGTCTAAATATTGAATTTCACCATAATTTTTAGGATCAACCAAACCTTCTAATTGAACACCCAAACCAAAAACACCAATTTTAATATCACCTTTTTTGAAAATTTGATACGGTTTTACAATTCCATCTAGTGCTGAATTTTTGAAATTATAGTTTGCATTTACAAAATTAAATTGAGCATGAGGGAGTTGTTTGATAAATCCATTAACTCCATTGTCAAAATCATGATTTCCTAAAGTAGCTAAATCATATCCTAGTTTTGACATCAATTTGAATTCCAATTCACCACCAAAAAAATTAAAATAAGGAGTCCCTTGAAATATATCACCTGCATCTAAAAGTAAAACATAATCTTCTTTTTTACGAATTTGATCAATAAGTGTAGCTCTTGAAGCAAAACCACCTGCTCCTCCAAATTTTTTATGAGAAGCTTCGAAAGGCTCAATGCGACTGTGTTGGTCATTAGTATGAAGAATGGTAATTTTAGTATACGATTCTTTAGAATGGGCCAATAAAGGTACTGTAGGAAGTAAAGTTAAAGTTCCTGAAGTAGCTAGTGTCTTGATAAATTGTTTACGTGTTTGCATCATGATTATTGGTATCGAATCGTTTTGTTAATAGAAAGTGTATCAATTTTTTTAAAATAATTAAGATACATATCGCGTGCTAAAATATTTAAAGGATAGACTTCTTCAGCATTTTTGAAAAAAAACATATTATCACCACCGCCTTGTAAATAATCATTGGTTACAACATAGTAGGTTGTATCAAAATCAAAAGGTTTCCCATTGATGACTGCCTCGGTAACTCGGTTTTCTTTTCGTGTAACTTTTAAATGCGATATAGGTTGAGGTTTTGAAGCTAAATAGGATAACAATGCTAACATTTTTTCACCTCGTAAACCGACCACAACAATTTTATTGTCAAAAGGCATTACTTCGTATATATTCCCAATTGTGATAGCTCCTTGAGGGATGATAGTTCTTAAACCACCTTTATTGATTAACACAAAATCAATATCTTTTTGATAGAGTGCTTTAAACAAAATATCAGATTCTTCATAGGTAATATCAGCAAAAACATTTTGTAAATTATAATTTTGCTTTGTTAAGTCTTCTGGAGTATAAGCAAGAATTTCTTCTGTTTTATGCTTTAATTCTTTTGTATACGGTTTTATTAAATCTTGAAATTCTTGATCTTGTTGAATATGATCAACTCGTGTGTTTTTTTTCTCTGTTTCACTGATAGAATAGGTGGGTTTACACGCTATAATTAGTGAGAAAAAGAATATTATAGAAAATGCTCTTTTTATATTCATTAGATTGATGTATTTTTGTTAACAAATTCACAAATTCTGTGCTCAACAAAGTTAAAAACATTTTACTAAAACAGGCGATAAAGAATCATAAAAAATCGTTGAACCCTTTTGTTTTATCAGAACTTCAAAAAGTTGTTTTTTTAATTGATGAAAATCAAGACATAACATTAGAAATTAATGTATTGAAAGAAGCGGTTTCAAATCCTGTTATGATTGAAAAAATAGCGTTTACTCAAATAATTGATGCTCAAAAGACTATTATGCATACGTTATTTACTCCAAAAGATTTTAATTGGTATAAAAAACCCGTAAAAGAAGATTTAGTTAATTTTTTACAAGAAAACTACGATTTAGTTATAGATTTAACAGAAAAAGAAAATGAATACCAATCGATATTTTTACAATTCATTAATTCTAAAGTAGTTACAGGTTTTAAGGGATTGAAAGAGTATTCGATAAATTTAAATATTCATGATAATAATTTGCTATTCATTGAAGAATTATTGCGATATTTGAGTACGTTTAAAAAATAGAAATGGAGAAATTTAGAGGTACAGGTGTCGCGTTAGTAACACCATTTAAAGATGATTTTTCAGTTGATTATAATGCATTAGAACGTTTAATCGATTTTAATATAGAAAATGGTATTGATTATTTAGTTGTTATGGGTACTACTGCTGAGGTAGTAACACTTTCAAGTGAGGAAAAACAGCAAGTAATTGATTTTATTATTGAAAAGAATAATAAAAGAGTACCTCTTGTTATAGGGATAGGAGGGAATAATACAGTTGATGTAGTAAAAACAATTGAGAATACTGATTTAACTCCTTTTGATGGAATTCTTTCTGTTTCTCCTTATTATAATAAACCAACTCAAGAAGGTGTTTACCAGCATTTTAAAGCTATTGCAAAAACAACAGATACACCTATTATTTTATATAATGTACCTAGTAGAACAGGAGGAGAAGGAATTGCTCCAAAAACGGCAATTCGCTTAGCGAAAGAATTTAAACATATTATAGCGATTAAAGAAGCTACAGGAGATATGGGAATTGCAATGGAATTGATTCAAAATCGTCCTGAAGGATTTTTAGTACTTTCAGGAGATGATGAATATGCTTTACCACTGGTTTATTTAGGTGGTGATGGTGTGATTTCAGTAATAGGAGAAGGTTTACCAAAAGCGTTTTCTAGTATGATGAATTTTGCCTTGGAAGGGAAAGTGAAAGAGGCGAATGCTTTGCATTATCAATGTTTAAAAATGATTCATTTAATCTTTGAAGAAGGAAACCCTGCTGGAATTAAGGAGTTATTAAAACAACGAGGTGTTTTAGAGAGTAACCAAGTACGTTTACCTTTGGTTTCAGCAACCAACGGTTTACAAGAGAAAATTAAAGAAGAGTTGAAGAAGTTTTAGGAAAGATTATAGCAAGAAAAGAAAGCCATCTTTAGAAAAAGATGGCTTTTTACTTTATTAGAAGCAATTGAAAAAGAAAGAAAGTGTTATAAGAACATTTTACATTAAAAATCATCTTTATAAAACCATATTTTTTTAGTAGATTTGTTCCATTATTTAACAATACAAGACTTCATAATACAAAATATTATATGAAAGAATTAACATTTCGTCAAGTAATAGCAGAAGCCATGAGCGAAGAAATGCGCCGTGATGAAAGTATTTACTTATGTGGAGAAGAAGTAGCGGAATACAATGGAGCTTATAAAGCGTCTAAAGGAATGTTAGACGAATTTGGTCCAAAACGTATTATTGATACTCCTATTGCTGAATTAGGTTTTGCAGGAATATCAGTTGGAGCTGCAATGAACGGTTGCCGTCCTATAGTAGAATTTATGACGTTTAACTTTTCATTAGTTGCTATTGATCAAATTATTAATAATGCTGCAAAAATGCGTCAAATGTCAGGTGGGCAATGGAATGTCCCAATCGTTTTTCGTGGGCCTACAGCTTCTGCAGGTCAGTTAGCTGCAACCCATTCACAAGCTTTTGAAAGCTGGTATGCCAATTGCCCTGGTTTAAAGGTAATTGTACCTTCTAATCCATATGATGCAAAAGGTTTATTAAAAGCAGCTATTCGTGATAATGATCCTGTAATTTTTATGGAATCAGAACAGATGTATGGTGATAAAATGGAAATTCCAGAAGATGAGTACATTCTTCCAATCGGTGTAGCTGATATTAAGAAAGAAGGCTCTGATGTAACGATTGTTTCTTTTGGGAAAATTATGAAAGTTGCTTTAAAAGCTGCTGCTGAATTAGCAAAGGAGGGAATTAATGCAGAAGTAATTGATTTACGTACAGTACGTCCGTTAGATTATAAAACCGTTATTGAATCAGTAAAGAAAACAAATCGTTTGGTTATTGTGGAAGAAGCTTGGCCATTTGCATCTGTTTCTACTGAAATAGCCTATATGGTTCAACAAAAAGCATTTGATTATTTAGATGCTCCAATAAAACGTATTACAACAGCTGATACGCCAGCACCATATTCACCACATTTATATGAAGATTGGATGCCTACAGTTGAAGAAACTATTGAAGCAGTTAAATCTGTAATGTATAAAAAATAGAATAATCTATTATAAATATATTAAAAGTCCTTTTTTAATAAAAAGGACTTTTTTTATAGAAAAAAATACAATAGATATCGAAAAATAATATGAAAATTCAGAGTACTTTTTATATTGGTATAGAAATTTATAAAAGATGAAAAAAATTATTGGATTGTGGTGCCTTTTTCTGTTTGTTTCATGTGCTATTCAAGATCAGGTAATTGATAAAAGTGTGGTGAAAGAATTTGATCTTGATCAATATTTAGGTCAATGGTATGAAATAGCGCGATACGATCATAAGTTTGAAAAAGATATGGTAGGTGTAACAGCTACATATTCTCTAGAAAAAGAAGGAAGAATAAAAGTGGTTAATAAAGGTTTTAAGAAAACAGTAGATGGTGAAGAATCAATAGCAATTGGAAAAGCAAAAATTCCAAACTCTAACGAACCTTCAAAACTAAAAGTATCATTCTTTTGGTTTTTTTATGGAGATTACTATGTTTTAGAATTAGATAAAGAATATAAGTGGGCTGCTATAGGAAGTAAATCAGATGATTATTTATGGATACTATCACGTACGCCTGAATTAGAAAAAAATACCTATGATACTATATTAAAACTATTGCATCAAAGAGGTTATGATATTGATAAATTAATAAAAGTAAAACAAAGAAATAAATAAGAATTTTATGTATCCCTATCATAATAGAATTAAACAAAGAATAAAAAATAAAGAATTAATTCGGTTCGAATTTGTAGAAAAATATAATCATATAAAAGAACCTTGTTTATTGTTGTATTTTAATACAGAACCGTATATAAGACCTATTCGAGAACATCGTTTTAATGAATATGAAAAGTTATTAGAAGAGTACAAATAAAAAAACACTCTTCAAAAAAGAGTGTTTTAAACAATGTTGGGTGAAAGACCGGGTTCGAACCGGCGACCTCTGGAACCACAATCCAGCGCTCTAACCAGCTGAGCTACAATCACCATAAATATTGCGATTGCAAATATATAAAACTAGTACATATTGCAAAAGATTTTTTTACTTTTTTTATATTAAATTAGATAAATTATCTACTCCAATAAAACGTTCTACTGTAAATCCTTCAGCATGCTCTACTCCAATAATTCGTCCTAAGTCTCTCGCTCTGTATTCGATACTATCTAAAAAATTCTTTGAACTAATAGGTGTTTCAGGTTCATTTGAATTTTCATTAAAAAATTGTGAAGCATAAGCTAAACATGCATTTTTCTTTGTTTCCATAAACCCTGTGATATCTACAACAAAATCAGGAGTTAAATTTTTCCATTGAATGTAATGATATACTTGTGATGGGCGCCATTTTTCTAACATATTTCCCTCTTCATCATAAAGTTCTACTTTAGGTAAGCCCGATAGGAAACAAGCACGTGAACATAGTTTACTAGCCCTCGCATGATCAGGATGGCGATCGTTAACCGCATTTAATAAAACAATATCAGGGCGGTATTTTCTTAAAACAACACTGATTTGTTTTAAATAGTCATCAGTAATTTCAAAAAAACCATCACCAATATTTAAATGTTCTTGTACATGAACACCTAATATTTTTGCTGCTTTATTTGCTTCTTTTAAACGTATTTCATTTGTTCCTCTAGTACCTAATTCACCTTCAGTTAAATGTAAAATCCCTACTTTTTTACCTAAAGAAATTTCTTTAGCAATAGTCCCACCACATGATAGTTCTACATCATCTGGATGAACACCTATTGCCAAAATATCGAGCTTTTGATATGTCATTTTTTTATTTTATTCGGACAAATATAAATGAATTGAATGATAAACTAAAAGTTTCAATTTGTTTATATTTGATAAAAAGAAAGTTATGGAATCATATGTAGTATTACTTCGGGGAATAAATGTAGGAGGGAAGCGGAAAATTTTAATGAAAGATTTAAAACATGTTTTAGAAGAAAACGGTTTTTTAGATATTCAAACCTATATTCAAAGTGGGAATATAGTATTAAAAAGTAATTTTTTATTAAAATCAGAACTTATTAATCAAATAGAAACTTATATAGAGCGTGCATTTGGATTTGAAGTTTCAGTTTTTGTATATACAGAGCAAGATTGGAATTATATTATAGAACAAAATCCATTTCAAAAAGATGATATAACAAAACAATATTGTACCTTTTTTAATGATGAAATTGATCAATCTATAGTAGTTAAAGTAGTAAAAGAAAAAAAAGAGAATGATCGTTTGAGCGTATCAAAAAATAGTATTTACCTCTATGTAGAAAAAGGATATAGTAAAACAAAATTAAATAATACTTTCTTTGAAAAACAATTAAATCAAAAAGCTACAACACGGAATGGGAAAACAATTATGAAGCTTCAAGAAATGTTGCAAAATTTATAAACTTAGTTAACGAGTCATGAAAAAATTTAGTTTAAAAACCAATGATCACTATCAAATTCAAATAACTACATTCTTACCAAAAAATACGAATAATAAAACGGTACTTATAAATTCAGCTACAGGAGTCCGACAAAATTATTATTATAAGTTTGCCTCTTTTTTACAAAGTAAAGGTTATACCGTTTATACGTATGATTATAGAGGAATTGCAGAATCTAGACCTGAAAAATTAAAAGGATTTAAGGCAACAGCAACACAATGGGGAGAAAATGATGCAGAATCGATGATTTATTATGTTAAAAATCAAAATCCGGAACATAAGGTAATTCTCATGGGGCATAGTATAGGAGGTCAATTGATAGGAATGATGCCTTCTAATCATATAGCAGATCGAATCATTACAGTAGCT
Source organism: Flavobacteriaceae bacterium UJ101 (assembly GCA_001880285.1). Lineage (NCBI taxonomy): Bacteria > Pseudomonadati > Bacteroidota > Flavobacteriia > Flavobacteriales > Flavobacteriaceae > Flavobacteriaceae bacterium UJ101. The sequence goes on along the minus strand of CP016269.1, from coordinate 590,658 downwards.
TCTCAAACAGGTTATTGCAATTTTTGGAAAGGTTTTAATCTTTTATATATGTTAACGATTTGGTATCTTGTTTTCCCTATAACAATTCCAGTTTGGGGGTATTTCCCAGGGAAATTATTTGGCGTAATGGAAGATTTACCAAAAGGAATGGCTAATGAATGGAGTAAATGGTGTCGATCTAAAAATTATTTTTTTGATTTTAAACCTGATTTGCAAGAGAATTTTAATCAAGTAACCAAAAAAATTGTAGCTCTAAGTTGCTCAGATGATTTATATGCTCCTAAAGAGGCTGTAGATTGGTTATTTGAACGATATGAAAATGCTAGTGTAGAGAGAATTCATTTAAAACCAGAAGACTTAAATGTAAAGAAAATAGGCCATTTTGGTTTTTTTAAGAGTGAGTTTGAAAATACCGTGTGGAAAATGTTAGAAGAAAAAATGCAGTTTTAGTATGTCGCGTTACGAAATAGACCAATTTTATTTGAATTTAGAAGAACCTTTACAAAGTTATTTTTTAGCATTACGTATTTTTATAAAAAATTATGATAATCAAATAACAGAAGAATGGAAATATAAACTTCCTTTCTTCTATTATAAAAATAAACCCTTTTGTTACGTTTGGAAAAATAAGAAAACCAATCAACCCTATATAGGAATCTCTAAATCACATCTTTTTAATCATGCAGGCTTAGAACAAGGAAACCGAAAACGATATAAAGTAATTCCTTTGAATGTTGAAAATGATATTCCAGTTCATCTGATTGATGAAATATTTCAATTAGCACTAAGTTATTATTAATACTTTGATTTTTTTATTAACGTGGTTTTTCTTGATTCAAAAAAACGATCTTCAATTGGAAGTTCTACATTTTTAAATAATTCCATCAATTCAGATGAATGAGCAGCAGCTTTTTGTTCTCTTAAGCTAATATGAACAAAAGTAATCCATAAAAAAGATTTAAGATGTGTTTTCATTTGGTCATACATACGTAATTCAACTAATAAATGTTTTTCAGAATGTTGAATTAGTTGTGATTCAATTAAGACTTCCTCCATTGTATGAGCCGGTTTTATATAGGCTATTTGACTTGTGGAAACCACCCAAGCTGTTCTATTTTTCTTGATAAAGTCTTGCATGTCTAAATCATAATTCTCTAAAATCTGATCTTCCCGAGCATTAATAAAGTAATCTATATATTTTGAATTGTTTAGGTGATTAAAAGGATCGCAATCTTGAAATCGTACTTTAGCATAACTGCTTAGAATTTGTTTGTTATTCATTTTTAACTGTTTATAAAATAGTAAAGATATATACTTAACGGAATAAAAGAATAAACAAATGTTAAAAAAAGTTAAAAAAAAGAGAATGAAATAAAAAAAAAGGAGTACATTCGCGCAAAAATCATTTACGGGGAAATGAAAAAAATAATTTTACTAACATTATTTTTAAGCATAGGTATGCTTAAAAGTCAAGTAGGGATTGGAACAGATAATCCTAAAGCAACACTTCACATTGGAGGGAATGACCCTTCAGCACCAACAGTTAACGATGGTTTAATAATACCAAAGGTATTAAGTTTTCCTTCAGGGAATCCTTCTGAAGTAGGACTAGAACTATATTTAGATGCAGAAGTAGAAGGAAATCCAAAAGGATTTTATTTTTGGAATGGTAATGAATGGAAACGAATGATGGCTGTTTCAAAAAATGATATCATTCCAATATCTGGAAATTATAGTGCTAGTGCAACAGAAAAGATTTATATAGCTGATATTTATGAAGAAGCTAGTTTTGATTTAAATTTTTTTGCTAATTGTTATAGTCGAGATGCACATGTAACAGGAACAGTTTCTCCTGATTTTATTAATGTTGTATCTTATATGTCTTTTACAACTGATGCAGCAGAAGATCGAGTAGATACAGAAGTATCAGATAACTTATCAACAAATGTTAAGTTAGGAGTCAATTCCTTTGCAAATGTTCGGCTAGTAATTGAAAATAATAAATTATATTGGATAGCTGATTATCAAGCTTGTGGAAGTACTATAAGATTGAATTCAGGAAATATTACGTATTCAGGAGCCTCAAGTGGTAATTCTTCAACTTGGAGTAAGAATGTGAGTGATGTGTATTATTCTGCAGGTAATGTTGGAATAGGAACTAATACTCCGACAGAAGCATTAGATGTTGTGGGAAATATCCATTTTAGTGGAACATTAAGTAATCTTTCTGATAAAAGAATGAAAGAAAATATTGAGTCTTTTAAAGGGGGATTAAAAGAAGTAAATGCATTAAAACCGGTTCGTTATAATTATAATAATAAATACGGTGATATAAATACAGAAACAAAGCATATTGGTTTAATAGCGCAAGAAGTTGAAAAAATAGCACCATATTTAATAAAAGATATTCAAAAAGAAACTTCTGATGGAACAGTCGATTTAAAAGCAGTTAAATACAATGATATTATTTTAATGCTAATTAATTCAGTACAAGAATTAAATAATCGGGTGATAGATTTAGAAAATCAATTGAAAAACAAACCATAATTATGTTTAGAAAAATACAATTAGGGTTTCTTTTATCGTGTATTGTAAGTTTTGTCATGTCTCAAGAGTATCCAGTACATCTTGAAATGATGAATGAAAATGATATACCTAAAAACTCAGAAAGAAAAGTGCCTCATTTTTTTGAATTATTATTGAGAGATACGATTAATATTAATCAATTAGATGAAGCTTTTGAAGAATTTGAAAAAGAAGAGAAAAGAGAAAAAGCAGAAAAAAAAGCAAAAGGTATTTTTAAAGAAGAAGAGTCTGAAAACCCATATGAACGCTTTTTTCTTCTTTGGAGAGAAGAAGTTGAATCTTTTTTAAATCAAGATGGACAATTTGATTTAGATCTGTACCAGCGTTATAAACAATATCAATTAGAGAAATCAAATTCAAGGTCAACACGTTCTGCAAATAAAAGCTCATCAAAAATTTTACAGTCGACAGGTGTGTGGAAACCGATTGGTACTCATGAGAACTATCGATCTGGACAAAAAAGACCATGGCAGCAAAATATTTATTTTATTGATGTATTTAAAAGTGATACCAATATTCAATATATAACAACAGAAAAAGGGCTATTATTTAAAACAACTGATAAAGGTGAAAATTGGGAGTATCAGAATAGTGTTAAAGGGCCTATAGCTATTGATCCAACTAATAGTAATAAAATATTTGTTGCAAGTAATAGGCTTTTTACATCATCGGATGGGGGGAATTCAGGAAATTATACATTTGATTTTGAAGCAAGTGGGAATAATATAATTATTAGTGAAAATAATCCTAATGTACTTTTTGTTGCAACTTGGAAAGGGTTGTATAGGTCTATAGATAAAGGTATTAACTGGACAAAACAAATTGATGAAAATATATCTGATGTAGCCTTTCATGTAAATAATCATGATATTGTTTATGCAGTTGGTAGTAAGGGAGGATTTTATAAATCAATCGATGGAGGAGCTACTTTTACATCAAATGAAATTGAAACTTCAGCCTCAGGAACTTTAGTGGCGGTCACAAAAGATAATCCAAATGTGGTTTATATATCGTATTTAAAAAGTTCAGAAGGAGGTATGGTGATTTATAAAAGTACCGACACAGGAACTTCTTTTACAAAAATTAGAGGTTTTGGAGGTACAGGTCAAGGATTTTATGATTTTATATTAGAAGTAAATCCATTGAATGAAGATGAAATATTAATAGGTACAACAACACTATATAAGAGTAAGGACTCGGGATTAACAACAACGAATGTAGGTGGATATAGAGGACCTTTTCCAATACATCCCGATTTACAAGATGCTGTGGCAATTGATGGGGAGTTTTTTCTAGCAACCGATGGAGGTGTAACCTATAGTACAGATTTCTTTGAATCCACAGATAATTTTTCATATAAAACAAATGGTGTTTGGTCACAACATTTTTGGGGATGGGACCATTGTTGGAATGAAGATTTGTGGGGAGGAGGTCGTTACCATAATGGAAATGTAGTAAATCGTGGAGAATGGGGGAATCATTCTTTATCAGTTGGAGGAGCTGAATCACCAGCAGGAGTATGTATTAATGGAGTTGGAATGGCCTTTCGAGATATTAGAGGAGGTGCAGTAATGGAAATTCCAAAAGAATATACAGCAACTGATGCTGAGCGAAAGCCTTCAATACAACCCTTTAGAGGACATCCTAATCAATATACATATGGTGCTAGAGTAGGAGAAGTGAAACCACATCCAGAATTTAATAATGTGTTGTTTACAGCACAAGGTAACTTTATAAAATATTCTGTAGATACAGGTCAAACCTTTACAGAAATGCACGATTTTGGATCAAATACTTGGGAAATTCATATAGCACGTTCAAATCCAAAAAAAATGTATGTAGTAGCAAATGGAAGAGGGACTAAGTTATATGTATCTAATAATGTAGATCAATATGAAAATTCAACTTGGACTGAAATTACAACACCAACATCAGGAAATATTTACGTTCAATTAGATGAAACAGATGAAAATAAACTATGGCTTTCCAATGGTTCAAAAGTATATACTTCTACCGATGGGGGTGCAAATTGGCAAAATATAAGTCCTACTGGAAATTTTGCAGTAGATCGTATTGTAAAACAAATGGGAGTTGAAGGAGCCATCTATGCGATTGTTTATAATAAAGATAATTTTAATACAGAGGTTTTGTATAGAGATGATGCTTTGGGTACTTGGGTTGATTATTCCTCAGGTCTTCTTGATGATGAATATCGATATGGAAGAATTAAACCATTTCCTTTTTATGCTAAAAATAAATTACGTTTCGGTTCAGGAATAGGAACTTGGGAAGCGGATTTTTATAAGACAGATTATAATGTGATTTCCCAACCAACAGCTGATGCATATCCTTTTCGATGTGTGAATAAACAGATACAATTGGATAGTTATTCAGTAGTAAATCAATCAAATGTGGAGTGGAAATGGACTTTTTCTGAAACACCAGCCTCAATTGATAATGATGCAATTCGAAATCCTGTCGTGAGTTTTTCAACAGGAGGAACTAAAACTGCAACATTACAAGTAAAAGATCTTACAACAGGAAAAGTGAATGCCAATTCAATAAATTTTGAAGTACAAGAAACAACACGTACGATTAATAGTTTAGATAATCCTACAGGTGAAAATATAATAACAGGAGCTAATATTATTTTAAATACAAATGTGCCAAGTACAGCGACACTAAAAGTGTATTTTTCTGAAACATTTAAAATGACCAATCCTAGTTTTATAGCAGAAGGAAAAGTTCATGTTGAAAAAGTTCCAATAGATTATTGTAGATAATAATAGAACTAAATGTAAATGATTTTTAGATAGAGTTATCATTTGATAACTCTATTTTTAATTTTATGTATTAGAAAAAGTATTTTTTTTTGAGTATTTTCGAGAAAAAATAAAATAATGGCAAAAAAACTTTTAACAGATTTATTAGATATAGAACACCCGATCATTATGGCACCTATGTTTTTAGTGTCTAATGTTAAAATGGTTAAACAAGCTATGAACGCCGGAATTGCAGGATGCATTCCGGCGTTAAATTATAGAACTTTAGAAGAATTACGAGAAGTAATAAAAGAGTTAAATGCCTCTAAACCTAAAGGAGGATCATTTGGATTTAATTTAATTGTCAATAAATCCAATATTAAATACAAAGCACAATTAGAAATCCTTTGCGAAGAAGGAGTAGATTTTATTATCACATCTTTAGGTAATCCAAAAGAAACAATAGAAAAAGCACACAAAAAAGGAATTAAAGTTTTTTGTGATGTAGTAAACTTAGAATACGCAAAAAAAGTAGAAGATTTAGGGTGTGATGCCATTATAGCTGTAAACAATGTTGCAGGTGGACATCGAGGAGATCAATCTCCAGAGGATTTAATCCCTTTATTAAATAAAGAATGTAAAATACCTGTAATCTCAGCAGGTGGAGTAGGGAAAAAAGCCGAGTTAGACCATATGTTGTCATTAGGAGCGATAGGGGTCTCTGTAGGAAGCCCTTTTATTGCATCTTTAGAAGCAGATGTAACAAAAGAGTATAAACAAGCTTGCGTAGATTATGGAGCAAAAGATATTGTGGTGACTGAAAGAATATCAGGAACACCCTGTACAGTCATCAATACACCATATGTTCAAAAAGTAGGAACGAAACAACCTGCTTTTGAAAAATTTTTAAATAAAAATAAAACATTAAAAAAATGGGTGAAAATGTTTCGTTTCATGATCGGAACTCAAGACGTCACAAAAGCAGCAACAAAAGTTACATATAAAACAGTTTGGGTTGCAGGACCTAGCATTGAATATGTAAATGAAATTTTACCAGTAAAACAAATTGTGGAACGATTGGTAAAAGAATGAATTTATAAAATAACATTTCATCTATAAAAAACGGTTGTTTATCGAAGTTAAATAAAGATTCATACATTTTTATTAAAAAAAGGTTAGATAATATTTGGATAAGAGGATATAAAGGTGTTATTTTTGCGCTCGCTTGCGGTTATTTTATAGATTAAGGTAGGATAGGGAGTAAGCGGTAGTCGGTCTTAGAGAGGATGTTTTATTGTAGTAGCGGATAGTGTTTTGAGGAAGGTTAAAAAAAATCAAAAAAATATTTGTGAAGAATAAAAAAGGTTGTATGTTTGCAATCCGTTTGAAAGAGATCGGGGTTTTACGAGAGGTAAGACGCTAGAAGTTCGTTTGAAATTATGATATAGAAGAGAGACAAGAAAAATGCTAAGTTAATTCTTTTGGGTTGGGTGCTTTTGGTTGTATGTATTTCAGATAAGAAAATATTACAATGGAGAGTTTGATCCTGGCTCAGGATGAACGCTAGCGGGAGGCTTAACACATGCAAGTCGAGGGGCAGCATATCTAGCTTGCTAGATGATGGCGACCGGCGGACGGGTGCGTAACGCGTATACAACTTGCCTATCACTAGGGGATAGCCATTGGAAACGATGAATAATACCCTATGGTCTATGGTATTGCATGATACTAATAGTAAAGGTTACGGTGATAGATGGGTATGCGTCCAATTAGCTAGTTGGTGCGGTAACGGCGTACCAAGGCGATGATTGGTAGGGGGCCTGAGAGGGTGAACCCCCACACTGGTACTGAGACACGGACCAGACTCCTACGGGAGGCAGCAGTGAGGAATATTGGTCAATGGAGGGAACTCTGAACCAGCCATCCCGCGTGTAGGAAGACGGCCTTATGGGTTGTAAACTACTTTTATACAGGAAGAAACGTACCCTCGTGAGGGTGCCTGACGGTACTGTAGGAATAAGCACCGGCTAACTCCGTGCCAGCAGCCGCGGTAATACGGAGGGTGCGAGCGTTATCCGGATTTATTGGGTTTAAAGGGTCCGTAGGCGGGCTAATAAGTCAGTGGTGAAATCCCATCGCTTAACGATGGAACTGCCATTGATACTGTTAGTCTTGAATAAGGTTGCAGTGGTTGGAATGTGTAGTGTAGCGGTGAAATGCATAGATATTACACAGAACACCGATTGCGAAGGCAGATCACTAAGCCTTTATTGACGCTGAGGGACGAAAGCGTGGGGAGCGAACAGGATTAGATACCCTGGTAGTCCACGCCGTAAACGATGATTACTCGGTGTTGGGGTCGACTTGACTTCAGTGCCTAAGCGAAAGTGATAAGTAATCCACCTGGGGAGTACGTTCGCAAGAATGAAACTCAAAGGAATTGACGGGGGCCCGCACAAGCGGTGGAGCATGTGGTTTAATTCGATGATACGCGAGGAACCTTACCAAGGCTTAAATGCAATACGAATATGGGCGAAAGTTCATAGTCTTCGGACGGATTGCAAGGTGCTGCATGGTTGTCGTCAGCTCGTGCCGTGAGGTGTCAGGTTAAGTCCTATAACGAGCGCAACCCCTATCGTTAGTTGCCATCATTTAGTTGGGGACTCTAGCGAGACTGCCTACGCAAGTAGAGAGGAAGGTGGGGATGACGTCAAATCATCACGGCCCTTACGTTTTGGGCTACACACGTGCTACAATGGTAGGTACAGAGGGCAGCTACCCTGTGAAGGGATGCGAATCTTTAAAACCTATCTCAGTTCGGATCGGAGTCTGCAACTCGACTCCGTGAAGCTGGAATCGCTAGTAATCGCGCATCAGCCATGGCGCGGTGAATACGTTCCCGGGCCTTGTACACACCGCCCGTCAAGCCATGGAAGCTGGGGGTACCTGAAGTCGGTGATCCGTAAGGAAGCTGCCTAGGGTAAAACTGGTAACTAGGGCTAAGTCGTAACAAGGTAGCCGTACCGGAAGGTGCGGCTGGAACAACTCCTTATTAGAGAAGAGAGATACGTAAATTAGGAGTATCTTGACTTAAAAGAATTAGCATTTTTTTGTTTTTCTATCTATATTTAGAGATAAACAAGTAGAGTTCCATAGCTCAGCTGGTTAGAGCGCTACACTGATAATGTAGAGGTCGGCAGTTCGAGTCTGCCTGGAACTACTTAGGAAAGAGAAACTAGAAGTTGGGAGTTGGGATAGACTAACGACTAATAACCAAAAACTAAGAGCTAGTTTTAATGGGGGATTAGCTCAGCTGGCTAGAGCGCCTGCCTTGCACGCAGGAGGTCATCGGTTCGACTCCGATATTCTCCACGAAATGATTGGTAATTGTTAGATAGCAAATATTAATTAGGTAAACGTTCATTGACATATTGACAAAGTAATAATTAGTTAGACAAAAAGGTTTAAGATTATGATTAAGAGTGCGAGCTTTTAATTATAGTCGAACAATTTTAAGATATAATAATAACTAAGATTTTTTTTAATAGAGATATTAGGAGAGATTTTGGGATTACAAAAGAGTAAGAACATATAGGATTAACTCATTAAAAGGTTAAGTAAGAAAATCGTTAAGGGCGCATGGCGGATGCCTAGGCTTTGAGAGGCGAAGAAGGACGTGATAAGCTGCGAAAAGCTGCGGGGATTGGCACATACGATGTGATCCGCAGATATCCGAATGGGGCAACCCGTATAGTTGAAGACTATACATCCTGTAAAGGAGGCGAACCCGGGGAACTGAAACATCTAAGTACCTGGAGGAAGAGAAAATAATAATGATTCCGTTAGTAGTGGCGAGCGAACGCGGAAGAGCCCAAACCAGTTATGTTTAGGCATAATTGGGGTTGTAGGACTACAATATGGACGATATAGTTATAATGGAATCAGATGGAAATATGAACCGAAGAGGGTGAGAGTCCCGTACATGAAATAATTGTATTACCTAGTAGTATCCTGAGTAGGGCGGGACACGTGAAATCCTGTCTGAATCTGCCGGGACCATCCGGTAAGGCTAAATACTCCTCAAAGACCGATAGTGAACCAGTACTGTGAAGGAAAGGTGAAAAGCACTGTGAATAACAGGGTGAAAGAGAACCTGAAACCGTGCGCTTACAAGCGGTCGGAGCACATTTATGTGTGACGGCGTGCCTTTTGCATAATGAGCCTACGAGTTAATTTTACTAGCGAGGTTAAGGTGTTCAGCACCGTAAGCCGTAGCGAAAGCGAGTCTGAATAGGGCTATTAGTTAGTAGGATTAGACGCGAAACCGGCGTGATCTACCCATGGTCAGGTTGAAGCTGTAGTAACATATAGTGGAGGACCGAACCCGTTGACGTTGAAAAGTCTTGGGATGAACTGTGGGTAGGGGTGAAAGGCCAATCAAACCCGGAAATAGCTCGTACTCCCCGAAATGCATTTAGGTGCAGCGTTGTGGTTAAGTTTATTAGAGGTAGAGCTACTGATTGGATGCGGGGGCTTCACCGCCTACCAATTCCTGACAAACTCCGAATGCTAATAAATATACACAGCAGTGAGGGCATGGGTGCTAAGGTCCATGTCCGAGAGGGAAAGAACCCAGACCATCAGCTAAGGTCCCTAAATATATGCTAAGTTGAATAAACGCGGTTTGGTTGCCTAGACAGCTAGGATGTTAGCTTGGAAGCAGCTATTCATTTAAAGAGTGCGTAACAGCTCACTAGTCGAGCGACCGAGCATGGATAATAATCGGGCATAAGCATATTACCGAAGCTATGGACAAGAAATTGTGGTAGGGGAGCATTCTATTGGCGTTGAAGTAGTCTGGTGATGGACTGTGGAGCGAATAGAAAAGAAAATGTAGGCATAAGTAACGATAAGGCGGGTGAGAAACCCGCCCACCGAAAGACTAAGGTTTCCTCAGCTATGCTAATCAGCTGAGGGTTAGTCGGGACCTAAGGCGCACCCGAGAGGGGAAGTCGATGGTAAACGGGTTAATATTCCCGTACTTGCTTTAGATGTGATGGGGTGACGGAGTACTGACACCACTGCGTACTGACGGAATAGTACGTTGAACTGTTTAGGTACTGGGTTTGTAGTTAAATGCGCAGACTTAGCTAAGACAGGATAGTACATGAAATCTTCGGATGGAATGATAATGTGGGTAAGGACTTCCAAGAAAAACCTCTAAACTTCAGTTTAAAGCGACTCGTACCGTAAACCGACACAGGTAGTTGGGATGAGAATTCTAAGGTGCTCGAGTGATCCGTGGCTAAGGAACTAGGCAAAATGGACCTGTAACTTCGGGAGAAAGGTCGCCCCGGTGTAATAACCGGGGCCGCAGTGAAAAGGCCCAGGCGACTGTTTATCAAAAACACAGGGCTATGCTAAGATGCAAGTTGATGTATATGGCCTGACACCTGCCCGGTGCTGGAAGGTTAAGGGAGGATGTTATCTTTCGGGAGAAGCATTTAACTGAAGCCCCAGTAAACGGCGGCCGTAACTATAACGGTCCTAAGGTAGCGAAATTCCTTGTCGGGTAAGTTCCGACCTGCACGAATGGTGTAACGATCTGGGCACTGTCTCAGCCACGAGCTCGGTGAAATTGTAGTATCGGTGAAGATGCCGGTTACTCGCAATGGGACGAAAAGACCCTGTGAACCTTTACTATAGCTTCGTATTGGCTTTGGATACCGCATGTGTAGGATAGGTGGGAGAAGTTGAAGTGGCGTCGCCAGGCGTTGTGGATTCAACCTTGAAATACCACCCTTGCGTTATTTGGAGTCTAATCCCAGGAATGGGAGACAGTGCGTGGTGGGTAGTTTGACTGGGGTGGTCGCCTCCAAAAGGGTAACGGAGGCTTCCAAAGGTACCCTCATAACGGTTGGCAATCGTTAGTAGAGTGTAATGGCATAAGGGTGCTTGACTGTGAGACATACAAGTCGATCAGGGACGAAAGTCGGGCATAGTGATCCGGTGGTTCCGTATGGAAGGGCCATCGCTCAAAGGATAAAAGGTACTCCGGGGATAACAGGCTAGTCTCCCCCAAGAGCTCACATCGACGGGGAGGTTCGGCACCTCGATGTCGGCTCGTCACATCCTGGGGCTGGAGAAGGTCCCAAGGGTTGGGCTGTTCGCCCATTAAAGTGGCACGCGAGCTGGGTTCAGAACGTCGTGAGACAGTTCGGTCTCTATCTATTGCGAGCGTTAGAAATTTGAGTGGAGCTGTTCCTAGTACGAGAGGACCGGAATGGACTGACCTCTGGTGTATGAGTTGTTCCGCCAGGAGCATGGCTCAGTAGCTACGTCGGGAAGAGATAAGCGCTGAAAGCATATAAGTGCGAAACTCGCCACGAGATGAGATTTCTTTAAAGGGACGTTGGAGATGACGACGTTGATAGGCTACAGGTGTAAGGGCAGTGATGTCTTAGCCGAGTAGTACTAATTACCCGTAGATTTTTTACAAGTAACATAGATTACATTAACCTTTGATGAGGGGATGCTATGTGTTCTTTTTTTTTATAAAATTTTTTAAAGTTATAAAAAACCAAAAGCTAACAAGGAATTACTAAGTTAATATGATCACAAAGATTTTTGGTGGTTATAGCATTGGGGTCCACCTCTTTCCATTTCGAACAGAGTAGTTAAGCCCAATAGCGCCGATGGTACTGAGTAAAATCGGGAGAGTAGGTCGCCGCCTTTTTTTAGATATAAGAGTGCTTTATAGTAGGATACTATAAAGCACTCTTTTTTTTATGTATGTTTTTAAGAAATCTATCTACTACCCTCTATCCACTAATTACAATTTAAATATTTCTTAGATCGTTACCTATATATTCACTTAAAGGGCGAATGATACGGTTATCGGCAGTTTGTTCGATAATATGGGCGACCCATCCACTTACACGAGACAAAACAAAGATGGGAGTAAACAGATCGATAGGAAATCCCATCATATAGTATGCAGGTCCTGCTGGAAAATCTAAATTAGGATAAATCCCTTTTGCATAAATTGTATTATATCTATAGATGAATAAACCTTAAATATCGATAAAACAACTAAATAGTAAGACGAATGTAAAATTAATTCCATATGTGAAATAATTATATTACTAATAAAATTGTTATTATAACTAGCTTTCTAAGCTATTCATAGTAAAAAATACCCAATTCGTCTAAAACAATGTATCATATAGTGAGTGTATGTAAAAAAATGTTAAAATAAGTTTGCACTATTAAATATAAAATTGAAAAAAATTTATATGGGGAAAAAATTTATTATCAGGGGAATTAGTAATCTACGTATATAGATATAATTCATTAGTTAAAGGGGGGATACATAAAAATTAACCTATTTCTAGTTAGAAATAATCTTAGGTTAATTTGAAAATCTACATTAAATAAATTCAAAAATTATCATGCAACTAGCGTTATAAGCTTTTTAGCATACGCTGTTTGTTATATACAATTAGTAAAAAAAATACTTATGAAAAACTTAATTAGTGGGGTACTATTATTATGTGGGATAGTAATAGTGAATGCTCAAGTAGCAATAGAGAAGGCATCTGTAGATGGAGATGGACTTCTAGATTTTGCACCGAATACAAAAAAGGGAATCATATTACCTTCAGTATCTAGTACACCAGGAGTGGTAGAAGGGACATTAGTGTTTGATGCAAATGATAAGAAAATAAAATATTATAATGGTTCTTGGGTAGAATTATCAGAAGAGACTGGTACGGCAAGAACGCAAACGAACACGGTTAGTGAATCTGTAACGTCTGGACAAGGAGTAATCATTGGAGCAGAAACTTCAAGTGCACCAGGAGTATTAGTATTAGAGTCAAGCGATAAAGCTTTAATCTTACCTAAGGTAGCATCACCACATTTAAATGTAGTGAATCCATCACCAGGGATGATTTGTTATGATACAGATAATCAAACACTTTCAGTTTTTAATGGTTCAGTTTGGGAATTTTGGGAGTAAAAGTTAGAACTATAGTATTTATTATAGATTAGAAAAAATATGAAAAAAATTAGACTTGGTAAAGTAAAGGTAAACTTACTTGTATTATTGTTTGCAAGTAGTTTTCTCTTTGGTGAAAAATTAAATCTTCATTCTTGGAATGAAAATACTAAGGGGTTAAAAGAAATTATTCAAAAAAGCCATGACTTTTTTGAATCTTTGATTGTGTTAGATGGTATTAATAGTCCAAAAGCAGTCTCTACTACAAACCTTCAAGTAACATGGTTGGCAGACCCTAGTGGTGGTAGTGCACCTACTTATAGAAATAGTGCAAATAGCTATTTTACAGCTTCTAATATGAGTGTTAATGGGGTTGTACAAAACGGAATTAAAAATTGTAACGGTGTTAATTCAAATGCGGCTACTGTTTATAAAGGACAGAATATTACAACTACTTTAACAACAAGGAATTACTCTGTTAGATTATATGAATTTTATGTTCAGCATGTAGCAGGAAATCCTGCTCGTAATGTTACAGTCCGAATTAGAAATAATTCAACAGGGCAAACCACAACATTAACAAGTAATGTTAATATTTATAGAGGGCAGTGTTTTGGTAATGAAACGCGTAATATTAATTACACGATGAGTCCTAATACGTCTTACACAGTAACGTTTGCTTTAAATTCATCAGGATGGTTAGATAATCCAAGATTTACAGCACAAGCAACAGCTGATAAAAGACCAATAGCTAGAAATGATGCTTTTACAACGAATAGTGGTTCATCTGTTTCAGGAAATGTGATGAATAATAATGGATCAGGTGCTGATACAGCAGGTGATGGTTCTACTACAGTTGTAAGTAATACAAACCCTTCAAAAGGAAGAGTAACTGTAAATTCAAATGGAACATTTACTTATACACCAAATTCTGGAGCATCAGGTACTGATACATTTAGATATACAATTCGTGATGCTGATGGAGATACATCTACAGCAACCGTAACAATTACGATTAATACTCCAGTATGTAATGATCCAAATAAATATGGAGATAATTGCGATTTTGATGGAGATGGTTTAATCAATTCAGAAGATTTAGATGATGATAATGATGGTATTTTAGATACAGATGAATGTACTAATTCAACTAATTCGTATTCTCCAGGAAGTAATAGTGGAAAAATACGTATTTTTAGACATCATTATGACGTTGGAGAAGAAGCTAATGCAATTGCTGCAAATACAAACTTTAATAGTACAAGTTCTAATGGATATCCAATTAGAAATGTAGCAACAAGCAATTTATCCAATACAATACAAAACTTATCTAATACCGCAACATATAGTTATCCAAATCAAACTAGATCAGAATTAGGAATTATTCGATTTTATATTGATCGAAGAGGACTAGAATGTATTTATGGTGATGATGTGGATATTCGTTTTAAAGTTTTAGGAGTATCTCGTAACCGAGTGTATGTTGATGGAGAAGGAGATTTTAGTAATATTAATGATGATTGGTCAAGTGGTGATGTTAGAGTTACGAATCCTACTGGACCTCAAGAAACTTCTGCTTATGAAGTTGTTCAAAATGATAATTTGGATTGGTTGGCAGTAACTTATTATACTGTTGATGCAATTAGAGATAATAATTTTCAAATTCAGGTTAGAACTGGGTCAGGTGAGTGGAGTCATATAGATAAATCAGTTATTTATCCAGATACAGCAACAAGAACTGGTACATGTACCTTAGCTGCATGTGATTTTGATGATGATGGAATTGATAACCAATTTGATTTAGATTCAGATGATGATGGATGTTTTGATGCTATTGAAGGAGGAATGAATTTAACTTCTGATGATTTAGCTTCAAATGGATCTCTTTCTGGAAATGTAAATTCAAATGGTGTTCCTACATCAGCTGGTAATGGTCAGTCTGTTGGAACTTCTCAAAATGCTTCTGCTTTTGATTCAGAATGTGATGATAATGACGGAGATGGAATTGTAGATAGTATTGATTTAGACGATGATAATGATGGTATTTTAGATACAGTAGAAGGAACAGGTGATGCAGATAATGATGGAATACCAAATCATTTAGATTTAGATAGTGATGGTGATGGATGTTTTGACTCTTTAGAAGGAGGAGGAAATATTTCAGAAAGTCAATTAAACGCTGATGGATCAATTGCAGGAGGAGTATATCCTAATGGAGTTCCTAGATTGTTCCCTCCAACTGTAGGGCAACCGATAGGTACTTCTCAAAATGCATCAGAATTAGATTCTAATTGTGCAGATAATGATGGAGATGGAATTGTAGACCGTATTGATTTAGATGATGATAACGATGGTATTTTAGATACAGTAGAAGGAACAGGTGATTCAGATAATGATGGAACACCGGATGTATTTGATTTAGATTCAGATAATGATGGTTGTTTTGATGCGATAGAAGGAGGTGCAAACTTTGCTAATAGCAATTTATCTTCAGATGGTTCATTATCAGGGAATGTTAGTTCTACTGGAATTCCAATTCAAGCAGGAAACGGTCAAAGTCTGGGAACTTCTCAGAATGCTTCTCAGTTAGATGCAAATTGTTCATTGGATTTATCAGTTACAAAAACAGTTGATAATGCAAACGCTGTAAAAGGAGATAATGTAACGTTTACAATAGTTGCTAAAAATAATAATTCGAAAGGAACAGCAACAGGAGTTGTAGTTAACGATGTATTACCATCAGGTTATACATATGTGAGTAATACAAGAACAAAAGGGACATGGTCAGCACCAAATTGGACAATAGGTTCTTTAGCAAATGGAGCTAGTGAAACATTGACAATTACGGCTACTGTAAAAGATTCAGGAAATTACCAAAATACGGCATCAATTAATGGTGATCAAGAAGATCTAAATACATCAAATGATAGCTCATCAGCTACTGTCACACCTTCTGATCGTTCAGCAGATTTACAAGTTACAAAAACAGTTAATAATGCGAACGCTGTAAAAGGAGATAATGTAACGTTTACAATAGTAGCAAAAAATAATGGAGATTATGATGCAACAGGTGTTGTAGTTAATGATGTATTACCATCAGGGTTTACATATGTGAGTAATACAAGAACAAAAGGGACATGGTCAGCACCAAATTGGACAATAGGTTCTTTAGCAGATGGGGCTAGTGAAACTTTAACAATCACAGCTACAGTAAAAGACTCAGGAAATTACCAAAATACAGCATCAATTAGTGGTAACGAAACAGATCCTACATCAAGTAATAATAGTTCTTCAGTAACTGTTACACCAACAGATCGATCTGCAGATTTACAAGTTACGAAAACTGCAAATTTAACTAACGTAACAATAGGAGAGAATATTAGATTTACAATTGTTGTAAAAAATAATGGATCATCTGCAGCGACAGGTGTTGTAGTTAATGATGCATTGCCATCAGGTTATACCTTTGTTTCAAATACAGTAAGTCAAGGAACATGGTCAGCACCAAATTGGACAGTTGGTAATCTAGCAAATGGAGCAAGTGCAACTTTAACAATCACAGCAACTGCAAACGCAACAGGAAATTATAGTAACACAGCAACTGTTACAGGTAATGAAGGAGATCCAGATTCTAGTAATAACAGCTCCACAGTTACACCAACAATTGACATACCTGAGTGTGATGATGTTAATAAGTATGATGATTACTGTGATTTTGATGGAGATGGTAAATTAAATATAGATGATTTAGATGATGATAATGATGGTATTTTAGATACAGTAGAAGGAACAGGTGATACAGATGAAGATGAGATTCCAAATAAATTTGATTTAGATTCAGATGGTGATGGATGTTTTGACGCACAAGAAGGAGGAGATGCTATAGCTTTTGATAAATTAAATTCAAATGGATCTATAAATTCTACAGTTACTTCAAATGGAATTCCAGTTATTGTTAACGCTAATACAGGACAAACAATAGGAACAAGTCAAAATGACGCAGAAGTTGCTGAAGAATGTATACCTACAGTACCATGTAACCCTATTAATGATCCAGGAATTGTAACTCCAGGTAAAATTAATATTAATCCAGGAGAAAGTAATTCTTTTGTATTATCAGGGAATGAATCAGTAGATGTAATCCGTTGGGAAATAGAACCTAGTAGAGGAGTAAGTAAATCTTCAGGAACAGGAGCAGCAACAGGAGATGTATTCTTTACTTTAGCAGGGACATATAATATTATTTATTATTTAGAAAATAGTTCAAATCCTGAAGGTTGTAATGTGCCAGCACATTCATTTGCAACAAATACATTTACAGTAGTTGAACAACCACCAGCGTGTAATACACCGTCAACACCGACGATTGCAATTACACCATCAGATGCGGCAATACCAGTAGATGATAAAGCAAGTTTTGCCTTGACAGGTGGAACACCGAATACGGGAATTCAGTGGAGAGTTTCTCCTCCTTCTGGAGCAAGTCCAGCTGCTGGTACAGGAGCAAATACAGGAGATATTACATTCTCTAGAGCTGGTATCTATACGGTTATTTACTCTGTAATTAACGAAGGAGACTTTACATGTGATCCAGTACAAGCTTCTGCTACTGCACAAATAGCAGTAGGAGTAGATCCTTGTAGTGCTCCAAGTAATTTAGTTGTAATTCCTAATGTAGATGTAAGTGATGTAGAAGAAGGTGATACAGTTTCTTTTGCAGCTAATGGAGGAACACCAGGTGCGATTACATGGGAAATTAGTCCAGCTAATGCAGTAGATAAATCTTCAGGAACAGGAGCAACAACTGGAAATATAAAAGTGTTGAAAGAAGGTATAATAACGATTACGTTTACTTCAACAAATTCAACATCTCCAGCAGGTTGTACAGCACCAACTACAATTTCAAAATCAACTGCATTTGAAGTAAAAGGAAAAGATACAGATGGTGATGGTATACCAGATGCAACAGACTTAGATGATGACAATGATGGTATTCCTGATTCAGTTGAAAATGCTACGGCAACCAATAATGGAGATACGGATGGTGATGGTATACCAGATAGCTTAGATTTAGATTCAGATAACGATGGATTACCAGATTTATTAGAAAGTGGAATTCCAGAAGATCAAATCGTTGATTTAGATAAAGATAACAATGGTGTAATCGATCCAACAGTACCAGTAGGTACAAATGGTATTGCAGATTCATTAGAACCAAACAATACAGACGGTGGAACATCTAAAGATGATATTGATTATGATAATGATGGAACTAAAGATTCACCGAAAGATACGGATGGCGATGGTAAACCAGATTTCCAAGATGTTGATAGTGATAATGATGGAATTTCTGATTTAGTAGAAGGTGGAACAAATCCAGCATTAGATACAAATAATGACGGAAAACTTGATAACGCAACAGATACAGATGGAGATGGATTAGCTGATACGATTGATGATAATGATAATGGATTTGGAGGAGATGAATCAAAAGATGCACCTGATACAGATAATGATGGTATTCCAGATTATCAAGACTTAGATAGTGATGATGATGGAATTAACGATGTAGAAGAGGCTGGAGTTCCAGATACAAATGGAGATGGTATGGATGATACACCGAATACATCGTTAGCTGATGGAGATAATTTACCAGATAGTGATGATGACGGTACACCAAATTATCAAGAACCAAATGGACCGGTAATTACAGGACCAGACACAGATCAAGATGGTATCAAAGATTCAGAAGATGGCCTACCAAATGAATTTGGAGATGCCTTAGTAGATACGGATGGTGATGGTATTCCAGATAGTGTTGATTTAGATGATGATAATGATGGTATACCAGATAGCGTAGAAGGATTTAATGCTACAAATCCAGATCAATCAACCGATACGGATGGAGATGGTACACCAGATTATTTAGATACAGATACAGATAATGATGGAATTTCAGATTTAATGGAAAGCGGAATTCCTCAAAGTCAAATACCACTTGTTGATCAAAATAAAGATGGAATGATAGATGCTTCAGTTCCAGTTGGAAATAATGGTATTGCAGATTTTATCGAACCAAATAATACAAACCAAGGTTTAACAACAGATAATGTTGATTATAACGATGATGGTACAAATGATGACCCTAGAGATACGGATAATGATTCTATAGGAGATTGGAGAGATTTAGATTCTGATGATGATGGAATCAATGATGTTATAGAAGGAGGAAGTCTTGATACAAATGGAGATGGACAAGTGGATACAGAAGGTACATTAGTTAACCCAGGTAGTCTTCCAGATACCGATAATAATGGTACACCAGATGTTTTAGAACCAAATGGACCAGTAATCACAGGGCCAGATACAGATAAAGATGGAATAAAAGATTCTGTTGATGGAAAACCAAATGAATTTGGTGATGCTCCAATTGACACCGATGGAGACGGTATAAATGATGCTGATGATGTAGATGATGATAACGATGGTATTCCAGATACAGTTGAAAATGCTACAGCATCTAATAATGGAGATACCGATGGAGACGGTATTCCGGATAGTTTAGACTTAGATTCAGATAATGATGGAATAACGGATTTAGAAGAAGCCGGAATTGACGAACCAACTTTAGCAAATCTTGATCCTGATCAAAATGGAAGAATTGATCAAACACCTTTTGGAAATACGTTTGCAGTAGGTGAAAATGGATTAGTTGATGTATTAGAACCTAATAATCAAGATGGTGGAAAAGGAGTTGATACAGTAGATTATGACAATAATCCTTCAACTGAAGATAAACCAGTAGATACAGATGGAGATGGTAAACCAGACTTCCAAGATGTTGACAGTGATAATGATGGTATTTCTGATTTAGTAGAAGGTGGAACAAATCCAGCATTAGATGCAAATAATGATGGAATGATTGATAACCCTACTGATACAGATGGCGATGGTATTGCAAATCCTGTTGATAAAGATAATGGAGGTACTCCAGCAACGACACCAGACACGGATAGTGATGGTATTCCGGACTATCAAGATTTAGATAGTGATGATGATGGAATTAACGATGTAGAAGAGGCTGGAGTTCCAGATACAAATGGAGATGGAATGGATGATACACCGAATACCTCATTAGCAGATGGGGACAATTTACCTGAAACAGATGGTAAGCCAAACTATCAAGAACCAAATGGTCCAGTAATCACAGGTCCAGATACGGATCAAGATGGAATCAAAGATTCAGAAGATGGGAAGCCGGAAGAATTTGGAGATGCACCAATAGCAACGACACCAGATTATTTTGCAAGAATCTTTACAAGTAATACGATTATTACAGAAGATTCAGAACCAGTTGATTTTGTTGTGATGATTGGAGAGATAGAAGGTGGAGATTCTAATGGAACAGACCCTGTTGAGTATGTTATTGTAAAACAATCGGAGTTATCGATTGATTTTGATAATACATTAACCACATTGAATGGAAGAACGGTTAACAATAAGGACTGGAAACTGGAAGAAGATGACTTTACGTATAAGTTTATTTACACAGGAAATGGAGGAATCTTTACTGGCGATAGCGCGAGTATGGTTGGTGTAAATGCGACGTTTACCCCACAATCAGGAACGAAAGGGACGTATCCATTAAAAGTTACGATTCAAGCAGGTTCAGGAGGCGAGACGAACTCTAAGAATAATGTAGATATAGATTATATAGAATTTTAATAAGGGATAGAGAAAGATGAATAGATATAAAAAAATAGCAGCAGCATTGTGTGTTTTGTTATTTGCGAGTGAGCAAATAAGTGCACAGGCTGTACAAGCATCAAATGCGTTAATCTCGCCTGTACCATTGAATACGGTAGAGAATAAAGGGACGGGATTGGCTAGTTTCACGTTTCATGAGACCTCAGGAGTAGCGGCACCAGCCTCTACGAATTTTGGGGCGAATATATTGATACAGATCGATATGGCGAATGTTGATCTACAGGGTCAAGATACGAGTTTGATAACGGGAGATTTGTTAGATTATTTTACGGTAAGTTACGATAGTAATACGAATAATATATCGTTGATACAGAAGGCGGAATATCCAGCCTCGAAGAATACGGTAGTTCGTATTCCGATAGTGGTAACGGGCAATACGGTAGAGGCGGTATCACAGAATGGATTTAATGTTAATTTAACGGCATTGGATCCTGATACGGATGCACAAGGAAATGCATCCCGTTTCACGTATACTGCAGCAGACACAGACGGAGACGGAATTCCAGACAGTGTTGACTTAGATGACGATAACGACGGTATTCCAGATAGCGTAGAAGGGTATAATGCGGATAATCCGGACCAATCGACGGATACGGATGGAGACGGAACGCCAGATTACTTGGATATCGATACGGACAATGACGGAATTCCAGATTTAATGGAGAGTGGCTTACCACAGAGTCAGATTGATGCCTTAGATACGGATAACGACGGCGTAATCGATCCAAGTCAAGAAGTAGGCGAGAACGGAATAGTAGACAGTATAGAGCCGGATAATAAAGATCAAGGCTTAACAGATGATAAGGTTGATTACAATGATGATGGGACCAACGACAGTCCAAGAGATACGGACGGAGACAATGTAGGCGACTGGCGTGATTTAGACTCAGATAACGATGGATTAAATGATGTAGAAGAAGCGGGGTTACCGGATACAGACGGCAACGGACAAGTGGATACTCCAGATACGATCGTGGATGAATTACCGGAGACGGATGGGAATATTGATGTATTAACACCGAATAATCCTGACTTAACAGACACGGAAGATCCAGATGGCGACGGTGTCGTAGAAGGGACGGATACCGACGGTGATGGAATCATCGATCCAGTGGATGGATTACCAGAAGAATTTGGAGATGCCCCACAAGATACAGACGGCGATGGTATCCCAGACAGTGTTGATTTAGATGACGATAACGACGGTATTCCAGATAGCGTAGAAGGGTATAATTCGGATAATCCGGACCAATCGACGGATACGGATGGCGATGGAACGCCAGATTACTTGGATATCGATGCGGACAATGACGGAATTCCAGATTTAATGGAGAGTGGTTTACCACAGAGTCAGATTGATGCCTTAGATACGGATAACGATGGCGTAATCGATCCGAGTCAAGAAGTAGGCACAAACGGAATCGTAGATAGTATAGAACCGGATAATAAAGATCAAGGTTTAACAGATGATAAAGTTGATTACAATGATGATGGGACCAACGACAGTCCAAGAGATACGGATGGAGACAATGTAGGTGACTGGCGTGATTTAGATTCAGATAACGATGGATTAAATGACGTAGAAGAAGCGGGGTTACCGGATACAGACGGCAACGGACAAGTGGATACTCCAGATACGATCGTGGATGAATTACCGGAGACGGATGGGAATATCGATGTATTAACACCGAATAATCCTGACTTAACAGATACGGAAGATCCAGATGGAGACGGTGTCGTAGAAGGGACGGATACAGACGGTGATGGAATCATCGATCCAGTGGATGGATTACCAGAAGAATTTGGAGATGCCCCACAAGATACAGACGGAGATGGAATCCCAGACAGTGTTGACTTAGATGACGATAACGACGGTATTCCAGATAGCGTAGAAGGGTATAATGCGGATAATCCGGACCAATCGACCGATACGGATGGCGATGGAACCCCAGATTACTTGGATATCGATACGGATAATGATGGAATTCCAGATTTAATGGAGAGTGGCTTACCACAGAGTCAGATTGATGCCTTAGATACGGATAACGACGGCGTAATCGATCCAAGTCAAGAAGTAGGTACAAACGGAATCGTAGACAGTATAGAGCCGGATAATAAAGATCAAGGCTTAACAGATGATAAAGTTGATTACAATGATGATGGGACCAACGACAGTCCAAGAGATACGGATGGAGACAATGTAGGTGACTGGCGTGATTTAGACTCAGATAATGATGGATTAAATGATGTAGAAGAAGCGGGGTTACCGGATACGGACGGCAACGGACAAGTGGATACACCAGATACGATCGTGGATGAATTACCGGAGACGGATGGCGATATCGATGTATTAACACCGAACAATCCTGACTTAACAGATACGGAAGATCCAGATGGCGACGGAGTCGTAGAAGGGACGGATACAGACGGTGATGGAATCATCGATCCAGTGGATGGATTACCAGAAGAATTTGGAGATGCCCCACAAGATACGGATGGAGACGGTATCCCAGACAGTGTTGACTTAGATGACGATAACGACGGTATTCCAGATAGCGTAGAAGGGTATAATGCGGATAACCCGGACCAATCGACCGATACGGATGGTGATGGAACGCCAGATTATTTGGATATCGATACGGACAATGACGGAATTCCAGACTTAATGGAGAGTGGTTTACCACAGAGTCAGATTGATGCCTTAGATACGGATAACGACGGTGTAATTGATCCAAGTCAAGAAGTAGGTACAAATGGAATCGTAGACAGCATAGAGCCGGATAATAAAGATCAAGGTTTAACAGATGATAAGGTTGATTACAATGATGATGGGACCAACGACAGTCCAAGAGATACGGATGGAGACAATGTAGGTGACTGGCGTGATTTAGACTCAGATAATGATGGATTAAATGATGTAGAAGAAGCGGGGTTACCGGATACGGACGGCAACGGACAAGTGGATACACCAGATACGATCGTGGATGAATTACCAGAGACGGACGGCGATATCGATGTATTAACACCGAACAATCCTGACTTAACAGACACGGAAGATCCAGATGGCGACGGAGTCGTAGAAGGGACGGATACAGACGGTGATGGAATCATCGATCCAGTGGATGGATTACCAGAAGAATTTGGAGATGCCCCACAAGATACGGATGGAGACGGTATCCCAGACAGTGTTGACTTAGATGACGATAACGACGGTATTCCAGATAGCGTAGAAGGGTATAATGCGGATAACCCGGACCAATCGACCGATACGGATGGTGATGGAACGCCAGATTATTTGGATATCGATACGGACAATGACGGAATTCCAGACTTAATGGAGAGTGGTTTACCACAGAGTCAGATTGATGCCTTAGATACGGATAACGACGGTGTAATTGATCCAAGTCAAGAAGTAGGTACAAATGGAATCGTAGACAGCATAGAGCCGGATAATAAAGATCAAGGTTTAACAGATGATAAGGTTGATTACAATGATGATGGGACCAACGACAGTCCAAGAGATACGGATGGAGACAATGTAGGCGACTGGCGTGATTTAGACTCAGATAACGATGGATTAAATGATGTAGAAGAAGCGGGGTTACCGGATACAGACGGCAACGGACAAGTGGATACACCAGATACGATCGTGGATGAATTACCAGAGACGGATGGTAATATCGATGTATTAACACCGAATAATCCTGACTTAACGGATACAGAGGATCCAGATGGAGACGGTGTCGTAGAAGGGACGGATACAGACGGCGATGGAATCATCGATCCAGTGGATGGATTACCAGAAGAATTTGGAGATGCCCCACAAGATACAGACGGAGACGGAATCCCAGACAGTGTTGACTTAGATGACGATAACGACGGTATTCCAGATAGCGTAGAAGGGTATAATTCGGATAATCCGGACCAATCGACGGATACGGATGGCGACGGAACGCCAGATTACTTGGATATCGATACGGATAATGACGGAATTCCAGATTTAATGGAGAGTGGTTTACCACAGAGTCAGATTGATGCCTTAGATACGGATAACGATGGTGTAATCGATCCAAGTCAAGAAGTAGGCACAAACGGAATAGTAGACAGTATAGAGCCGGATAATAAAGATCAAGGTTTAACAGAAGATAAGGTTGATTACAATGATGATGGGACCAACGACAGTCCAAGAGATACGGATGGAGACAATGTAGGCGACTGGCGTGATTTAGACTCAGATAATGATGGATTAAATGATGTAGAAGAAGCAGGGTTACCGGATACAGACGGCAACGGACAAGTGGATACACCAGATACGATCGTGGATGAATTACCGGAGACGGATGGTAATATCGATGTATTAACGCCGAACAATCCTGACTTAACGGATACGGAAGATCCAGATGGAGACGGTGTCGTAGAAGGGACAGATACAGATGGCGATGGAATCATCGATCCAGTGGACGGATTACCAGAAGAATTTGGAGATGCACCACAAGATACAGACGGAGACGGAATCCCAGATAGTGTTGATTTAGATGACGATAACGACGGTATTCCAGATAGCGTAGAAGGGTATAATTCGGATAATCCGGACCAATCGACGGATACGGATGGCGACGGAACGCCAGATTACTTGGATATCGATACGGACAATGACGGAATTCCAGACTTAATGGAGAGTGGCTTACCACAGAGTCAGATTGATGCCTTAGATACGGATAACGATGGTGTAATCGATCCAAGTCAAGAAGTAGGCACAAACGGAATAGTAGACAGTATAGAGCCGGATAATAAAGATCAAGGTTTAACAGATGATAAGGTTGATTACAATGATGATGGGACCAACGACAGTCCAAGAGATACGGATGGAGACAATGTAGGTGATTGGCGTGATTTAGATTCAGATAACGATGGATTAAATGATGTAGAAGAAGCGGGGTTACCGGATACAGACGGCAACGGACAAGTGGATACCCCAGATACGATTGTGGATGAATTACCGGAGACGGATGGGAATATTGATGTATTAACACCGAATAATCCTGACTTAACAGACACGGAAGATCCAGATGGAGACGGTGTCGTAGAAGGGACGGATACAGACGGTGATGGAATCATCGATCCAGTGGATGGATTACCAGAAGAATTTGGAGATGCCCCACAAGATACGGATGGCGATGGTATCCCAGATAGTGTTGACTTAGATGACGATAACGACGGTATTCCAGATAGTGTAGAAGGGTATAATGCGGATAATCCGGACCAATCGACGGATACGGATGGTGATGGAACGCCGGATTACTTGGATATCGATACGGACAATGACGGAATTCCAGATTTAATGGAGAGTGGTTTACCACAGAGTCAGATTGATGCCTTAGATACGGATAACGATGGTGTAATCGATCCAAGTCAAGAAGTAGGTACAAACGGAATAGTAGACAGTATAGAGCCGGATAATAAAGATCAAGGCTTAACAGATGATAAGGTTGATTACAATGATGATGGAACCAACGACAGTCCAAGAGATACGGATGGAGACAATGTAGGTGATTGGCGTGATTTAGACTCAGATAACGATGGATTAAATGATGTAGAAGAAGCGGGGTTACCGGATACAGACGGCAACGGACAAGTGGATACTCCAGATACGATCGTGGATGAATTACCGGAGACGGATGGGAATATTGATGTATTAACACCGAATAATCCTGACTTAACGGATACAGAGGATCCAGATGGCGACGGTGTCGTAGAAGGGACGGATACAGACGGCGATGGAATTATCGATCCAGTGGATGGATTACCAGAAGAATTTGGAGATGCCCCACAAGATACAGACGGAGACGGAATCCCAGACAGTGTTGACTTAGATGACGATAACGACGGTATTCCAGATAGCGTAGAAGGGTATAATTCGGATAATCCGGACCAATCGACGGATACGGATGGCGACGGAACGCCGGATTACTTGGATATCGATACGGATAATGACGGAATTCCAGATTTAATGGAGAGTGGTTTACCACAGAGTCAGATTGATGCCTTAGATACGGATAACGATGGTGTAATCGATCCGAGTCAAGAAGTAGGTACAAACGGAATCGTAGATAGTATAGAACCGGATAATAAAGATCAAGGCTTAACAGAAGATAAGGTTGATTACAATGATGATGGGACCAACGACAGTCCAAGAGATACGGATGGAGACAATGTAGGCGACTGGCGAGATTTAGACTCAGATAACGATGGATTAAATGATGTAGAAGAAGCAGGGTTACCGGATACAGACGGCAACGGACAAGTGGATACTCCAGATACGATCGTGGATGAATTACCGGAGACGGATGGTAATATCGATGTATTAACGCCGAACAATCCTGACTTAACGGATACGGAAGATCCAGATGGAGACGGTGTCGTAGAAGGGACAGATACAGATGGCGATGGAATCATCGATCCAGTGGACGGATTACCAGAAGAATTTGGAGATGCACCACAAGATACAGACGGAGACGGAATCCCAGATAGTGTTGATTTAGATGACGATAACGACGGTATTCCAGATAGCGTAGAAGGGTATAATTCGGATAATCCGGACCAATCGACGGATACGGATGGCGACGGAACGCCAGATTACTTGGATATCGATACGGACAATGACGGAATTCCAGATTTAATGGAGAGTGGCTTACCACAGAGTCAGATTGATGCCTTAGATACGGATAACGATGGCGTAATCGATCCGAGTCAAGAAGTAGGTACAAATGGAATCGTAGACAGCATAGAACCGGATAATAAAGATCAAGGTTTAACAGATGATAAGGTTGATTACAATGATGATGGGACCAACGACAGTCCAAGAGATACGGATGGAGACAATGTAGGTGATTGGCGTGATTTAGACTCAGATAACGATGGATTAAATGATGTAGAAGAAGCAGGGTTACCGGATACGGACGGCAACGGACAAGTGGATACACCAGATACGATCGTGGATGAATTACCGGAGACGGATGGGAATATTGATGTATTAACACCGAACAATCCTGACTTAACAGATACAGAGGATCCAGATGGAGACGGTGTCGTAGAAGGGACGGATACAGACGGTGATGGAATCATCGATCCAGTGGATGGATTACCAGAAGAATTTGGAGATGCACCATTCCCTGATTTCACGGTACAAATCTCATCTAGACCAGCAGTGATTCAAAATGGAGGTAAATTATCGGTTCGAGTAAATGTGGTAGAGATTACAGGGAATCCATCTTTAGACGGGAAACCGGTAGTCGTAAGAATCCCAGAAGAAACGTTCTTTGATTTTAATTTCAATAGTGATTTAACACAGGTTAATGGCTTAAAGGTTAATAATGCTGATTGGGAGTATTTAGGTAAGCAATTTGGCTTGCATACATTTAGATATAAACCAAGTACTTTCGAAGGCTTAACTTCAAGTGCGATAGGCTTTGAAGGAACGGTAAGTTTTGAAGGAGTTAGTGATACGAGTGTATCAGCCTTTGTAGTAGATACAAGTGGAGGCGAAGTTAACTTTACGAACAATCGAGATACGGAGAAATTAAATTTAAAGGGGAATTAAAAGAGAAGAAAAATGTTTAAGAAAATAATCATTATAATAGGAATAGTACTACTTGGAAACTGGGCAAAAGCCCAGGATCCTGGAGTATCAGATGTAGTGATCACACCAGGAGTTGTTGAATCAGGAGGAAATGCTACATTTTCATTTAATTTATACAATGCGAGTTCCACAGGATTAACAACTTGGAGTTCAGGCGATAGTTTTGCATTACAAGTGATTGTAAGTTTATCAGATGCGGTACCGAGTGATACTTCGACAATATCAAATTCGATAACAGGGACATGGTCAGGGAAGTTTGATTGGAGTTATGATAGTGGATCGAATACGATTACAGGAATTCAGAAGGAGGATATAGCAGGAGAGACATTGACTGTACCATCGGCAGGGAGTATAGAGATTGCAGTGGAGAATACAGCAGAGAGTGCACAGTCTGATCCGAATTGTGGATTTATAGTAAACTTAACACCACCAGCGACAGCAGTGTCAATGAATTTGGATGATGATTCGAAGAATATTTATACGTACACAGAAGTTGTTGTTACGACATGTAGTAAGAGTCCTTTAACGACAGGTACACCAGAGGTTACAAAGGCGGGTATTTCGACATTAAGTCAGACACCGACAGATAACTGGCCATTGGATGTGAATAATGGATTTATAGTATTAGAATCGACTAATAAAGGATTTGTAGTGACACGTCATACAACAGCGGAATTATCTAATATAGAGAATCCGATAGAAGGGATGTTAATTTACGATACAACAGCTAAATGTTTAAAGCTTTATAAAAATGGAGCATGGACATGTGTTAAAAAGAGTTGTAATTAGAATTAACAAAACATGAATAAGTAGGGAAAGAGGAGTCATTTGACTCCTCTTTTTGTATAAAATATATTTTGATAAGTCTTTATATAAAAATAAAATATAAAGCTCAGAAACCTTAAGAAAATGAAACACTTATATAATTTCTAAGGTATTTTTTATAAAGTAAACTATATTTTTATTAAATTTATGCCAATATAACTTGTATAAACGGCTAAAATTTAACACACTATGATTCATTTACCATTGGTGAAAGAAGACCCTCAATTAAAGCCTTTTGAATCGGCTATTAATAATCGTTTAGAGTGGTATTATAATACCTTAGATTATATCAATAGCGATTTTGAAAATCTTCAGAATTTTGCAAACGCACATCATTTTTTTGGATTTAATTATGATGAAATAAATAAAGGATGGTGGTTTAGAGAATGGGCACCTAATGCGAATTATTTAAGTTTAATAGGTGATTTTAATAGTTGGGATCGAGCAGCTAATCCAATGAATCGTATGGATTATGGTGTATGGGAAGTTTTTTTACCTGATTCTGATTATGGCGAACGCCTATATGATGGATCTTTGGTTAAAGTTCATATTAGTGCTCAAAATGGTCAATTAGATCGTATACCAACTTTCATTAATCGAGTTATTCAAAACGAAAGTGGAGGCTTCAATGGACAATTTATTAAAGGTTCTACGTTTAAATGGACTGATAAAAAGTTTGATTTATCTAAAATTAAAAATCCTATTATTTATGAGGCACATGTAGGAATGGCTCAAGAGGAAGGAAAAGTAGGTACATATAAAGAATTTACACAACATATTTTACCTAAAATTAAGAAATTGGGTTATAATGTTATTCAAATGATGGCCATACAAGAACATCCTTATTATGCCTCATTTGGATATCATGTCTCTAATTTCTTTGCACCATCTTCAAGATTTGGTTCACCAGATGATTTACGAGAATTGATTAATGAAGCACATCGATTAGGAATTGCAGTAGTGATGGATGTTGTACATTCGCATGCAGTTAAAAATCGTGATGAAGGATTAGCTGAATTTGACGGAACAGAATTATACTTTTCTGGTTGGCATCCTGCATGGGATTCTCGTTTATTTGATTATGGGAAAATTGAAGTGAAACGATTTTTAGTATCAAATTTAAAATATTGGATGGAAGAATTCCATTTTGACGGTTTTCGATTTGATGGTGTAACGTCTATGTTATATCATCATCATGGACATACTAGTTTTGGAGAATATGCTGATTATTTTGGTGGAGAAGAAAATAATGATGCGGTTTTATATTTACAATTAGCCAATACATTAATTCATGAAGTTAACCCATATGCTATTTCCATTTGTGAAGATATGAGTGGAATGCCAGGTGCGTGTCGGAAAATAAATGAAGGAGGATTAGGTTTCGACTATAGATTAGGAATGGGAATTCCAGACTATTGGACTACACTCTTAGAAGAAAAACAAGATGAAGAATGGCATATGGGAGATTTGTTTTATCATTTAACAAATCGCCGTTGGAAGGAAAAGACCATTGCTTATGCAGAAAGTCATGATCAAGCTTTAGTAGGAGATAAAACCATTGCATTTTGGTTGATGGATCAGGAAATGTATACGAATATGAGTGTGTTTTCACCAAGTATTAACATTGATCGAGGAATAGCATTACATAAAATGATTCGTTTTATTACAATGACTTTAGGAGGAGAAGGCTATTTAAATTTTATGGGAAATGAGTTTGGCCATCCCGAGTGGGTTGATTTTCCTCGCGAAGGGAATAATTGGAGTTATCATTATGCACGTCGTCAGTGGAGTTTACCTGAAACAGACCATTTGAAATATAAATTTTTGAATGAATTCGATGAGGCTATGATTGAATTTGCTAAAAAAGAAACTATTTTAGAGGGATATTCACATAAAATACATGAAGATAATGAAAGAAGAATATTGGTGTTTGAGAAAAATGAATTGATTTATATTTTTAATTTTAATCAAGATTCTTTTGAAGATTATAGTATTCCTATTTATAAAAAAGGTAATTATAAGGTAGTTTTTAGCTCTGATGATGAAATTTTTGGAGGTTTTAATCGAGTAGATAAAAAGTTTCAATATTTAATAGATGACAAACAATCTTTACAAATTTATTTACCAAGTAGAATGGTTGTGGTTTTAAAGAAAAATTAAGAATAATTAATAAAGAAAGATAAAAAGTTTCAATATTTAATAGATGACAAACAATCTTTACAAATTTATTTACCAAGTAGAATGGTTGTGGTTTTAAAGAAAAATTAAGAATAATTAATAAAGAAAGATTATATTTTTGAAGAAGTAAACAAATAAAAAAATGTTTACTTCTTTTTAATTGAAAGATATTTGATAAAACTATTATAGTTATGAAAGATAATTGGCAAATTAAATCATGGGAGGAACTAACAAAAAAAGAATTTCATGATATGATTCAATTAAGGGAGACTGTTTTTGTAGTAGAACAAAATTGTCCTTATTTAGATGTAGATGGAAAAGATGAACAATCGTATCATTTATTTTTATATAGGCAGAATCATATGGTGGCTTATTCTCGATTGATTCCAAGAGGTATTTCATATAATAATGGATTATCAATAGGAAGAGTTGTTGTTTCACCAGATTTTAGAGGACAGCAATTAGCTCGTGATATGATGAAATTAGCTATTCAACAAACTTTAGAATTATTTAAAGAAGATACCATTATAATCAGTGCTCAAACTTATTTATTGAATTTTTACACCAGTTTAGGTTTTCAATCCACAGGTAAAGAATATCTAGAAGATAATTTACCTCATATAAAAATGATCTATAAAAGAACATAGGTATTTATTATGCATGAATAATAACATAATTAACTAGAACTTTTTCATTGAGAAATTGTAAAAATCATAAGTGAATTTCATATCTTTAGGTATCATTTTTAAAACAGAAGAAGAATGCAATTAACAGATTTTCAAAAAAGACATATAGGTATCTCAGAAAATGCTAAGAATGAGATGCTAAAACAGTTAAATTGTAAATCAATTGAAGATTTAATTGATAAAACGATACCGTCTAAGATACTGGCAAAAAAAGATTTAAATATAGGAGAGGCCTTAACAGAATATGAGATGTTAAATCATTTGAAAAGACTTTCTTCAAAAAATCAACTATCAAAGAATTATATTGGCTTAGGATATCATCCAACCATAACACCATCTGTTATTCATCGTAATGTTTTAGAAAACCCAGGGTGGTATACTGCGTATACGCCTTATCAGGCAGAAATTGCGCAGGGAAGATTAGAGGCATTAATTAATTTCCAAACAACAGTTGTAGAGCTAACTGGAATGGAAATTGCAAATGCTTCATTATTAGATGAAGGAACAGCAGCTGCCGAAGCGATGACTATGTTATATGGTTCTCGTACACGAAATCAAAAAAAGAATAATGCGAATAAATTGTTTGTTTCAGATGAAGTTTTGCCACAAACATTAGCCGTTTTAAAACCAAAAGCTGAAGCATTTGATGTAGAATTGATTGTTGGAAAGATAGATGATTTTAAACCTACAGAAGATTATTTTGCTCTTTTAATTCAATATCCAGGGAAGTATGGAAAAATAGTTGAGCATACAAATATAGTAGCCGAAGCAAAAGAATTAGAAATAGCAACAATTGTAGCAGCTGATATTTTAGCTTTAACATTATTAACTCCTCCAGGTGAATGGGGAGCAGATGTTGTCGTTGGAACTACTCAACGTTTGGGAATTCCATTAGGATTTGGAGGACCTCATGCGGCCTATTTTGCTACATTAGAAAAATACAAACGTAACATACCAGGACGTATAATTGGTATTTCAAAAGATCGTTATGATCGTAAAGCATATAGAATGGCTTTACAAACACGTGAGCAACATATTAAACGTGAACGTGCAACTTCAAATATTTGTACAGCACAGGTATTATTAGCTGTAATGGCAGGGATGTATGCTGTTTATCATGGAGCAGATGGCTTAACAAACATTGCAAAAGATATTCATTTTAAAACAAAACAAATTGCTGAAAGTGTTTCAGGTAATGTAAATGAATATTATTTTGATACATTACATTTTACTAATGTTGATACAAAAGCAATTAGAACTCAGGCAGAAGATAAGAATATCAATTTTAATTATATTAATGATAGAGAATTGTCGATATCAATTAATGAAATGACTTCAGAAGTTGATATTGAAGAAATCATATCATTATTAAGTGGTATGGTGTCTCAATCGGAGGAAACACTACAAATTCCTGAAAGTTTAAAAAGAGTTTCTACATTTTTACAAGAAGATGTCTTTAAAAAATACCATACGGAAACTGAAATGATGCGTTACATCAAACGTTTGGAGCGAAAAGATTTATCGTTAAATCATTCTATGATTTCATTAGGATCCTGTACGATGAAATTAAATGCAGCAACTCAAATGCTTCCTTTAAGTTGGGCAGAGTGGAATAATATGCATCCTTTTCAGCCTAAAGATCAAGTGATGGGTTATTTAGAAATGATTCAAAATTTAGAAGATGATTTATCTGAAATAACAGGATTTGCAGCAACATCTTTACAACCTAATTCAGGTGCTCAAGGTGAGTATGCAGGACTTATGGTGATAAAAAAATATCATGAATCAAGAGGAGATCATGTTCGAAATATAGTAATTATACCAGCTTCAGCTCATGGAACCAATCCAGCTTCTGCTACTATGTCAGGAATGAAAGTAGTCGTAGTAAAATCATTGGAAAATGGTAATATAGATTATGAAGATTTAAAAATAAAAGTAGAAAAACATAGTCATGAATTAGCTGCATTAATGATTACTTACCCATCAACACATGGTGTATTTGAAAGTCATATATTAGATATTACCAATCTAATTCACGAGCATGGAGGACAAGTATATATGGATGGGGCTAATATGAATGCACAAGTGGGATACACAAACCCTGGAATAATTGGAGCTGATGTTTGCCACTTAAATTTACATAAAACATTTGCTATTCCACATGGCGGCGGTGGACCAGGAGTTGGACCAATTTGCGTAGCGGAACATTTAAAACCATTTTTACCTTCAAATCCTATTGTAAAAGTAGGAGGAGAGCAAGGAATTGAGGCTATTTCTTCAGCACCTTATGGGTCTGCATTGGTTCTACTTATTTCTTATTCGTACATTAAAATGTTAGGAACAAAAGGATTAAAGAATGCAACAGCATATGCTATTTTAAATGCTAATTATCTAAAATCGATTTTAGAAAAAGAATACGATATTTTATATACAGGTGAGAGTGGAAATGTAGCCCATGAAATGATTGTAGATTTTAGAAAATTTAAATCATTAGGAATTGAAGTTGCTGATGTGGCAAAACGTTTAATGGATTATGGGTTTCATGCTCCAACAGTCTCATTTCCAGTCGCTGGGACTCTAATGATTGAACCAACTGAAAGTGAAAGTAAAGAAGAAATCGATCGTTTTGCAGAAGCTTTAATTTCTATAAAGAATGAAATAGAAGAAATTGCAGAAGGAAAAGCGTCTGAGGAAGAAAATGTGTTGAAAAACGCACCTCATATTATGAGTCAGATTACTGCTGATGAATGGTCATTCCCTTATTCAAGAAGTAAAGCAGCGTATCCTTTAGAATGGGTAAGAGAGAATAAATTTTGGGCAACCGTTAATCGAATTGATGAAGCCTATGGAGATCGAAATTTAATGTGTACATGTGCTCCTATTGAGGAATATGTGTAATTAGATAATTATTTTATAAACAAAAATACCTTGATAAATTTATCAAGGTATTTTTGTTTATGAATAAAATCTTTTTCTAACGATAGTATTTTAGATAATTAATATATAAAATGTTTAATAATTAATTATAATGCCTAATTGTTTTAACCGTTTACGAACATCTTTGTCGTAACTTTTGAGCGGTCGATTTAAGCTGTATATTTTATAATTCCCCTTTTTTTCAATATACTCTAATGAGTCCTTTTTTTCATTGTAAACATAATTCAATGCTTTTTTTTCTGTTTTTTCCCCTGTCTTGATGCATTGAATAGGTCCACAAGCATACCAAATATTATTTTTTTGCCAACTAATAACTAAAGCATTAGGAGGATCCTTCTTATATATTTTGGAAGGATTTGTATTTGCGTTAAGTGTTAAAAGAGAAAGCGTTAGAATAGATACAATAAAAAATGTTCTATTTGCCATCTTTAATAAATTTATTTGATTTCTACTGTAAAAGTAGTTATAGAAATTGGTTTATGATGTTTTTTACTCGATGAAAATGATTTTAAAGAAGACGTAATGATAAAACAATTCGGTAAAAAGAAGCTGCCCATATAGGCAGCTTCTCTTATTTATCTATTTTATTTGAAGATTATTTTTGAACATTTTTAGCTTGAATATCCATTAACTTCATAAACTCTTCTAATTTAGGAAGAATAATAATTTCTGTACGTCGGTTAATAGCACGACCTTCAGGAGTTAAATTAGATGCTTTAGGAACATACTCAGAACGTGCACCTGCTGTAATTCTTGCAGGATTGACTTGCAAATCATTTTGTAAATAGCGTGCAATTGCCGTAGCTCTCATAGCAGATAAATCCCAATTATCTTTAATTAATTTGTTTGAGATTGGAACATTATCTGTGTGTCCTTCAATTAAAATATCATAATCTTTATAATCATTTACTACTTTTCCAATTTTAGCTAAAACAGTTGCTGCATTAGTATTGATTTCATATTTTCCAGATTTGAATAACATTTTGTCTGATAAAGAAATAAATACAACACCTTTTTTAACCTGAATTTGTACATCTTGATCATTTACATCATCCAATGAACGTTTTAAACGACCACTTAAAGCTTTGTTTAATGAATCTTGTTTTTGATTTTGTGCAATTAAATCTTTTATATAACTGTTAGATGAATTGATTTCGTCAATTAATTTACTAATGTTGGTATTACCTTGTTGGTTTAAACTTACACAACTTTCTAAAGATTTTTGTAATGTAGCAATATTCCCTTCTAAAGAAGAAATTTGAGAGTTTAATGCTCCATTTTTAGATTCTAAATTAGACTTTTCCGTTTTACAATCTTGTAAACGACCTTCATATACACCCAGTTCATCAAGAGCTTTGGTATATTTTCCATTTAATGCATCAAATTCTTTCTGACTCACACAAGAGGTAAGAACTAAGCCAAGAATGGAGCTTAAAACGATTATTCTCTTCATTTTGTTATTGTTTTTATAATTTTATCAAAGTTACTAAATTTAACGCGATCAAACCAAGTATGGTATTTCATATTTTTTAAATTTTTGTTAAAAGGATAAGAAAAGAATTATCATACCTTTATGATATAAATAGAAAGGATATGCAATTTGATTTTAGATTAAAAGTTTTTTATACCGTAGCAGAAAGGTTAAGCTTTACTAGAGCAGCAGAAATTTTATTGATTTCTCAGCCAGCTGTAACGAAACATATTAAAGAGCTAGAAACACATTTAAATGTGATTCTTTTCAAGCGATTAGGAAATACTATTGTCTTAACAAAAGAAGGAGTTTTATTACAAAAATATGTTGAGAAAATTTTTAAAGTCTATCATGAATTAGAAGAGGAATTAATTGATTTACAAAAAGATGATTCTTTAAAAGTAGGAGAATTGAAAATAGGAGCAAGTACAACACTTTCTCAATATGTTTTACCTGAAATTTTAGCAGATTTCACACAACGATATCCTAAAATTAAAATTGCTGTAATCAGTGGAAATAGTTATGAAATTGAGCAATTATTGATTAATGAGAAAATAGATTTTGGAATTGTTGAAAGTAATTCTAATTCCCCTCAAATTCATTATGATCCATATCTAGATGATGAAATAGTATTAATTACTAACTATAATAGTGATTTGATACCTAAAAAAATAATGACAATAAACGATTTAAGCAAGCATCCATTTGTTTTAAGAGAAATAGGCTCAGGAACATTGGATGTTATACAACACGCCGTAAATGAAAACGGTGTAAAAATCAAAAATTTAAATATTGAATTGTATATTGGTGCTACAGAGGGAATTAAATCATTTATAGAAAGTAGAAAAAACCGATTGGCTTTTATTTCTAAGTATGCTTTACTAGAAAGAGACTATAAAAAAATTAGAACAATTAGAATTGAAAACTTTAAAATTGAACGTGAATTTCGTTTTATTCGGTTAATGAGTGGAAAAGATACAGCGCTCTATAATCTCTTTTTTGATTTTTGCCATAATTTAAAAAACAGAACTATAACTTTTAGTTATGAGATATAAATATTTTGTATTTTAATAAGTTATAAGTTGATCTTAACTTTGTCCTATAATTTTAAAAAACTCAAACAAAATGGATAAAGTATTCACGATTAGAACAGTATTATTTATAACGGTTATAGTGTTATGTTTTACTGATTTAATTTCACCAGCATTAGCTTTAATTTTAGGATTTATTTTCTCAGCTACTTTAGGTTTCCCATTAGATCATTATAGAGATAAGGTTACCAGTCATCTCTTAAAAATATCTGTAGTGGGTTTAGCTTTCGGGTTGCATATTGAAGAAGCTGTAAAAGCAAGTGAAGAAGCCATTCTTATAACTGTTTTATCAATAGCCACAACACTATCTTTAGGTTGGGGGATTGCAAGACTTTTGGGAATTAATACTAAAATTTCACATTTAATTTCATCAGGAACTGCTATTTGTGGAGGTAGTGCTATTGCAACGATTTCTCCCGTTATAAAGGCGGAAACGAAAGATATTACCATAGCTTTGGCAATTGTGTTCTTTTTAAATGCGTTAGCGTTATTTGTTTTCCCTGTTGTGGGAAATTATCTACACTTATCTCAACATGATTTTGGTTTATGGAGTGCTATAGCAATTCATGATACCAGCTCTGTAGTAGGTGCAGCAAGTCGTTATGGAGAAGAAGCCTTAAAGATTGCTACAACAGTAAAATTAAGTCGTGCTTTGTGGATTATTCCTGTTGCAATTCTTTCTTCTTTTCTTTTTAAAAGTAAAGAGTCAAAAGTTAAAATTCCATGGTTCATATTAGGTTTTGTAGTAGTGGTAATCCTTAATACATATATTCCTTTTTTCGAAACTAGTCATATTGATAAGGGATTTTTCTTCATAGCCAAGAAAATGTTAATTGTGAGTTTGTTTTTAATTGGAGGGGGATTATCGTTTAAGGCCATTAAGAATGAAGGCTGGAAGCCTATTTTTTTAGGATCATTCTTATGGATCTTTATATCAATTTCCAGTCTATATTTTATATTACATTTTAAATAGGGTATATTAATCTTATTTAAGACTTAAGAGGTAAAACATTGTTTTTACCTTTTTTGTTTAATGATTAATTTATTATAATAAGTAATATAAAGGGGATGAATTATTATAATATAGATTTCATTATAATGAAATTAATCAGAATGATTATAAATTGTAAACAGACATTTTTTCTATTACAGAAAAAAATATACATTTGTCTATATATAAAGGATAATCAAAGTTTGCAAATTTTTGACTTAAAATATAATTATTATGATTGTGAAGATGATTTTAAGTGCTGGTATTGTCACTTTTAAGTTATCTTTAGGGGTTATAATTATACACACTCAATACCAAAGAAAAGAGAAGCTATTTAGCTTCTCTTTTTTATGAAGAATTATTATTTATGAATATTTTCTAAATCGAGTAGGAAGGCATACTCAAGTGCCACTTCTTTTAAACTTTCGAAGCGTCCAGAAGCACCTCCATGTCCTGCATCCATATTGGTATGCAATAAAGTTTTGTTTTGATCTGTTTTTAAACTACGTAATTTGGCGACCCATTTAGTTGGTTCCCAATATTGCACTTGAGAATCATGTAGACCACTCATAACAAGTGTGTTTGGGTAATTTTTTGCTTCCACATTATCATAAGGAGAATATTGTAACATATATTCATAATACTCCTTATTTTTAGGATTTCCCCATTCATCAAACTCTCCTGTAGTTAGAGGGATGGATTCATCTAACATAGTGGTAACTACATCAACAAAAGGAACTTGTGCTACAACTCCATGAAATAATTCAGGTTTTAAATTCATAACTGCACCCATTAATAGTCCTCCAGCAGAACCTCCCATAGCGTATAAATGTTCAGGAGAAGTATAGTTTTGTTGTACTAAATGTTCACCACACGCTATAAAGTCAGTAAAAGTGTTCATCTTTTTTAACATCTTACCCTCTTCGTACCATTCTCGCCCTAAGTATTGGGAACCACGTATATGAGCTAAGGCATATACAAATCCTCGATCTAGTAAACTTAATCGAACAGTACTAAAATAAGGGTCAATTGTATGGCCATATGAACCATAAGCATAAAGTAATAAGGGAGTATCTTTTCCTAAAGGAGTATCTTTTCTTCTTACGATAGATAGAGCTACTTTTTTACCATCTTTTGCAGTGGCCCAAATACGTTCTGAAATATAATTTTCTTTGTTAAAATTAGGATCAAGTACCTCCTGTTCTTTTAAAACTTTTTTTGATTTATTAGTTAAATTATACTCAATAATAGAAGATGGAGTTGTCATAGAGTTATAACCATAACGTAAAGAGGTAGCATTAAAATCAGGATTGAAACCAATGTAAGCCGAATAGGTTTCTTCAGGAAAATCCATATAATAATCTTCAGAACCATCCCATTTTTTGATATTAAACTTAACTAATCCGTTTGAACGTTCTTCAACTACTAAATAATCATTATAGATTTCTATATCCTCAATATAAGCATCTTCTCTATGAGGAATGATATCCAACCAATTTTCTTTTGAAGGACGATCTATTGAAGTTTTCATGATTTTAAAATTGGTAGCACCATCTTTATTGGTAATAATATAGAAATGGTTATTATAATGTTCTACGCTATATTCTAAATCACGTTCTCTAGGCTGAATAAGAGTGAATTCAGTGTTGGGTTCATCTGCTTTAATAAAACGGTATTCATCAGAAACGGTATTATGTGATGAAATCATAATGAATTCACGTGATTTTGTTTTATGAACTCCTACATTGAAGGTTTCATCTTTTTCATGAAAAACTAAAACATCTTGAGAAGAGTCTGTTCCTAAAATATGTTTGTAAATTTGAAAAGCGCGTAATGATTCATCTTTTCGAGTGTAAAAAACGGTCTTATCATCTGATGCCCAAGTAGCAGATCCTGTTGTGTTTTCAATTGTATCAGGTAATATTTCACCGGTCTCTAAATTTTTAAATTGTAAAGTATAAATTCTGCGACCTAGTGTATCTGTTGAGAAAGCAGCAAGTTGATTATTTTCACTAATTTTTATACCTCCTAAGTTAAAGAAAGAATGTCCCTCAGCCATTTCATTGGCATTAAACATAATGTGTTCTTTGTTCGTTAAAGAATCTTTAAATCGAGTATAAATTGGATATTCTTGTCCTTTTTCATAACGAACTTTGTACCAATAACCATTTAATTTATAAGGAACACTTTCATCATCTTCTTTAATGCGTCCTTTCATTTCTTCAAAAAGAATTTTTTGGAAAGAATCAGTATGTTGTAAAGTATTTCTTAAATAGTTATTTTCTTGATTAAGATAATCAATTACTTCAGGGTTTTCACGATCATTCATCCAATAATAAGGATCTGTTCTCGTATGACCGTGTGTTGTAATTTTATGTAAAATTGTTTTTGCTTTAGGAGCAATTAATGTTTTGGTATTTGAATTCATATTTTTTTCATTGCAATGAATCAAAAGTACTAAACTTAGACTAAAAATGAGATGTTTTTTCATAGTAAAAAAATTTCAGTTGAATATACGAATAATTTGATTATAATATCTTTTTAAAACGATTTTTGATAAGAAAGAGGTGATGAAGTCTTTGGTAATGATTTTTTGTATAAAAAATGAAGTTTATTTGTTAAAAAGTGACATTGGTCGAGAAAAATGATTTGTATAACGAAATAGACACTGTATAAGGAAATGGGTATTATATATTTGTAATGAAGTTCAACAACAGTAAGTAACTTTTTCATAGTTAAATTAATTTAGGTTTTCTCCCAATAAATTTTTATTGGGAGTTTTTTTATCTTTGCTGGACTATAAATTAAGAAGATTATGTTTGGAAACATGAAAGATATGATGGGAATGATGGGGAAATTGAAAGAAGCTCAACAAAAAGTTGAGGAAACTAAAACCCGTCTAGATAATGAATTTTTACACCAACGAACCAAAGATGGTAAGTTAGAAATTAAAATGAGTGTCAGTCAAAAAATTCATGATATTACATTATCAGAAGAATTATTGCAAGATAAGGAGCAATTAGAAGATTATTTGGTTTTAGCTTTAAATAAAATTCTTGAAAAAGCAAAAATACAATATGAGCAAGAATTAGCAGAAGCAGCTAAAGACGGGATGCCTAAAATTCCTGGTATGTAAGAAGAGCTTAGATAAAAATATTTTTATTTAACGGAGGATCATAATATCATTATCTCCTATAATTTTTATACCTTTGTTTGAATTTTAACATCAATGAATACATATAATAATGTTTTAGAACTAGTAGGAGATACCCCACTGGTTAAATTAAACAAAATCACTCATAACCTCAAAGGGTCTTTTTATGCCAAGCTGGAATGGTTTAACCCTGGTTTATCTGTTAAGGATCGAGTAGCACTTTATATTATTGAAAAAGCAGAAAAAGAAGGCCGTTTGAAACCAGGTTCTACCGTTTGTGAAACTACTTCTGGAAATACGGGTTTTGCTGTAGCAATGGTGTGTCGAATTAAAGGATATAAGTGTATTTTAGCTGTTTCTGATAAAACAGGGCCTCAAAAAATAGCCTATTTACAAGCTATGGGTGCTAAAGTATATGTATGTCCAGCTAATGTTCCAGCAGATGACCCTAAGTCATACTATGAAACAGCAAAACGTATTGCAAAAGAAACACCCAATTCTATATACATTAATCAATATTTTAATGAAGAGAATATAGCTGCTCACCATTCAACAGGAAAAGAAATTTGGGAGCAAACAGATGGTAAAGTAACCCATGTTGTCATTTGTTCAGGTACAGGAGGTACTATTTCAGGAGTAGGACGTTATTTAAAAGAAAAAAATCCGAATATTCGAATTTTAGGAGTGGACGCTTACGGTTCTGCAATTAAAAAATATCATGAAACAGGCGAGTTAGATTCTAAAGAAATTTATCCATATAAAATAGAAGGATTGGGTAAAAATTTAATTCCTTCTGCTACCGATTTTTCTGTGGTAGATCGTTATGTTAAAGTAACCGATGAAGATGCAGCTTACAAAGCTTCAGAAGTAGCTTTAACTGAAGGACTTTTTATTGGTTATACTGGAGGTGCTGTGACACAAGGATTATTTGAGTTTGAAGATGAATTCGATGAAAATAGTGTGGTTGTAACTGTATATCCAGATCATGGTTCTAAGTATATGGATCGAATTTATAACAAAAAATGGATGGAAAAATATGAATATACTAACCATCCGCTACAAGAAATTATTGATGAAGCAAAAATTGAATATATAGAAGAAGATACAGAAGTTCGAACAGAACCATATGATTTCTATGTAATTTAATTACAAGATTTAGAATTTCAAATCTAGTGCTTACAGCCAAAATCAAGAGATAATGAAATATGTTTTAATTACAGGAGTATCCTCAGGAATCGGAAATGCAATTGCTAAAAAATTTATTACAGAAGGATGTTATGTTTTTGGTAGTGTTCGTAAGCAAGAAGATGCAGATCGATTAAAACAGGAATTTAATTCATCCAATTTTCATCCTTTATTATTTGATATAACAGATCGTGAGGCAGTTCAGGAAGCTGTAAAGAACATTGAAGACATTGTAGGCAAAGAAGGTTTATCTTGTTTAGTTAATAATGCAGGTGTTTCTTATTACGGACCAATGGAACATTTTCCAATAGATGATTTAAGAAAACAATTTGAGATTAATGTTTTTGCTACTGTTGATCTAACGCAACAATTTTTACCACTACTAGGAACAAAAGATTTAGAAAGCCCTTCAGGAAAAATTATTGTAATTAGTTCTGCAGCAGGTGTATGGACAAGGCCATTTTTAGGACCTTATTCAGGTTCTAAACATGCTTTAGAGGCTATTTTTGATGCATACCGTCGTGAGTTAAAATTATATGGAATAGATGTGGTTATTATTCAACCAGGACCCATTCGAACAGAAATTTGGGATAAAGCTCAAATGTTTGATATAGAAAAATATAAAGGGACTCACTATGAGGAATTATTGCAAAAAATAGAAACAACAGCTATTGAACAGATTAAAAAACTAGCTATTCCTCCGAGTCGTGTTGCAGACAAAGTATTTTTAGCTTTTGAGAAGAAGAAACCTAAAGCCCGCTATTTAGTAACCCCAATGAAATTAGCTTTTAAAATTTTCATGTATGTTCTCCCAGCTCGTTGGTTAGACGCTTACTTCATGAATGAATTAAAAAAGATT
This sequence comes from Flavobacteriaceae bacterium UJ101, assembly GCA_001880285.1. NCBI lineage: Bacteria > Pseudomonadati > Bacteroidota > Flavobacteriia > Flavobacteriales > Flavobacteriaceae > Flavobacteriaceae bacterium UJ101. The sequence continues at coordinate 546,528 of CP016269.1, read as the reverse complement.
CAAGGGAAACAATATCAAATAAAGAATTAAAAGTAATAACAGTAAGATTTTACTATATTTGCATTACAAAAAGAAACAATAAATAGTATTATATATAGAAATTTCATTTATAATTTCTAATTTAAAATTTATAATTAAAGATCATGGATATATTTGAAAGAATTAGAACTCAAAAAACACCTTTAGGACAATATGCAGATTTTGGAGAAGGGTATTTTATTTTTCCAAAATTAGAAGGTGAAATAGGGCCTATTATGAAATTTCAAGGTAAAGATGTAATCTGTTGGTCAATTAACAGTTATTTAGGTTTAGCTAATCATCCAGAAATACGAAAAATAGATGCTCAAGCTGCTGCCGATTGGGGATTAGCTTATCCAATGGGAGCACGTCCAATGTCAGGACAAACAAAATATCACGAACAATTAGAAGAAGAGTTAGCCAGTTTTGTACAAAAAGAGGCTTCTTTCTTATTAAATTTTGGTTATCAAGGAATGGTTTCAATAATAGGAGCATTGGTAAACCGTAATGATGTAATTGTTTACGATATGGATTCCCACGCATGTATTATTGATGGAGTAAGTATGCATCAAGGAAAACGTTTTGTTTTTAAACATAATGATATTGAAAGTATTGAAAAAAACTTGAAACGTGCAGAAAAAGTAGCAGCTGAGAATGGAGGAGGAATTTTATTGATTTCTGAAGGAGTTTTCGGTATGAGAGGTAATCAAGGCTGTTTAAAGGAAATTGTTGAATTAAAGAAAAAATATAATTTCCGTCTATTAGTTGACGATGCTCATGGTTTTGGAGTTTTAGGAGAAAAAGGAATCGGAGCAGGAGAAGCGCAAGGTGTTCAAGATGATATAGATGTTTATTTTTCAACTTTTGCAAAATCAATGGCTTCTCTTGGAGCTTTTGTAGCAGGAGATAAAGATATTATACGTCATTTACAATATAACATGCGTTCACAAATATTTGCAAAATCATTACCTATGCCATTGGTTATAGGAGGATTAAAACGTCTGGAAATGTTACGTACAATGCCTGAATTAAGAGAAAAATTATGGGCAAATGTAAATAAATTACAAGCAGGATTACGTGAAAATGGTTTTGATTTAGGAACAACCAATTCATGTGTGACCCCTGTTTATTTACATGGAGAAGCTTTAGAAGCAGCACCTTTAGTACGTGATTTACGTGAAAAATATGGAATATTTACATCAATTGTAGTGTATCCTGTAATACCAAAAGGAATGATTTTGTTACGTTTGATTCCTACTGCTGTTCATGAGTTTGAACATATTGATAAGACGATTGAAGCGTTTAAAGCTATTCGTGAGAAACTAGAGAGTGGAGTGTATGCTCGAATGGCAGAAGCGATAGCAGCAAGAGAAGGTTTGTAAGAAAATAAGTTAAATTTTATAAATTAAAAGCGGGAATATAATGAGTTTCCGCTTTTTTTTGTACTTTGTAAGTCTGTAAACAAAATAAGATAATGAGACTGTTTATTTTTATAATCATGAGTTGTTTGACCTCTTTTTTGATGGGGCAAAAACAGTCTGCATATTGGTTTTTTGGATCAAATGGGGGGTTGAATTTTAATTCAGGAACACCTGTAGAAGAAAGAGGAGCTTTAAGGACATTAGAAGGAAGTGCATCCATATCCGATGGTAATGGGAAATTACTTTTTTATACAGATGGAATAACAGTTTATAACGCAAATCACGAAGTTATGCTTAATGGTACAGATTTATTAGGAAATACTTCTAGTACCCAATCTGCCATTATTGTTCCAGATCCTTCAAATTTTAGACGCTACTATATTTTTACGGTGGATATTCCTTATTTAGATAATATTGATATAGGTATATCAGGAATTAATTATAGTGTGGTTGATATGACCTTAGATTCAGGCTTAGGAGGAGTTGTGGATAATCAGAAAAATATCCCTATATTGAGATATGCCAGTGAAAAAATTACTGCAACCTCAGATAAATCCGAAAAAGGTATTTGGGTTGTAACTTTTTCAAATCAGGAAGATCATTTATATAATAATAGATTTAATACTTTTTATGCTTTTAAAGTTGATGAATCAGGTGTACATACAGCTCCTGTAAAATCAGTATTAGATGTTTATTTAGATGCAGAAAATCCTAATAATATCGATTATAGAGGTTATTTAAAATTTTCCCCTGATGGATCGAAAATTATTTGTAATTCTCAAGGTGATGGGGCTTTTATTGCAGATTTTAATACAGAAACAGGAGTAGTGTCAAATCCATTAACATTAAAAATGGATAACTTTGTAGATCGATATGGTAATGAAGATGAAGAAAATGTTTATGGAGCAGAATTTTCTCCTTCAGGACAATATTTGTATATAGATGCTTTTTTTGATACAGATGATGGAGGTACTATTTTGGATGTAAATCAAGTATTAGGAAATAATAGAAAGTTATACCAATATGATTTAAATGCAACGGATATAAATGCTAGTAGAAAGTTAATTGATCAATCAGAAGATTTTAGAGGAGCATTACAACTTGCATTGGATGGAAAGATTTATAGAGTTTTAAGTAAAGGATATTTATACGAAAGTGCTCAAACATTGGGCGTTATTAATAACCCCAATAATGAAGCAACCAGTGTAAATTACGATGCGGAAGCTATTGTACTTCAAAATGGTTTTGTAACACAAGGATTACCCCCTTTTATTCAATCACTTTTTTTAGCTCAAATTGCTGTTGAAGACCATTGCTTTGGAGAACCAACTGAATTTGAAGTCTTTTTTACTGAAGAATTTAAAAGTATTGTTTGGGATTTTGGAGATCCTACAACAACCGAAGATACATCTACTGAGTTAAAGCCAACGTATAATTATAAAACTCCGGGTACTTATAAAGTAACAGCTGAAATTACCTTACTAAATGATTCAAAAGAGTTTTATGAAAAAGAATTTACGATATATGAAAATCCTGAAGCAACAATTATAACAGCTTACGATCATTATTTCCTATGGCAAGAATTTGATTTAAAAGCTGAAACTCAATATGACGATGAAAGTAAATTAACTTATGAATGGATAGGGCCAAATGGTTTTAGTTCTACAGAATCAAATCCAGTAGTAAAGATAAATGGGATGATTCAAAATATAGATTACTCAGTAACCATAACCAATGAGTTTGGATGTGCTGGAAGTGATGAAAAAGCGATCATTATTCATGAAGATGTAGAAGCAAGATTAGGAGAAGATAGAAAACATTGTGATGGACAAAATCTTACGATTGGTTACCCCGAGAAAATAGGATTTACTTATTTATGGAATGATGGCGTAACAACTCATGAAAGAGAAATAACAGAATCAGGAACATATACTCTTACAGTAACTACGCCTGATGGAAATCAAGATGTAGGTAGTATTGATATTATTATTGTACCTCCAATAGAATTAGAAATACAGTCAGCATTTTCAAATTATTTCTATGGTGATGTAATTGAATTTTCTTCTGAAACTAATATTGATGAAAATGGATTTTACAGATGGAATGGCCCAAATAGTTTTAATTCAAACGCTAAATCTGTTGAAGTTCCTGTACAAGGAGAGCAAAATCAAGGGACTTATAGTCTTTATTTAGAAGAAACAGTAGTAGGCTGTAATAAAACGGTTAGTAAAAATATTAATACTTTTATAGATGTAGAATCCGCTTTAGGAGAAGATACTCATTTGTGTTATGACGAAACCGTAACCTATTCTTATCCATTAGAAGCTGGATTCACCTATTTATGGGACGATGGGATCACTACTAATCAACGAGAAATTTCTGAAGCAGGTACTTATACTTTGACAGTTACAACACCAGATGGTAATAGTAATACGGGGAGTGTAGTGGTTACTAAAACAGATTTAACTATTGAAAAGGTAGAAACGTGTTACAATCAATTGTTTGTTAGCCCACAAGGAGGAACAGCACCTTATGAATATTCATTGGATGGAATTGATTATCAACCTTCTCCTTTATTTACAGATGTTTCACAAGGTTTTCATAAAATTTATGTGAAGGATGCTAAAGGTTGTGTGGTTCAAACGGAAGGAGATTATTTCTTAGAATTTAAATTACATCAAGCATTCAGCCCTAATGGAGATCATATTAATGATACTTGGGATTTATCAGCACTTAATGGTTGTCGAAATATTGATGTAAAAATATTTGATCGATATGGTAAATTCTTACGTCAAATGAAAGCTGATCAATTAATTTGGGATGGGAAAGCAAAAGGAAAACCTGTTCCTAGTAATACTTACTGGTTTGTAATTGAGTTTAATGATGGACGATCACCTATGCTAAAAGGACATGTTACAGTGAAAAGATCAAAAGATTAAATTTTAAAATAATCTTCCTTTATCAAAACAAAGCTTTAAAAAATCTATTTTTTTATATCTCAGTATTTTTATTGTAGGATATTGTTCTTATCTTTGCTGACCTTTAAAAATAAAGTTCGAAATGAATATTACGAAAACGAATATCGATGATTTAAATGCAATTGTTGCAGTAACAATCTCTCAAGATGATTATCAAGAAAAAGTAGATGCGACTTTGAAATCGTATAAAAAGAATGCGAACGTACCGGGTTTCCGTAAAGGACATGTGCCTATGGGAATGATTAAAAAACAGTACGGAAAAGCAGTGATGTTTGATGAAGTAAACAGATTGTTACAAGAATCTGTTTCGAATTATATTAATGAAGAAAAGCTGAATATCTTAGGTCAACCTTTACCTAAACCACAAGATAGTATTGATTGGGATGCAAAAGAATTTACATTTGAATTTGAATTAGGTTTAGCTCCTGAATTTGATGTGAAGTTAGATGGAAAAGGAATCACACAATACGAAATTACGGTAGACGATAAAGAAATTAATCGTTATATAGAAAATTTTCAAACACGTTACGGGAAGATGATTTCTCAAGATGAAGTAAAAGAAACGTCTAATGTAAACGGTATTTTTGAAGAATTAGAAGAAGATGGTAAACCTAAGGAAGAAGGAATTAAAAATCAAACAACCATTTCTGTTTCTTCTATTAAAGGGAAAAAGAATAAAGAGAAGTTAGTAGGTTCTAAAATAGAAGATGAATTAGAATTTAAAACAAAGAATTTATTTGAAAATACTTCTGACTTAGCCTTAGCTTTAGGAAAAACGGTTTCTGAAGTAGAAGGATTAGAAATTAAAGTACGTTTTATTGTAAAAGAAATTACAGAAGTTGAACCAGCAGAAATTAATCAAGAGTTATTTGATAAAATATACGGGGAAGGAACAGTTGATTCAGAAAAAGCATTTAAAGAAAAAATAGCTGATGAATCGACTAAAATGTACCAAGGAGAGGTAGATCGTCAATTATTAAATGATGTGATTGAAAATCTAATTGAAAAGACAAAATTTGATTTACCTGGAGATTTCTTAACGCGTTGGTTAAAAGAGACCAATGAAAAGGTTGAGTCAGATGAGCAAGCCAAAGAAGAATACGAAAAAGCAGAGAAATCATTACGTTATCAATTGATTGAGGCTAAAGTGGCTGAAAAATATGAGGTGAAAGTTGAGATGGAGGACATCAAAGCAGAAGCGGCTAATTTAATTAAAGCACAAATGGCACAATTTGGTCAAGCTAATGCTTCTGATGAAGAAGTTGAAGAAATTGTAAACCGTGTGTTACAAAATCAAGACGAATATAAACGTGTTGCAGAACAAGTGTTCGGAGCAAAAATGTTGAATGTTTACAAAGACAACATGAAGTTTAAGAGTAAAAAAGTAAACTTTGAAGATTTTGTAAAAGAAGTAACAGAAAAGCAAGCAAAATAAAAAAAGCATATAAATTAAGAATAACGGAAATAAATGAAAATTTATTTCCGTTTTTTTATCATAATAAGATTCAATGAAAACAAGTATTACTTTTATTTTATGTAGTGTAATGGTATTCTTGACAGGACAATCAATTCAGGTAACTGATCAAGAAGGAAATGCTTTAAATACAACGTATTTTTACAACACAGAGGGTAAAATAGTTGCTGTTTCTGATGCAGAAGGTAAAGTTCAAGATTCGATAATATTTAATTTAAATATTGAAGCTTTTCTTTTTATTCATCATGATTCTTTTACTGAAAAAATGATGACAGTAGAGGAAATCAAGGAAAATCCTATTATAAAATTAGAGAACGATGTATATTCGATTGATGAAGTTATTGTTACAAATGATAAAAAAACACAAGATGATGCCTATGCTGTTTTAAAAGCGTATGCTACTACTTTTTTAGTAAAGGATGGAACACCAATTAATTTTTTAGACGGTATCGTTAAATATTATATTCCTTTAAATTATTCTGGGAAAATAAAATATGATGTATTAGAATATAGGTTGTTTGAAAACCCTGAAGAGCAGGACAGAGAATACCAAAAAGAGTTGATCCCAGAATTTAAGATAAAGAGTTTGTTAGAAGAACATAAAAAAGATGTAGTTGAAGTTGATAGATATGAATACAAGTTTATCAATCGAAAAAATAAAACATATGGGAAGAGTTTAACAACATCTAAAACAACAGAAATAACAGTTGATTATATTAAAAGTTTAAAAGATGAAGTATATACGCTTAATATTTTAGGACATCATTTGAAGATTAAACAGCTTTATATCCAACAAATTTTTAAAGGAACAGAAAAATCTTATAATGCGATGGAGCGACTTAAAAAGTTTAAACAATTATGGGAATTAGATTATCATAAAGGGAAGAATACGCCCTATAATAATTATCAATATAATCAAGATCTAAAAATAATAAGTAGAGAATTTATAACCAAAAAAGAATTTAAATTACGAAAGAAAAATTTTAAGGATGTTAACGTAAAAGAAAGTTGGTATGAAGAAGAATTTTGGAATAATGATAATAAAGAATATTCGTTACCAAGTGTTATAAAAAATAAAATAGGTACAGCACTTCAAATAAAACCCAATCAGTACAATTAATAATTAAATTATTTTGTAATTTAACATCTGTTTTTACATGACATAATTTCATGTAATTTAAAAGGGTATAGTAATTGTATTAAATCATTAGAAATTTATACATTCCAGAATTAAAAATAAAAGAATATGAATTACGGAAAAGAATTTAAAAAATTTGCTATAAAAGATCAAGGAATAAGTAGTATGCATTATGATAAAATCGTAAGTAGTATGACTCCTTATATCCTAGAAGAGCGTCAGATGAATGTAACACAAATGGACGTTTTTTCACGTTTGATGAAAGACAACATTATCTTTTTAGGGACAGGTATTGACGATCATGTTGCTAATATTGTTCAAGCTCAGTTACTATTTTTAGCAAACGCCAATGCTGATCGTGATATTACCATGTATATTAATTCTCCAGGAGGAAGTGTTTATGCAGGTTTAGGTATTTATGATACGATGCAATTTATCAATCCAGATGTAGCAACTGTGTGTACGGGTATGGCAGCTTCAATGGGAGCGGTATTATTATGTGCAGGAGCAGATGGAAAACGTTCTGGTTTAAAACACTCTCGTGTAATGATTCACCAACCTTTAGGAGGAGCGCAAGGACAAGCGTCGGATATTGAAATTACAGCACGTGAAATTTTGAAATTGAAGAAAGAATTATACGATATCATTGCAACGCATTCAAAACAACCTTTTGAAAAGGTTGAACAAGATTCAGATCGTGATTATTGGATGACTTCTGAAGAAGCAAAAGCATATGGAATGATTGATGAGGTAATTGTCAAAAAATAAAATGACAATTCTGAGAAAAGAAAGACCTGATTGTTTGTAATAAATAATCAGGTTTTTTGTATTTGAGATTCATATAAGTCAATCCATTCTTGTGGTGTGATTTTCTGACAAAGAGTCGCAATCAAAGAATAAGGAATTGCATTGAGCTTTTTAAAACGAATACAACTTTTTCCCATATCCAGTTTATAACGACTGTGCTTTGGATATTCTTTCACAAACCAATCCATCAATTCAGTATTTGCATAAATTCCAGCGTGATATAAAGCAATATAGTGTTTCTGTGAAGCCAAATTTAAAAAGGGTAGAGGTAAAGTAGGATTCACATGATACCCTTTTGGATAAAGACTATGGGGTACAACGTATCCTAGCATTCCATAACTCATTTGTTCTTCAAATCCTTTTGGTAGATTTTCTTTGATAAGTTGACGAAGCTTCTGAATGACCTCTTTTCGTTCTTCAGGTAACTCATTTATGTATTGTTCTGGTGTAGCTGCATTTGATTGCATATTGAAATATATTGATGTCATCTAAAAATACAAAAAAAGAATAAGGTTGTGAAATGTTCTTCTATCAGGGAATATTTTTTCAAACTAAAAAACCTTGTCAAAGGTAAGTTTGACAAGGTTTGTATTATCTTAAATAACAAGGTGATTATCCTACAATGTTAATAATCTTTCCAGGTACAATAATGATCTTTTTAGGTTCACGCCCGTCTAAATATTTCTGTGTACGTTCATCTGCCATTACAACTTTTTCCATTTCGTCTTTTGGCATATCCAATGGTAATTCGATTTTAAAACGCATCTTTCCATTAAACGATACAGGATATTCTTTTGAACTTTCTACCAACCATTTTTTCTCAAAAACAGGGAAATTAGCAAACGAAATACTTTCTTCATAACCTAATTTTGACCATAATTCTTCTGCAATATGGGGAGCATAAGGAGAAAGTAAGATCGTCAACGGCTCTAAGATAGCTCGTTTGTTGCATTTTAATTTTAGTAGATCATTAGTAGCAATCATAAATGTACTTACCGATGTATTAAACGAGAAGTTTTGAATATCTTCATCTACTTTTTTTATAGCCGTATGTAAAATCTTCATTTCCTCTTTTGTCGGTTCTGAATCTTGAACATTGAATTCTGAATTCTCAAAAAATAATTTCCAGAATTTCTTTAAGAAACCGTATACACCGCTTAATCCATTGGTATTCCATGGTTTTGCTTGATCAATAGGTCCTAAGAACATTTCGTACATACGTAAGCTATCGGCACCATATTCGTTGCAGATATCATCCGGATTAAGAACATTGTATTTCGACTTAGACATTTTTTCCACTTCAAATCCTACACGATACGTTCCATCATCTTCTAATATAAATTCAGCATCTTTAAAATCAGGACGCCAGTTTTTGAATTTTTCTATATCTAAAATATCGCCATTTACAAAGGTAACATCCGTGTGAATGGGCGTGGTTTCATATTGATCTTTTAATTTTAGAGATACAAATTGATTGGTATCATTAATTCTATAAACAAAAGCTGAATTCCCCAAAATCATACCCTGGTTAATCAATTTTTTTGCAAACTCATCTACAGGAACATAGTTTAAATCAAATAAAAACTTTTGCCAGAAACGACTGTATAATAAGTGCCCAGTAGCATGTTCTGAACCTCCAATGTATAAATCCACATCTTTCCAGTAATTCAATGCTTCTTGGCTTGCAAATGCTTCTGTATTTTGCGCATCCATATAGCGATTAAAATACCATGATGAACCTGCCCAACCCGGCATCGTATTCAATTCTAAAGGGAACACGGTTTTATGATCTATATTCTGATTACTGACTACTGTATTCTCATTAGTATCCCAAGCCCATATGTCTGCACGTCCTAAAGGAGGATCACCATCTTCTGTAGGTAAATATTTTTCAACTTCAGGTAACACAACAGGAAGATGTTTTGCATCAACCATTTGAGGCATACCGTCTTTATAGTACACAGGGAAAGGCTCTCCCCAGTAACGTTGACGACTGAAAACAGCATCTCGTAAACGATAATTGGTTTTCCCTTTTCCGAAACCACGTTGTTCGATTTCGTAAATAGCGAGTTTAGTGGCTTTTTTAACTGTTAAACCATCTAAAAAGTCTGAATTAGCTATTTTTATCGTACCCTCTTTGGCTGTATAGGCTTCCTCTGAAATATCAATATCAGCAAAAATATTTTTTATAGGGATATTAAAATGTTTTGAAAAAGCATAGTCACGCTCATCACCACAAGGAACGGCCATAACGGCACCTGTCCCATAACTTGCCAAAACATAATCTCCAATCCAAATCGGAACTTCTTCTCCTGTAAATGGGTGGATGGCATAGGCTCCAGTAAATTGTCCTGAAATGGTTTTTACATCCGCCATACGATCACGTTCAGAACGTTTTGATGTTTCTTCTATATACTGTTGAACAGCCTCTTTGTATTCAGGTGTTGTAATATGTTGTACCAATTCATGTTCAGGAGCTAAGGTCATAAACGTTACCCCAAAAATAGTATCAGGACGCGTGGTGAATACTTCAATTTTGAATTCCGAATTTTGAACTCCGAATTCAACAGAAGCCCCTTGCGATTTTCCAATCCAGTTGCGTTGTGATTCTTTTAAAGCATCGGTCCAATCGAGTTGCTCTAAACCTTGTAACAAACGTTCCGCATAAGCAGAGATACGCATAGACCATTGTGTCATTTTTTTACGAATCACAGGGTAGCCTCCACGTTCGGAAACACCGTTTACAATTTCATCGTTTGCTAAAACGGTTCCTAAAGCTGGACACCAATTAACTTCTGTGTCAGCTAAGTAAGTTAAACGGTATTGCAATAAAATTTCTTCTTGTTGTTTTTTACTAAATGCATTCCATTCTTCTGCTGAAAAGGAAATAACGTTTTCATCACAAGCAGCATTTACGGTTGTATTTCCTTCTTTTTTAAATTGCTCTATAAGGGTTTCAATCTTTTCAGCTTTATGGGTATCGTTGTTATACCAAGCATTGAATAATTGAAGAAAGATCCATTGTGTCCATTTATAGTAAGAAGGATCAGAAGTACGAACTTCACGCGACCAATCAAAAGAAAAACCAATCTTATCCAATTGTTTACGATACGTATTAATATTGGTTTCGGTTGTAATAGCAGGATGTTGTCCTGTTTGAATGGCATATTGTTCTGCAGGAAGACCAAAAGAATCATAACCGGCAGGGTGCAAAACATTAAAGCCTTTTAAACGTTTGTAACGTGCATAAATATCAGAAGCAATATAACCTAATGGGTGTCCAACGTGTAATCCGGCTCCCGAAGGATAAGGAAACATATCCAACACATAATACTTAGGTTTGTTTGAATGATTCTCTACTTTAAATGTTTGTTTGTTAGCCCAATATTGTTGCCAACGTTGTTCGATTTCTTTGAAATTGTATTCCATGCTTTTTATCTAAAAATATCTAAAAATTGTTTTAATGTCATCTTGAAAATGATTCAAGAAGACAAGACAATCTTATAAAGAGGCGAATTTACAATTTTTAAGGAAGTTAAAAAAGTAATGGATAAAAGAAAACCACCTCATTTTGAAGTGGTTTTTTTATTATATAAGATATATTTTTTTAAAATTGAATAGGAATAGCGATTCGTATTGTATCCCATCCCATAAAAAGATTTTCTTTTTCAAAATCCATAGAAAAAGCTTCAAGTACTTTATCAACATGTTGAACGGGTACATTGAATCGTACAACATCCTTTTTTTCGTCATAGCTATAGGCTCCCCATGTGTTTAAATCAGAATTTAATATAATGGTCCATTCTTTTTCATTAGGAATTGTGAATAAAGAATAGGTACCTGCTTTTACCGCTTTTCCTCCAAAAGTTACATCTTGGAAAAAGGTAATTTCTGTAGCTTCATTAGCACCTGTCCGCCAGATTTTTCCATAAGGAATTTTATCACCAATCATGGTTCTCCCTTTTAGTTGAGGTCTTCCATAAACAACTTTTGCTAGAGTAGGTTCATTTCTACTGGTCTTATAAGTTGCAATGTCGTGTGGACTTTTATCTAGTTTTGGAAACTCTTGAGCATTTGTAATGACAAAGAGTAAGGAGAGGATGGCTCCTAATACTATTTTTTTCATATTAGTGTTGTATATTTTAATTTGAATTCAAGTTATTTAAAAAAAAGCGAACAAAAAATTAAAATGTATATAATTTTTACTTAATAAGATGATAAAAAAGAGAGGGTTATAATGCCATGTTCTATTCTATCTTATAAGCTGTTTGATTAATAGCTTGTTTTATTTGATCTTCTGTGGCTTTTGATGAATCATACCAAACCGTAATTTGCTGATGATCTATATTGGCTTCTGATTTTATGTAACCTTCTACTTCTTTTAATGAATAATCTACAATTTTTGAACAACAGGATTGTTTAAAATTCTGTAATGTATAGGTTCTTTTTGTAAGATTTTTGGATTGTTGTTTACTAGTTTCAGTAATTGTTTGCTGTGCATTGCTTTCTCCACATCCTATAAAAAGAAGGGTTACACAACTTAAAAGGGTTGACTTAAATAAATTTTTCATATGAATTTTTAATTGGTTAAATAAGGAAGAAGTAAAATCAATAGGGTTACTATTGCGATACTCCATAAGAATAATTTAGATTGAAAAAAAGAGACTATTTTTTGTTCGTTTTTTTGTAATGTAGGTTGGTTTTCGTCTATAGAACAACAGTCTTGCTTTTTAGATGGAAAATAAGCTTTGTATAAATTGTAAAAGATAACCATCAAACTGAAAGCAATTAAGTAGTTTTTAACACTAGCTAGCCAAGCAAGTTGAGAAGCACTGACACCAATGAGTCCTGCTAAAGCCAAAAAAGGTCCTACACAGCAAGTACAGGCTAATAGAGCAAGGAAAATAGCACTTATAGAGGAGAACAACGATTTCATAATGTATTAAAAGATTAAATTAAAGAAATATCCAGATAGAATCATACCGATACCAATGGTGCTAAAAAAAGCAACAATTAGTTTCTTTTTCATTACTTTTTTTAAGAGTAAAGCCTCAGGAAAAGAAAGTCCGATAGAAGCCATCATAAAAGCGATAGCGGTCCCCATAGGAACTCCTTTACTAATCAAGGATTCTATAATAGGTAAGACACCAACAGCATCAATATAAAGAGGGATGGCTAAAATAACAGCTATAGGGACTGCTAAAGGATTGGATTTTGAAATATAGGTTTCAAAAAAAGATTCAGGTACAAAACCATGAATGAAGGAACCAATAGCCAAACCTACAAAAATATAAGGAATCAACTTTTTTAGGGTTTGTATAGCTTCACGATGAATCTCAGGTATACGTTGAATAAAACTTCGTTGATCTTTTTCAGGCGTTACTTTTTGTGTATTTAAATTTTTAACCCAATCAGCAACGTGTTGAGCCATGCCCATTTTTTCAAGTACTATTCCACCAATAACGCCTAAAGTGATTCCTGACAATATGTAAATAAGCGTTACTTTCCAACCATAGGTTGCCCAAAAAAGGACAATAGCAATTTCATTAACTAAAGGAGAGGTAATAAGAAAAGACAGTGCAATACCTAAAGGAATACGAGCTTGCATCATTCCAACAAAGAGTGGAATAGAGGAGCAAGAACAAAAAGGTGTGATTGCACCTAAAATAGAGGCAAAAACATTACCTATTCCTAAGCTTTTATGTTTTTCCAAATAATGACGTATTTTATCTAGTGGTAAATAGCTGGTAATAATTCCCATGATATACGTTATGATAATCACTAGAATGACAATTTCTGAAAAACCTATAATAAAATAATGTAAGGCTTTTGAAAACAAATCATTTTCTGCTAAACCAAATAGATCATAAACTAAATAATCGGCTATTTTAGATAAAAAATAAACTAATTTTTCCATGGTATGTGTTTAGGATAAGATAGAAGCTAGTTTTTCATTTGTGTTGTAATTTTTGTAAGGATAAACTTTATCATTTACAACGATAGAAGGAAATACAGTAGTACCATAAACCATAGTGTCTTGCATTTCTGTGAGTTCTTCTAAAGTAAAATCAATACCTTTTTCCTTTGCAACATTTTCTATTTGTTCTTTTATTGGAGATCCTTTTCCACAGCAAGATGAATGTAAAATTTTAATTTCTGTACGCATAATAAATGTTTTTAATGTTATAAACGTTTATTAGGTAGTCTGAAAAAGGCACATAAAAGTCACATAAATAAATGATTTTTTTTAAAAAAATTATTTAAAATATTTATTTATAGTGTTTTACTATGTAAATTTTCTTGAATGTTTTTTAGAGGAGTGCATGAATCTTTAATCGTACACGACATTATAGTCCCATTTTTATTGTATTCAATTTCACAACATTCGATAAAAAGTTCTCGTAATTTGGTTCTTGCTCTTTGGATTCTCATTTTCGTGGCGGATAAGCCAATTTGAAGTTGTGTTGAAATTTCTTTTTGAGATTTTTTTTCAATATCATGTAATTTTAATGGAATTGCATATTGATCAGGTAGTAAAGAAATCATTGGAACAATATAATCAGAGAGTAGTATGGAGACTTCAGAATCACTTATAAAATCAAGTTCACCATCAAGAGAAAGAGTAGGTTCAGTACTATTTTTTTTATAATAATCAGCTATGACATTACGAGTAATTTGATAAAGCCAAGCTTTTAAATTATGAATGGAAGTTCCTTTGGAGTGAGCTGTTATTAAGCGTAACATGACCTCTTGTACTAAATCTTCTGCTAGAGCTTGATCTTTAACTCGATTAAAAATAAAGTATTTTAATTGATTGTAAAAGGCATGAACCGTTTCATTTAAATCACAACATTTCTCTGACATAAGGCAAAATTACATTAATTAGGAAGGAAATAGGAATTTTATTTATAGAAAATATTAATATCGTATCTTTGTTTTTAAATGGAAGAATATTTAGACCCCGATAAAACACATTTTCCTTCGGAAGATTTAGAACTAGAAAAGCGTCTGCGTCCGCAATTATTTGATGATTTTGCAGGGCAACCTCAAGTGATAGAAAATTTGGAGGTATTTGTAAAAGCAGCAAATCAGCGTGATGAAGCTCTAGATCATGTGTTATTGCATGGTCCTCCAGGATTGGGGAAAACAACTTTGGCTCATATTATTGCTAATGAATTAGGTGTTGGGATTAAAATCACTTCAGGACCGGTTTTAGATAAACCAGGAGATTTAGCAGGGCTTTTGACAAACTTGGAAGAACGTGATGTCTTATTTATTGATGAAATTCATCGTTTATCACCTATTGTAGAAGAGTATTTATATTCTGCAATGGAGGATTATAAAATTGATATCATGATTGAAACAGGTCCAAACGCACGTTCGGTTCAAATCGATCTAAATCCTTTTACATTAATTGGAGCAACGACACGTTCTGGGCTTTTAACAGCACCTATGCGAGCTCGTTTTGGAATTAATTGTCGTTTGCATTATTATAATTCAGAATTATTAAGTCATATTATTACAAGAAGTTCAGGAATTATTAATGTTCCTATTCATGAAGATGCTTCTTTTGAAATAGCGGGAAGAAGTAGAGGAACACCGCGTATTGCGAATGCTCTATTACGCCGTGTACGTGATTTTGCTCAGATAAAAGGAAATGGAACCATTGATAAAAAAATTGCAGAATTTGGTTTGAATGCTTTGAATGTTGATCAAAACGGTTTAGATGAAATGGATAACCGTATTTTAACTACAATTATTGATAAATTTAAAGGAGGACCAGTTGGAATTACGACCATTGCTACAGCAGTAGGTGAAAATGCAGGTACGATAGAAGAGGTTTACGAACCATTTTTAATACAGGAAGGCTATTTGATGCGTACACCGAGAGGGCGTGAAGTAACTGAATTAGCTTATCGTCATTTGGGCAGAACACCGAATGGAAAGCAAGACACGTTGTTTTAGTATCTATATTTCAATGTTAAAGCTGGGTTTGTATAATAATCAAAAACTAAATTATTACTAACGACTTTTCCTATAGTTTCTTTTTTTATATCGATTGTGATCTTTGGAAGCTTCTTCTGTTTTGGAAGAATGTGCAATCATTTGATTGATTTTATGCATTTCATCTTCTGTTAATTCGCGCCATTCACCTACTTTAATACCTTGAAGATTTACATTCATAATGCGTAAACGTTTTAACTTCGTTACTTCATAACCTAAGTATTCACACATGCGTCGTATTTGACGGTTTAGACCTTGTGTAAGGATAATTTTAAAAGTGAAATCATTTACTTTTTTAACATTACATTTTTTAGTAATAGTGCCTAAAATAGGAACTCCTTTAGCCATTCGTGCTATAAATTCAGAAGTGATTTTCTCTTTTACAGTAACAATATATTCTTTTTCATGATGATTACCCGCACGTAAAATTTTATTGACAATATTTCCATCATTGGTAAGAAAAATTAATCCTTGAGAAGGTTTATCTAAGCGACCAATAGGGAAAAGACGTTCAGAATGGTTAATATAATCAATGATATTACGAGGTTCTTTGCGATCCGTTGTACAAACAATACCAATAGGTTTATTAAATGCAATATATAATGTTTTAGGTTTTTCTTTTAAAGGTTTTCCATCAATTTCTACTATATCACCTTCAAAAACACGATTTCCTAATTGTGCAATTTTACCATTAATAGTTACGCGTTCAGCCGTAATAAATTTTTCTGCTTCTCTTCGAGAGCATACTCCAGTTTGACTAATAAATTTATTTAAATTGACTGAATTTTGATTGTTATTTTCCAAAGTACGATGATTAAAAAGGTAAAATTAATGAAAAAAGACCACATTGTGTGGTCTTGGTATATTATGAAGGACTATTTTACTTTAGTAAGTGTGTAATTTGTTCTCCCATTTTATCAGAAGGTCTACTTGCTGATGAAGTAGCAAATTTTCCATCAGGATCAATAATCATGAAGTAAGGAATTCCTTTAATTTCATAATCAAGAGCCAATGAAGATTGAAAATCATTTTCTACCCAAAGATTTAACCAAGAAGGTTTTTCCTTTTGAAGGAATTTTTCCCAAGCCTTTTTATTTTGATCAATTGAAATACTAATAAATTCTATTCGATCATCATTTTTATATTGTTCAGCAAGTTTTTTGAAAAAAGGGGCTTCTTTAATGCAGGGACCACACCAAGTAGCCCAAACATCTACAACTAAGTATTTACCTTTTAAATCAGTAGAATGGATGGTTTTACCATTAATATCGATACCTGAAAAGGTAGGAGCAGTTTGTCCTTTTGAAAACTTATTTCGTTCTTTAAATTGATTTAAAAATTGTTCTTTTTTAGCTGTTTTTGTGATGTATTGATTAATAAAATCTTTTACTTCATTATCATGAGAAGTATCTTTTGTAAATTTAAGATACAAGTTAATCAAGTTTTCACCTACAGTAGCAATAATTTCTTCATTTTGAAAATAATGTTGGCTATAAATCAAATGATCGTAAATGGAGTTTAATAGATCAGGATTTGTTTTAAAAAAGTTAATTTGACTCATCATATTCAAATAGTTTTTATAACTATCTGATTTTAATAAAGAAGGATCCTCAATTGGCTTTTCATTAATTAGTTGTGTGATTTCTGAATCAATTGAGTCTACGTTTTTTTGTTCTCGTAGTGCATGTTGAAAAGCATATGTTAATTTTAAATTCTTTGGAAGGTAATCAATTGTGATGGTTTCAATTTTTTTGAAATCCTCATCAGAAAGACTATCCAGTTGTGCTCTT
Source organism: Flavobacteriaceae bacterium UJ101 (assembly GCA_001880285.1). Lineage (NCBI taxonomy): Bacteria > Pseudomonadati > Bacteroidota > Flavobacteriia > Flavobacteriales > Flavobacteriaceae > Flavobacteriaceae bacterium UJ101. Next base: position 528,898 of record CP016269.1, on the reverse strand, counting down.
CTTAATGATACGGCTTTATTGATAATGGCTTTAAATGAAGGATAATCATCTTGCATCCCTCTCATAAGCATTTGTTGAGCATCAAAACTTTTTAAAATATATTGATTTATAGGGGCATTTTCTCCGTTATAGTGAAAATAGAGTTGACGATTGCTCAAACTATCAATAATAACAGAATTTGTTTTATTATTTCCTAAATAAAGTGGAATACGAGTGTTCGTTTTAGGGTGAAAAAGCATTCCATTTTGCAGTTCTTCATCAAAATTAAAAGCAACGGCTTGATTTTTTTTAGTAAGTACAGTATCAATTTTATCTAAATTATAACGATAAATTAATTGAATATTATCTTGATGAGCTGTCACTGTATTTTTTTCTTTAGAAGATGTACATTTGATAAAAAACAAAGATCCAATAAGGAATAACGTAACAAATTTTAAATATTTCATTCTTTATTTTATTTAAAACTCAAAGATAACTTTTTTCATATAAATCCTTAAGATGGAAACTAAGAAAATGTAAAATCGTTTAATTTATTATGCATGCATTGGTATTAAAAGATATGAAATAGGTAAAAGCCTTATATTTGGAATTATAATTTTTTTAATCAGTTTAAAATTGAAACATTCATTTCATATTCCTGTTATGGGAACTAGTTATACAATTGATTCTCCTGCGAAAGTAGCGCATTTAGGAATATCATCTGTTATATCATTGGTTGACGATGATTTAATTGAACGTATGCGTAAAGTGTATTCTAAAAAGATGGGAATTCAATATCAGCCTATTGAAGAAAAAGAGGAAGATTCGAGAGCAAAAAGGATTACAGCTTATTTGGATTTGATTCATGAGGTAGTGGAAGATCGCTATTCAAAAATGAAAAAATCACTTCAAGAGAATTCTCAACAAGCAATGAATGATTTGAAAGAATTATTCCCCAATACAGATACTTTGAAAAACTTTTCAAAAGGATCAATTGATGTAAATATTATGACAAAAATTGACAAGGAAAATTTCAAAGGGAAAGTGAAATTACCATCCATTTTTAATGATGCTCATGCAGCTTTAAGAGGGTTTGCAAATAGTAAATTAAATTCGTCATTGGTTCTTTCTGCAGGAATGAATCCTAGATTATATGCTTATTTTGAGGAGTTTAAAGATTTCTTTCCAAATGAAAAGGGAGAATTAAAGAAGAAAATTGTTGTTAAAGTGAGTGATTTTCGATCAGCTATGATTCAAGGAAAGTTTTTTGCTAAAAAAGGACTTTGGGTTTCTGAGTTTCGATTAGAGTCAGGTTTAAATTGTGGAGGGCATGCTTTTGCTACGAATGGATTGTTGATGGGACCTATTTTAGAGGAATTTAAGAACAAGAAAGATGCTTTAGTTCAGGAATTGAAAGAGATATATAATAAAGCTTTAATAAGTAAAAATTATAATGCTCAGGAAGAGGTCGATATAGCAATTACTGCTCAAGGAGGAATTGGAACGGCTGAAGAACATAATTTTTTAATTGATCATTATAAGGTGGATTCAGTAGGTTGGGGTTCTCCGTTTTTATTGGTTGATGAAGCTGTAACTATTGATGAAGATACTAAAGATAAATTAGCTCAGGCAACGGAAAAAGATTTGTATTTGAGTGATGCCTCTCCTTTAGGAGTTCCTTTTAATAATTTAAAAAATAGTTCAAAAAAGGCAGAAGGAAGAGCTTTGTATGAAAAAAATCGTCCTGGAAGCCCATGTACTAAGAAATTTTTAATCAGTAATAAGGAATATACAGAAGATTTAGTATGTACGGCTTCAAGAAAATATCAAGATTTTAAATTTAAAGATTGTGATGATATTAGCGAAGAATTAGCATGCTCTATTATAGAAAAAGAATGTTTGTGTCAAGGTCTTTCTAAAGCAGCTTTTATTAGATATGATGAAAATGAAAAGAAAGATGGAACTGGAGTTTCAGTTTGCCCAGGGCCTAATATGGCCTATTTTAATCAGAAGGTTTCTTTAAAAAAGATGATTAGTCATATTTATGGAAAAGAAAATGTAATGAACGATCAAAATAGACCCAATGTTTTCATTAAAGAGTTGTCGTTGTACATTCAAGATATAGAAAAGAAATACCAGACGATAAAAGAAGATGTATCTTCTAGACCAGCAAAAAAAGTAAAAGAATATAAAGAAAACCTTTTAAAAGGAATTCAGTATTATGAAGAATTGGCTAGAAATAAAAAGATTTCATTTTTTAATCAAAGATCTTTTGAAAAATTAAATCTATTCAAAGCTAAATTAGGAACATTGAAGTTTTAAAAATGTGTTATATTAATTAAATTGTGAAGAGAGCCTGTAATGGGCTCTTTTTTTGATTTACTAGATAAATAATTTAGATCGTTACTCTATTTGATGATTTCTTTTATTAATTCAATTCCCCTTTGAAGTGTTTCATCTTTTTTTATAGTGGATTGTTGTATATAATGTTTTGGAATGTATTGTTCTCTTGGTGTTCCATCAATATGGAATAATTTGGCAGTTGAAAGTTGATAACCAAATTTTTGATTTTGAAATGAAAAATTATTCACCTCACCAGCTAATCGCTCCATTTCGGTACCCATTATAGTGGCTCTTTCCATACCCTCAAATCCAATTGCAATTCCTTCTCCCATACTTCCTGTCCAGCGACCTACTAAAATGATAATAGGTTTTTTATAGGTTTCTTTCCTAGGACTTACATATTCAACCCAACTTCTTTCAATTTTTGTATCTCTATCATATTGTTCAATTGTCCAATGTTTTTGATAAGGTTTTGATTGGTCAATAAATCGCCCCATGATTCCTCGGGCTACATAAGAATTTCCCCCATCTACAGTATTTCTCAAATCAATAATCAATCCTTTAGTATGGATCAAATTATGAAGTGCTTTATCAAATTCATTGATAAGGTTATTGTTTCCTAAAGAATTATGAATTCTTATTATTCCAATGTCATCTTTTATAGTTGATGTTAGAAGTTCAGTGTTCGATTTAACTTTAAGCTTATCTAAATCAAATTGAATAATTTTATTGTTGTGTAATTTTAAGGTTAAGACTCTAGGTTTATTATATTGCCCCGCTAATATTTTATTGAGTATCCATTCTCTAACAGCTAATGAATTTTTGTTATTGCATTGTGTTGGAAATTGTTCAATAGCTTTGCTGAAATCAATTCCATTTATTTTTAGTAGTTCGGCGCCAATTAAATTCTGATCAAGATTTTCTATTTGGGATTGCCAAATGCTTGAAACGATAGGTTTCTCATTTTTAAATAATGCATAAACAGGTGAGAATAATCGAAATGATTCATTTACATTGGTGTTTAAAATTAAATGACTATCATAAAACTCATCTAATAAATATTCGAATAAAAGAACAGTTTGATCTTTTGTTTTAATATGTTGTATTTGGTTTTCGTAGTATTTTTTAATACAAGCTAAATCAACATTTTTTTCTTCGAGATAGATATAGTTTTGTCCTAAATCAGAAATAATTTCATTTAAATCGTCTTTAATTTTGGAAGGATCAACTTTGTTTTCTTGTGAACTTACATAAGAAAAGCTTAAGGAACTAATTAAGAATAGGATAATAGTATGTTTCATTTTATGTAGTTATTAAGTTTTAGAGTTTTTAGTAATGATGAGATGATAGTTTTACTAATATACTAAAAAAGACCATTCGTTAGAATGGTCTTTTAAAAAAGTATGTGAATGAATATTACCAATCTTTTGTAATATCTTTTCCAATTTCTTTTAATTTATTTACTACGTTTTTAACTTCAGCTTCAACATTTTGAACTGTTTTTTCTACGGTTTCAACAGCACTATCTTCTAAGAAAGGATAACGATAATCTGTAGGAGAAACGAAAGTTTCTTTAATAGTACGAGGAGATACCCAACGTAATAAATTCTGAGCAGAACCTGCTTTATCATTAGTTCCTGACGCACGAGCTCCTCCAAATGGTTGTTGTCCTACAACAGCACCAGTTGGTTTATCGTTAATATAAAAATTACCCGCAGCGTTAACTAAAGCTTTGGTTGCAAAATCAGCCGCATAACGATCTTGTGAGAAAATAGCCCCCGTTAAAGCATAAACAGACGTTCCATCAATTAATTCTAATGTATCTTTCCAATCTTCATCCTCGTAAACATAAACGGTGATAACAGGTCCAAAAATCTCATCACAAATACTTTCGTATTTTGAATTGGTTGTTTCAATAACGGTAGGATGTACAAAATATCCAACAGAATCATCACAAGTTCCTCCTATGATAACTTCAGCATCAGTACTATCTTTAGCACGATCAATAAATCCTTTGATTTTATCAAATGATTCTTGACTGATTACGGCATTGATAAAGTTTCCAAAATCTTGTGTAGTTCCTACTTTGAAAGATTCAAGATCAGCTTTTACAAAATCACGAACTTCATTCCAGATACTTTTTGGAATATAAGCACGAGAAGCAGCTGAACATTTTTGTCCTTGATATTCAAATGCACCACGAGAAATAGCTGTTGCTACTTGTTTTGCATGAGCTGAAGGATGTGCAAAAATAAAATCTTTACCACCTGTTTCACCTACAATTCGAGGGTATGTTTTATAAAGATCAATATTATTTCCTATTTGTGTCCAGAATTTTTTGAATACATGAGTAGAACCTGTAAAGTGGATTCCTGCAAAATCAGGGTGTTCAAAACAAATTTGAGTTGTTTCAACAGGATCTGTTAAAACCATATTGATTACACCATCAGGTAATCCAGCTTCTTTGAATACTTCCATAATAACTTGAGCGGAATAAACTTGCTTATCAGAAGGTTTCCAAACTACTACATTCCCCATCATAGCCATACAAGAAGGTAAATTCCCAGCAATTGCCGTAAAGTTAAAAGGTGTTACAGCATATAAAAATCCTTCTAAAGGGCGGTATTCAACACGATTCCAAACACCAGGAGAAGAAATAGGTTGCTCACCGTATATTTCTGTCATGTATTGAACATTGAAACGTAAAAAGTCAATGAATTCACAAGCGGAATCAATTTCTGCTTGGAAAGCATTTTTACTTTGTCCAATCATAGTAGCCGCATTAATTTTTGCACGGTAAGGTCCAGCAATTAATTCAGCTGCTTTTAAAAAAATAGAAGCACGTTGTTCCCATGCTAGGGCAGCCCATTTTTCACGAGCTTCTAAAGCCGTTTCGATTGCTTTTTTAACATCATCTGAATTTCCTTCATGAAAAAATCCAACGGTATGTTGGTGATCATGAGGAGGATGAATGGAAACTTTGTTACCACTACGTACTTCGTCTGCACCTATATATTGTGGTATATCCACAACAGTATTGTACATCTCTTTGTATTTGGCTTGTAATTCTAATCGTTCAGGAGTTCCTGGTGCATAGCTGTTGATTGGTTCGTTTACAGCTTTTGGAACATAATAAATTCCTTTAGGCATAATTATTATTCTTTTAAAATGTGGCTCTAATTTACGATGAAAATTTTAGATAATGAAATGTATTTCGATAGGTATTGAAAATAATTCAAAGAGAGCCAAAGAATACTTTTTAAAATAGAAAATGACAGTTGAGAACTTAAAAATAACAGTTCAGATATAAATAATTTTAGAATAGAAGCTTCCATATGATCTTTGTACTATAATTATAAAAGAATTTAAAATGAAAACATTTTTTTTAGCATTAGGATTTAGTTTAAGTAGTTTAATGATGGTACAAGCACAAGAAACAGTATCGTTAGAATTAGAAATTGAGAATACTCCAGAAGAGGGAGCTTTAATGATTGCTGTTTTTGATTCTCAAGAAAAATGGGGAAAATATGAAGCTGTAGAAGCTGTTTCTAAAAAGGTTGCAAAAGATTCAAATAGAGTAAGGTTCGAGTTGCCTCAAGGTAGATATGGAATTGTTGCGTTTGTAGATACGAATGAAAATTATTTTTATGATTATGGGAAAGAATGGTATGCTTTTTCAAATGAGTACATTCCACGAGAAAATCCAACATTTGAACATTTTGCTATAGAAATTAAGCAAGATGAGAAAGTAACAATGAAAATGATAAAGTAGAATGGAAACCGTATTTAATTTATTTTTAACCCTTCATATTATAGGAGGGTTTATAAGTTTATTTTCTGGAGCGCTGGTTTTAAGCATAAAGAAAGGAGGAAAATGGCATCATAAAATAGGATGGATTTATAGTTATGGAATGATTGTTACAGGGATATCATCTTTAATATTATCGTATATTCGTGAGAATGGTTTTTTAGCTGTATTAGGGATTTTTGTTTTATATAAAATTGGGACGGGTGTACGATTGCTCCGTTTACAAAATCAAAAGGCAAGTTTTCTTGATTATGTAATCTCGGGTTGTATGTTCTGTATTTTAGTTCTATTTATCGTAATGGGAATGTATTTATTTACACTAAAGGATACAATGGGGGTAGTTCCAATTTTTATAGGAATGTTTGGCTTATTGATGATTAGAACAGATTATAAAGTGTATACGAATCGTTATCAATATAAAAATGCTTGGCTAGTAGTTCATATTCAGCGTATGATAGGGTCTTATATTGCAGCGTTTACTGCTTTTGTTGTAACTAATGTTCGTTTTGTAGAACCCGCATTTTTAGTATGGATCCTTCCTAGTTTCATATTTATTCCAGTTTTGATTTATTGGACTCGAAAAGTGGGACAACTCAACCCTAAAAATTAACAGTTCAGTAACTTTTTATTGAATAGATCATTAAAATAATAGAAATTCGTTATAAATAGTAAAATAAATGAAATCAGGAGTTAAAAATATTGTAGTAGCCTTAGTATTGTCATTATGTATAGGAGGTTTATTTTTTATAGTAAATGATCGTTTTACAACCCATGCATCTCCTATTGTATATTTTTTGTTTTGGTTAATTATAGCAAGTTGTTTTGCTATACCGTCATTTTTATTAGCTGTATTATTAGATCGTTTTTTCCCATGGAGCACATTTAAAAATCGTTTGTTTATAACAATTGTAGCTAATTTAGTGTTGTTGTTTGCGCTATCGGTATTATTATCTTATGCAGAAATATCACTGTATTCAGAAAAGCAATATACATTATCGGAATATGTATTGAGTAGAAAAGGTCAATTAAAAATATTTTTCTACTTTGTATTAGCACTAATGTTTTCTTTTTTCTTTCATGCAAAAGGTTTTTATGAGGCTTTAATTGCAAGTAAAAAAAGAGAAATTCAATTGATTGAAGAAAAGAAAGAAACTGAACTAAGTGCTTTGAAAGCACAAATTGATCCTCATTTTTTGTTTAATAATTTAAATGTTTTACATGCATTAATTGACGAAAACCCGGAAAAGGCACAAGAATTTGTAGGAGAACTTTCAAAAGTGTATCGATATGTTTTAGAAGCTAAAGATCAAGAAGTAGTTGTATTAGAAGATGAAATAAACTTTGCAAAACGGTATTTTAATTTATTACAAAAACGGTTTGAAAAGGGAATTGAATTACAGGTTGAAGTATCCAGTTTGATGAAAAAGATGGTTCCTTTAACTCTACAAACTGCATTAGAAAATGCTATAAAACATAATCATATTTCGGAAGAGAATCCTTTGAAAATTATGATTGTTGAAGATCATAATAGTTTGATAATTAGGAACAATTACCAAAAGAAAGAAGTTTTACATTCTAATAAAATAGGATTGCGTAATTTAAGAAAACGTTATGAGTTGTTGAATCATAAATTAGAAATACAGCAAACGGAAGATTGGTTTGAATTAAGGATTCCTTTGATAGGATTAAAAATGAGTGAAAAATGATTAGAACATTAATTATAGAAGATGAAAAACCAGCTGCACGTCAGTTAAGTAAAATGGCAAAAAGTAATGGTTTGGAAGTTGTAGCAATGGTTCATTCTGTTATAGAAGGAAAAAAATGGTTGAAAAAAAATGAACAACCCGATTTAATTATTTCAGATATTCAGTTGGGAGATGGGTTGAGTTTTGATATTTATAAAGCATTTGAATTGAAAAGCTTTGTTCTTTTTACGACTGCTTTTGATCAGTATACTTTAAAAGCATTTAAATTGAATAGTGTTGATTATCTTTTAAAACCTATTTTAAATGAAGATTTTAAAAGAGCAATTGATAAATTTAAAACGTACCAGAAACCCTTCAATTTTAATCAGCTTGAACCCTTTTTTCAACAAAAAAAAGTGTATAAAGAACGTTTTGTTGTTTCAGTAGGTCAACAATTAAAAATTATTAATACAGAGGATATAGATGGTTTTTCTTCAGAAAATAAAGTGACCTATCTTCATACAGAAAATAGACGTTATTGGATTGATGAATCATTAGAAGAACTAGAAAATGTATTAAATCCAATGCTTTTTTTTAGAGTAAATAGGCAATACATTGTTAAGTTAACGTCTATTGAAAAAATTATTTCCTATACAAATTCTAGATTAAAGCTGAATATACAATCCATTGAAGAAGAGATGATTGTGAGTAGAGAACGTGTTAAAGACTTTAAAAAATGGATTGGGAAATAAGACGGTATTATTTTAAAAAATAACACCGTCATAACTAATTCACTATCATAAGGACAAAAATAGTCATATTATTGAATGGCTTTTAAAGCATCTACAGTTCCCCAACCGTAATCACCATTCTTATTTGGGTAAAATTCCCCTGCTTTTTTCAATCGGTCTAAAATTTGTTCTCTTGATTCATTAGGATATTTACTCCATACTAAAGCACTAATACCTGCAAAAGTGGCTGTAGCAGCAGAAGAACCGCTTACATAACGTGAACCATAACCATTTTGAGGTAATGTAAGAGCATTCCGGTTTCCATTTCCAGAGCGTTGCATTACAATAGTGAAATCAATTTCTTTACCATCATGGCAAATATCACAAGTTTCATAATCAGTAGCATCTGTAATACCTGTAACAGCAACCGTTTCAGGCATCCAGGCAGGAAAAATAACACCATACCAAGTTGTAAAAGTAGTAGAAGTTCCACCCGCTGCTACAATGATTTTACCTTTAGCATATGCATATTTTACAGCATCTTCAATACGTCCAACAGATGCAATATGGCCTAAAGACATACTAATAATCTTAACATCTGGTCTATCGGCAAGTAAACGTAATGCATTAGCCACTCCTTTTTGTTCATGATAACTATCTAAAACAACATTACTAGTTGCTCTAACTGTAATTAAATTAGCATCATAAGCAACGCCAACGGGAGTGCCTTTATTGGAACGAGGTGCTGTAGCAATTCCTGCCATTTGGGTACCGTGACCGCATTTGTCCCAGACGCCATCTGTTTCAGTGCTCCATGGCCACCATGAATCTACATAAGTTCCATAGTTTTCTACATTTCTATTTGCATTTGATATGGAAAAATGACCATTTAACATACTTTGCTTTTGAAAAACACCTGAATCGATAACTCCAATTGTAACATTTTTCCCTGTTGTATAATTCCATGCTTGAGGAATATTCATATAAGTATAATTCCAACTTTGTAAAGCATTTGGAGAAATAGTGACATAATCATTGGTATGAATGGATTGAGCTTCAACATCACCACATCCTGAGCCAGAACTTAAACTACTATTAGATCTCGTTATGTTAGATTCATTAAAAGTATAGTTAACAGGTTCTATAAACCGTATATTTCCTACATCTCGAACTCTATCTAGTGTTTCTTGGTTGTAGATTTTAACATCTATTATAGGAAAGTTTTTATCTTCGTATAAGAAATTTTGACTTTGAGTTGAGGTAGATAAAGATCGATTGCTTGAGGTTGTTGCAAAAATAGCTTTAATTTTAGCTTTGGTCTCGTCAAATGATCGAGCACTTTGATTAAAAGATTCATAATTAACGTAATCAGAAGATGTTGCATTGTACCCAATACTGGCAATAGAATCTGAAAGAATTAAAGCGCTAATCAAAACATGATCGTCTACCATATTCCATTCAAATTTCCCGTTTTTTTCTAATTTGTTATAAATAATTTGATCAATTTCAGATTTGGTTAGTAAATCAGAAGTCGTAGTGTTAGAAGATAGAGTTGTAGAATCAATTTGTTGACTTTCATTTTCACAAGAAATAAAAATACTAATTGATACGACACATGATAAAAGTGTTCTCTGTGTTACATTCATTGTTCTCTTTGATTTTAGTTGAAATAACAATATAGTATAAAATAGTATATAATTATAGTTTTACGGACTTGTAAAAAACTTAAAATGCATAATTCATAATTTTAAAAACAAAAAATTATGAATTATGCATTTTTTATATAAAAAATGGAATAAATTCTATTCTCTAGATAGAACTCTTCCCATACCGATTAATAAGTCATAGCGTTGTCCCCATGGACGATAATATAGCAAGGTGCTATAAAAATTGGTTGTTTGCCAATAGTTTCCTTCAGGTTCTTCAAAAATGATTTCGTGAGTCCCTTTTTTTGTAAAGGTATATTGATAATTATAAGTTCCTTGTTTTAAAAGCATATTGAGCTTATAATAACGGTTTTCTTTATCGAAAACCATCTTATTTTGTTCTGATAACTGCCAATCGTTAAATGCTCCGGTAACATAGATGTCAACATCATTTTTTGGATTAAAAGATTCAAAAGCAAAGTGGACATCAATATAATCGGCTTGTGTATCAATATTATCTTCTGCAAGTTGATCAACTGTTCGAATGTAGTAACCGCCTTCATAATCGGGTTCGTTAATATATCCACTAAACGCACGAGGTTGATCGATCATTAAGTAATGATGATAGATACTATCATGATCAATATGGTCAGTAGTTAAAGCTTTAGCATCTCGTTTTTTAGTATCGAGCCAACGGTATTCATTTCCTGCCCAAAAGGTATAGTCAATGGAATTGAAGGTTAGTTTTTGATCATTTACAAAATCTGGAGCTAAGTTGTATAAAGCATCGTTCCAATTGTTATTTTTAATAATTGTTCCCCAAACATCTTGGATATTTCGTGTTAAATCGAAACGTTGAGAGTTATAAATTGCATCAAAAGAGACGGTTTGGGTTTCATTGGTTTGTGTTCTTCCTTGTGAAACCAAGGTCTGAAGTCCTGCACCAGATTCATATACAGCAAAACGCTTAGTGATGATAGGCTTTCGAGGATTTGTTTGGAATACTTTGATTACATAATTTCCTGAAAGTTTAATACCTATTTTATTGTTTGGAAAAATAAGGTTATAGTGTGTATAATTTGAAGAGGTATTGAAAGACTGTTTATAATCTGATATAAAATCTTGCTTAAAACCGATCATATAATCATTTCTAAAAGCGTTGGTAGGTTGCCAATCATGTGTATAACGTTCTATGGTATAGTTATAACGCTTGTAAATACCATCTAAATCATCAAACTTTAAAATTAGTTGTTCGCCTAATTCAATAATGGGTGTGTTGTCATTGGTATTGGGGTTAAATAAAACAACACCACCAATATTATCAGGAGGAACTACAGGTTCAAATGTTTGAGAAAACAACAAATTTCCTATAAATAATAAAAGAATAAGAGGATGATTTTTCATGTGATTTATATTAAAAACAATCGTTTGTAATTTTTTAATTTTGAGAACCTTGTGACTAATTAGATAACAAGAATCATTCCATTCGCTGACGGACACATTCATATAAGAAAGCACCACAAGCTACCGAAACATTTAAAGAGCCAATTTTACCATACATAGGTAATTTAGCTACTTTTTGAGCTGCTTTTATATATGAGAGCGAAACACCGTTTTCTTCACTTCCCATAATAATAGCAGTAGGAACTTTCATATCCAAATCATATAATGTATCGTTTGTTTTTTCAGATGCTGCAACTGCTTGAAGACCATAGTCTTGAATATATTCTATAACAGCTTTTAAATCAGATTCTTTACAAATTGGAATATTATAAATGGCACCTGTAGAAGTTTTAATAGCATCAGCATTGATAGGTGCTGCATTTTTTTTAGGAATGATAATAGCATCTACACCAGTGCATTCTGCTGTTCGAACAATAGCACCAAAATTTCGTGCATCGGTTACACGATCTAAAATAAGGAGAAGGGGTGTTTTGCCTTCTTCATATAATTTGGGTAATAGATCTTCGATTCGATGAAAATCAATAGGCGATATAAAAGCAACAATTCCTTGGTGGTTTTTTCGTGTAAAACGATTTAAACGTTCTGCAGGGACTTGTTTGGAACTAATATTGTATTTTTTTATAAGTCCTTTTAATTCTGCATAAATTTCACCTTTTAATCCAGTTTGAATAAATAAACTATCTAAGGTCTTTCCACTATTGATAGCTTCAATTACTGGACGAAGTCCGAAAACCATGTTGTCTTGTTGCATTGTTGAGATTTTATATCATGCGAAGTTACAAATTATATAGGTATATTTGAATGTATGATGATTTTTAAAACAAAACGATTAATAGTTAGAGACTTGATTGAATCAGATCGAGTGGATTTTTATGATATGATGGGTAATCCAAAAGTGATGAATCCTATACCAATGAAAATATTAACGAAAGTTGAAAGTGATCAAAAATTTGATGAATTTGTTAATTTGTGTAAACAAAAGTCTGAAAAGAAAATATGGGCTGTGATTTTGGAGAATGAGTTCATTGGGATATGTGGATTGATTAAAAATAATGAAAATGAAGATGAAATTGCATATCGCTTCAGAGAAAAACATTGGGGATTGGGATATGGTACAGAAATAGCAGAAGGTTTGCTAAAGTATGGATTTGAAAAATTAAATTCACCTATAATTACTGCCGATGTTTTTATTGAAAATAAACAATCCATGAAAATTATTGAAAAGTTTATGGAGTTTCATTTTGAATTTTTTAGTAAAGAATGGAATTGTATGGATAGGCGTTATAAAATAACACGTTCTGAATGGTTAAAAAGGGATAATATTACTTAAATCTAAAATCAATTAATTTAAAATAAAAAAGACTACCAATAAAAAGTAGAGAAAAACTTCCACATTTTATTAATAGGTTAAGAAAAGGAGCTTCTATTACGGGAATTGAATAGGCTATAAAGAAAGTAATCAATCCTATAAAACCAATTTTTATGGTTTGTATTGAAAAAGGAAGAATTTTATATTTTGTATAAATGAAGATGAGTTTTACTACATTAAATAATACAATAGCGATTAAAGAAGCTATAGCAGGCCCTATTATACCGGTTTTTTTAATTTCTAAAAAATAATAGTTTAATGAGATGTTTAAAATTGCTAAAATTAAAACGGCTATAATATTGAATTTATAATATTTAGAGTAAGCAATAATTTGATCGTTAAAGCCGCAAGAAATGCTAAACCAACTTCCAAAACTAACGAGGTAAATTACACCATAACCTGCTTTTAAGCTTTCTCCACGAGGAATTAATTCAAATAAATCATGTATGCCTAATACAATCCCTCCAAAAAACAATAAACCAAAAGCAAATAAAAATAAAGAGGTTTGTTTATAAAGATTTTCTAGTAAGTCAATTTTGTGATCATGCAAATAAGAGGTGATTTTAGGAGATGAGATACTATAAATAGCCATAAAAGGCACTGTTATAATAGTTCCCAGTGAAAAACAAATAGAATAGATACTGTTATCTTTAAATTCTAAAATAGAAGGAATCATTAAAGTATCGATTTTAAAAGTCATCAAACTACCAAAAGAAGCCAAAAAAGTAAAGAAACCAAAGTTAATCATTTGTTTTGACAGGCTTTTACTTAGATTTTTTGGAAAAAAATGAGAAGATGTTTTTTCAAATTTTTGGAGGTATAAAAAAAGTAAAATAATGATAATAAGATAACCTAAAATAAAGAAAAGCAACATTTGTTCTTTACTTAGAATAACGAAATAGCCTCCTAAAAGGAAAGCTATAATAATATTGATTCGAGGTAAAAATCGTTCAAAAATAGAAGGAACCGCAATTTTATTATAATTGGATATATATTTGACTAATAACTGGCTATACCCTAGAAATAAGCCTAAAAACACACTATAAATTGTGTATTCTGCAAATTCTTTATTTTTAATTAGATTTAAATTGATGATATAATCTTTACTTAATAAAAAGATTCCTAAAAAAAATAAAAAAAGAATACTGGTAATAGAAAAACCAAGACCTAATAATCCTTTTTGATTTTTAAAAATAGGATAAAACTTTACCATCATTAGAGCACTACCAAAAAGGAATAACTGAGCTAAAAATTCACCAGCCGTTAGAATAGAACGTAAGATACCATGAATTTCTAAATTTTCAGGATATAAAAATAAGGAAGCTAGAATACTTAAAAAAGTACCTAGGTAACTCATAATGGAAAACCCGAAAGATTGCTTGGCAATGGTATTCATATTACAATATGTATAAGGCAAATTTAGGATATTTGATTAATTTTGGAGAAATAAATTAGATTTATGAAGATTTTAATGGTTTTAGAACGTGAATTTCCAGAAGATGAACGTGTAGAGAAAGAAGCATTATCTTTGATCAAAGCAGGTCATGAGGTACATTTAGCTTGTTTTACACGTCAAAATCGTACTTCTGAAGAAATTTTTAAGGGAATTCATATTCATCGAAAACCAATTTCTAATTTTATACTGAAAAAAGCGAGTGTTGCGGCTTTGAAAATTCCCCTTTATTTTAAATTTTGGAAAGATTTTTTATTTGAAATTAATAAAAAAGAAAAATTTGAGGTACTTCATATTCATGATTTGCCTTTAGCAAGAGTAGGGTATGAAGTTGCAAAGAAAATAAAAGCTAAGTGGGTTCTAGATCTTCATGAAAATTGGGCAGGACTTCTTTCTGTTTCAGAACATACCAAAACTTTTTTAGGAAGAATTCTAAGTTCTAATTCAGAATGGGAAGCTTATGAAACGCGATATTGTAATGTAGCAGATCAAATTATCGTAGTAGTTGAAGAAGCTAAAGATCGATTAGTTAAAAAAGGAATTTTTAAATATAAAATAGCAGTTGTTTCTAATACGATTTCAATTCCTTTTGAAGTAAAAGAAAAAGAGATATATAATCCATTTACATTTATTTATGCAGGAGGAATTACTTATCATAGAGGATTGCAATATGTTTTAGAAGGATTAGCATTAGTTAATCAATCGTTTTCAGATTGGCAATTAGTTTTAGTAGGGGCAGGTCGTTATGTTGAGAATTTGAAAAAGCAAGCGAAAGAATTGAAAATAGATAATAAAGTTCTCTTTTTAGGACATCAACCCTATGAAAAGATGATGCATTTTTTAGCCGGAGCTGATTGCTGTTTAATTCCACATGTAAAGTCTTCTCATACAGATCATACGATTCCTAATAAATTATTTCAATATATGTATTTGAAAAAACCTGTTTTGGCTTCAAATTGTGATCCGATTGAACGGATTGTTAAAGAGTGTCAAAGTGGATTGATTTATGATTTTGATAATCCTGAGCAATTTAGTGAAAAAGCTTTGGAAATAATTCAGAATAAGGAAAATCATTTTGGAGAAAATGGACACCAAAAAGTGATTGAAAAATACAATTGGTCAAAAGAGGAAACAATATTAGTCCAACATTATGATAATTTAAAAAAGAACATCATCTAACTTAAAATAGTAGATGATGTTCTTAATTATTTTTATGAATACAATGTAATTACTTGATATTTTCTTTAAATAATTCAACTAAATCCAATTTTTCCCAAGTAAAAAGCTCAACTTCAGTTTGAACAGTATCTCCTGCAGTATTAGTAAATGATTTTTGAACGATTTGAGGTTCTCTTCCCATATGACCGTAAGAAGCTGTTTCGCTGTATATTGGGTTTCGTAATTTTAAACGTTGTTCAATTGCGTAAGGTCTTAAATCAACCAATTCTTGTACTTTTTGAGCAATTTCACCATCCGTTAAATTCACTTTAGAGGTACCATACGTATTGACATAAATACCTGTAGGTTTTGCTACCCCAATAGCATAGGATACTTGTACTAAAATTTCATCAGCAACATTAGCAGCTACTAAATTTTTAGCAATATGGCGTGCTGCGTAGGCAGCTGAACGGTCTACTTTTGAAGGATCTTTTCCTGAGAATGCACCTCCACCATGAGCACCTTTTCCTCCATAGGTATCAACGATAATTTTTCGTCCAGTTAAACCTGTGTCTCCGTGAGGACCCCCGATTACGAATTTTCCAGTAGGATTAATGTGGTAAACAATATCGTTAGTAAATAAGGCTTGTAGCTCTTCCGATAATTGAGCTTTAATACGTGGAATTAGAATATTAATTAAATCAAATTTAATTTTTTCTAACATAGCTTGATCCTCTGCAAAATCATCATGTTGTGTTGAAATAACAATTGAATCGATTCGAACGGGTTTATTATCGTTATTATATTCAATGGTAACTTGAGATTTAGCATCAGGGCGTAAATATTGAATTTCAGCATTTTCACGTCTTAATTTGGCTAATTCTTTTAAAATACGATGTGATAAATCTAAAGCTAAAGGCATGTAGGTAGTCGTTTCATTGGTAGCATAACCAAACATCATTCCTTGATCACCAGCACCTTGTTCTTCTTTATTTGCACGATCAACACCTTGATTGATTTCTTGTGATTGTTCATGAATTGCAGAAAGAATACCACACGAATTAGCATCAAACTGATATTCACTTTTCGTATAACCAATTTTTGAAATAACTTCTCGGGCTGCTTTTTGAACATCTACATAAGTTGAAGAACGTACTTCTCCTGCTAAAACAACTTGCCCAGTTGTAACCAATGTTTCGACTGCAACTTTTGAATTTTGATCAAAAGCTAAAAACCGATCTAAAATTGCATCAGAAATTTGATCTGCAATCTTATCTGGATGACCTTCTGAAACGGATTCAGATGTAAATAAATATCCCATTTTTATATAAACTATATTTAATAAATAAAATGAGGGGATAACTGATTGCTTATTGTAGTATTACTGCTTTAGCATTTTTTTACGAGGTTGCAATCAGAACAAATCCTTCCTCTTAAATTTTGAGCAAATATAGTGCTTATTTTAAATAATAAACCTCTTTTTTATTAAAAATATAAAATAGGCTATTATAATTTTTTTTATATTTATAGGAATAGATCATAGTAGTTATGAAAAAAATAATTGTTCGATTTATTATAGCATTATTAACTATTAGTACCATATATTGTCAAGGTTCTTTTGATAAAGATCGATACACAGAATCTAATACTCAACTAGAAGGGCCAGAATCTGTAGCTTTTCAAACACAATGCCTAGGTCGTTACTTGATTGATTTGCCGGAAGATATGAAGTTGATGAGTCTCAGTTATGTTCATCCTCTGTATCAATTCAGTACTTATGGTGTTGGGGCAGAAGGTGGCCGAGACAACAAAGGGCTACTTTTAGGTGAAAATCGAATCCGCACTTGGCTAGATTTTGTCGAAGCAGAAAGGAAAAACAATGAGCGATATAGTCAGACAGAGTATATAATCAAACACATAGATAATGATATCAAAATAGCCGTACTCGATGTTGATATTAGAGCCCTACGTAACGACCCAAATGCTGACCTTGTGTTTCAGACATACTTATTGATTGATAATAGTAAGATTCAAAGAAGTTTGGTTGTTAATGAAATATCTGATTTACGTCTGCCTAGAAGACAAACTGATATAATCAAGTATGTTAATGAGAGAGCGAATAATATGGTTGATGCAGCAAGGGATATTAAACTCAATGAACATGCATCAATGAATGGGTTAGGTTTGTGTTTTCCTGATGGTATTTATGTTCACGCATTGGCTCCAGAAAAAGACATGGATGGTTCATACCGGGAACTCTACACAGTTGCCTTCCGAAACGGAAAAAACTCATCTATCGAATTTGATGTTACCTCTTACCCTAAGGGATCAGAGAGGAGTTTAGCTGAAAGAATCGATAAGGCATTGAATCTGTGGTCGACGATGCTTGCAAACAAAGAAATGAGTGTAGCCGGTAGAGAAGGGCGCTTATTTATCAGTAACGGACCTTACTCCCCATCATTACGAGAGTTTGTATGGGTAAGTACGGATTCTAAAGTAAATAGCGTGAGAAATACGCATATTCAAATAATGGGAGAGCTTGAGATCGATGATTACCCACAAATGAAGCCTTTAAATGCTACCGATGTTATTGTTGCTTTATTGAAGTCGATTCGAATTCGAGAAAATGGTATGTCAGGTGTTATGGAATAATAATGTTGTAAGTGTATAAAAAACTATTTTAAGTACTGTTCAGAAAATTATTGATGATGTAAGAAATCCTGTAAATATCCCTGATAATTGGATCATTGGTTATCTTTCAAGTTAGAAAATAAATAACTTTATAAGATTTTTCTTTTTATATTTGTAAAAAGAAAAAATAGTAATTATGAAAAAAATTATTACTGGGTTATTATCTATAGCATTGTTTGTAGGGTGTGCTACAAATCCTGTAACAGGTCGTAAACAATTAAGTATGGTTTCAGAATCTACTTTGTTTCCTCAGTCGTTTGCAGCCTATCAACAAACTTTAAAAGAAAGTAAAGTGTCAGCAAACCCACAATATAATGCACAAGTACAACGTGTAGGAAAGCGAATTCAGGCAGCGGTGGAGAAATTTTTTCAAGATATAGGAAAACCGAATGCACTAGCTAATTATCAATGGGAATATAAAGTAATTGATAGTGATCAATTAAATGCATGGTGTATGCCAGGAGGAAAAGTAGCTTTTTATACAGGAATTTTACCTGTTTGTAAAGATGATGCTGGAGTTGCTGTTGTAATGGGACATGAAATTGCGCATGCTATTGCAAACCATGGAGGGGAACGTATGAGTCAAGGTCAATTAATAAATTTAGGAGGTGCTGCAGTAGCTATTGGAGCTGGAGGTGCTAGTGCTGGAACTCAAGAAGCTTTGATGCAGGCTTATGGTATTGGTTCTCAAGTAGGAATGTTAAGTTATAGTAGAAAGCATGAATCAGAAGCAGATGAAATGGGAATCTTATTTATGTCTTTGGCTGGATATGATCCTACAGTTGCACCTGCATTTTGGGAACGAATGGAAGCAATGTCAGCAGCAAGTGGAGGAGAAGCTCCCCCTGAATTTTTGTCAACTCACCCACATCCACAAACACGTATTGCTGATTTGAATGCATTAATGCCGGTAGCAACACAAGTTTATAAAACAAGATCAATTCAACCTTATTTTCAAGCTAAAGGGAAAAAAAGGTAAAGTAAAACGATTGAAACATAATGAAAAGTCCCGAGAATTAGCTCGGGACTTTTTTTATTTAACAACCAAAGTAGGTGTATAGATCGGAATGTTATAAAGCTTTTCAGCAACGCTTCCAATAAAAAAGGAAGATAGCCAGTTCTGTCCTTTATCTCCTATGACTAGTAAGTCATAATGATTCTCATCTGCTAGTTTTTGTAGACAAATACTGATATTATCATCTTTTCTATTTATTTTATGGAAAGAAGAATGAGCTGCATTTAGTTGAGCGTTTGTAATAAATTCTTCTAATTGTTGATCAGCATATTGTTCGGTCATTTTAATTATTTTTTCCTCTTTTAAAAAAGGTAAATAATGATTTGGAGTAGTATAAACATGAGCAAAATTAACTTGAGTCCCTTTTTTTTGTAGTTTAAAAGCAATACGGGCAGCACGTTGAGCAATAACGGAAAAATCAGTACCTACTAAAATATTATCAAATTGATTACTTGGATTTTGAGGAACTACTAACATACTACATTTTAAACTTCTTAAAAGTTTTCCTGTTAAAGTAGCTGATCGATCTAGATCATTTTTTTTACCTATAATAGTTAAATCGATTTTAAAACGTGAAACAGTGTAGCTTATTAAACTTTCTGTAAATGGGTCGTTTGAAATAATTAACTCATAATCGGTTTTTCCCGTATAATGGGTTTGAATTTTTTCTAAAATTTCTTTTTGAATTTGTTCTTGAATAGTTTTAAAGTCTACAAGACGATCAAGAATTTCATCAGAATCGTATTTTTTTATATTATGAATAAAATAGATCCTTTTTGCTTTTACATGGTTTGCAAAAAAAGAAGTATATTGGATTAGATCTTCATCCATTTTAGAATGATCTAAGGCAACCAAAAGATGTTTGAATTTTTTCATTTTTTTAGTATTTAAAAGATGATATTAAATATACTAAAAAAAGGATTCAAATAAAATAAAAATACGTTATATCGTAATTTCAATAGGATTATTTTCAGGATCTAAAACAACGCTTTCATAATAACCATCTCCTGTAGTTCTTGGTTGGCTGATTACGGTATAACCATCATTTTCTAATTGTTGTGTTAATTGGTCTACTTGTTTTTTACTTCCTACTGAAATAGCA
Source organism: Flavobacteriaceae bacterium UJ101 (assembly GCA_001880285.1). NCBI lineage: Bacteria > Pseudomonadati > Bacteroidota > Flavobacteriia > Flavobacteriales > Flavobacteriaceae > Flavobacteriaceae bacterium UJ101. Next base: position 508,454 of record CP016269.1, on the reverse strand, counting down.
AAATGAACAATGCCTAGAAAAGAAGCACGGTTTTCTTTTTTTAAGTTAAGAATAGATGGATTATGCATCAATTCTATACGACATTCACCATCAAAAGATATGAAATAAGAGGAAAATTTTTTCTTTGGATTATGATAAATTTTATTTGACTGACCTTGGAAATAAAACTGGTAGAAAGATTTCATTTTTTCGAGATCTTCAACCCAAATAGCAATATGCTCTATTTTCATAAAATTACTTATTCATTAGAATCATTTTCATCAATGATACCTAAGCGTTTAGCACGTTTCTTCCACATATTTCGAGCTACTTCTTGCATATCAGTATTTTGATCAAATTCATCTACAATTTCTAGCCCTAAAAGTGTTTCTAAAACATCTTCCATAGTTACAAGTCCTGCGGTACCACCAAATTCATCCATTACAACGGCTATATGCTCTCTTTTTTCTGTAAATTGATTGAAGACATCATAAATATTAGCATCTTCTTTAAAAACTAGAATTTCTCGTTTAATAGTTGAAAGTGTATTTCCCCCTTTTTTATTGATAATAGATTCAAGAAAAACATCTTTTAGAAAATAACCTGTGATATGGTCAGGAGATTCTTTATAAACAGGAATTCTTGAGAATTGCAAATGTGGGTTTTCAGCAAAAAAATCATGAAGGATAACATCTTCATCAACAGAAAAAACAACCGTTCTAGGTGTCATAACACTTTTAACTAATATCTTTTTAAAGTTGATTAGGTTTTTTATCACAGTAGACTCACTTTCTTGGAAAACACCTTCTTGTTCAGCAATATCAGTCATTGCAGAAAAATCTTCACGACTTAAAACAGAACCATGCTCTCCTTTAGCTCCAATCATTTTGGTAAAAAGTTGAAGTAACCATAAAACGCCTGTATATTTTAAAATAAGAACCATATATTTTAATAATACAGATGAAAATCCTGCTAAACTTTTCCAGTATGTAGCTCCAATTGTTTTAGGAATAATCTCTGACGCAATAAGAATTAAAGCGGTCATTACAGCTGATACAACACCAACCATCCCAATATTAAATCCAAATAGAGAAAGACCATCTCCATTAGCAAAGACATTTTCTGCTTGAACTCCCACCATAATAGCACCAACTGTATGCGCAATTGTATTGATGGTAAGAATGGCTATAAGTGGTTTATCAACATCTTTTTTTAATTCTTCTAAAGTATCGGCATATTTTTTCCCTTCTTGTTTCTTGATATTAATGAAAGTAGGTGTTACACTTAGTAATACAGCTTCAAGAATGGAACATAAAAAAGAAAAGAATATGGAGGCTATTCCATAAACGATTAATAAAAACATAGTTATTATTTTTAACTGCGAAGATAAGAATTAATTAAATATATTGAAGCGAACTACATTTTAATTGGTTAAAACTTGTACTAAATCCAAGTTGAATTCACGTGCAGATGTTAATAAATGATCAAATATATCAGCCTGTATACTTTCGTATGTAACCCAGTCAGAACTTGTAGTAAAACAATAGATTTCTAAAGGTAGACCGTGAGGAGTAGGGTCTAATTGTCTTACAATTAAAGTTTGATTTTGGTCTATTTGAGAGTGCTTTTTAAGATAAAGTTCTGTATATTTTCTAAAAACTCCAATGTTGGTTAATCGCCTACCGTTAATGAGTGAATCTTCATTGATATGATGTATAGTGTTATCTTCGTGTAATTCAGTGATTTTTTCTTCCAGATAGGGTTTTATAAGTTGAAAATGATTAAATTTTTCTAAATCAGCTGATTCTAAAAAGGAAAATGATTTAATATTAAAAATTAAAGAACGTTTAATTCTACGAACATTAGCTTCTTTCATAGGTTCATAACTTTTCACTGTAGAAGAGATTAGGTCATAAGTTGGAACTGAGCTAATGGTTTTATCCCAATTTCGAATTTTTGCTGATACTAAATTAATTTCCATTACAACACCATCTACATCATGTTTAGGGATGGCAATCCAGTCCCCAACTTTAATCATTTTAGTAGAAGCAATTTGAACACCCGATACAAAGCCCAAAATGGTATCTTTAAAAACCAAAATGATAACAGCTGTTAAGGCTGATAAACTTCCTATGATAACTGTAATGTCTTGTTTTAAAAGTATGGAAACCAAAAGGATTGCTCCAAAAATATAGGTTAATATTTTTGATAATTGAGCAAAACTTCTTACAGCAACAGTTCGGTGATTGTTTTCAGAAGTAGAAATGGTAACAACGGAATCGATTACTCGGGTTATAAATTGTATAAAAATAATAATGAAGGCTACATAAAGAATGTTATTGATAAACTCAGCTAAGTGTTCATATTTTTCAGGAATCAATAGGGAAGTCAAAAGGATGATAATTGAAATTGATATAAAGTGACTTACACTATTGAATACACGATTTTCGAATAGAACATTGTCCCAATTGAATTTTGTTTTACTAACCACACGTTGGGCTATTAATAAGAAAATCTTTTTAAGGATGTAATCTAGTAATACGGCCAAAAATGTTAATAGCGTAAGATCCACAATTCCAATAAGAATATTTTCAAGAAAGGTTGAAAGTTCAAGAGATTTAATATTTTCTGTAATAAAATGATGAATCTTATACATAATAAATGAAACTATTTTATACAAAAATATTTAATTATCTTTGTATATACGAATAATAATAAAAAATAATTATGGCAAATCCTACATTATCTGAAAAAACATTTAGAGCAAGTGCTGAAACGGCTATTTCAACAGAAAAAATGACCATTCAAGGTGCTTTAAATAAAACGTATATTCTTTTTGGTTTAATGTTGTTAACCGCAGCTTTTACATGGTATCAAATTATACCAATGTTTCAAAATCTACAAGTTCTATGGATCGGATCGGTAGTGGGTGGATTTGCATTGTCATTATTCTTAAGTTTTAACCCTAAATATGCTCCAACTTTAGCACCAGTATATGCGATTATTGAAGGTGTTTTTGTAGCATCTGTTTCATATTATTATGGTGCTGTATATGAAGGGATTGTTGGACAAGCATTATTAGGAACGGCTGTAACTTTTGGTGTAATGTTAACTTTATATAAGACAAGGATTGTGAAAGTAACGGAACGTTTAAAATCAATTATAGTTGGTGCAACATTAGCTGTGATGTCTTATTATTTAATTTCTTTTTTGATAGGTATGTTTACTGATATTCAAATGTTTGAATGGGGAAATAGTTTATTTTCTATTGGTTTTAGTCTTTTTGTGATTACTTTAGCAGCTTTTAATTTATTATTGGATTTTGATAATATTGAAAAAGGTGCTCAATATGGAGCTCCAAAATATATGGAATGGTATTGTGGTTTTGGACTTCTTGTGACGGTTGTTTGGTTGTATTTTGAAATCTTACGATTGCTATCAAAATTATCAGACAACTAAAAATAATAGATTCTTAATTTTAAGATAAAATAGAAAGATCTAGCAAATCATGCTAGATCTTTTTTATTTCAGTATAGTAAAAAAAGCTGTATTTTTGATATAAAAAATAAATTGAGTCAAAATCTTCTAAAAACCCCTATTGAGTATTTAAAAGGTGTAGGCCCTAAATTAGGAGCGCTGCTAAAATCAGAATTGGGTATATTTAATTATGAGGATTTGTTACATTTTTTTCCTCATCGTTATGTGGATAAATCGAAGTATTATAAAATTAATGAGCTAACTTCGACTTCTACAGAAGTTCAAATTATAGGAAAAGTAACACAATTTAGAGAAGTCAAACAAAAACGAGGTAGTCGTTTAGTAGTCCAATTTGAAGATGATTCAGGAACAATAGAATTAGTATGGTTTAAAGGTATAAAATGGATAAAAGAGCGTCTGAAAATAAACGAACCAGTGGTTGTTTCTGGGAAACCAAGTCTTTTTAGTCGAAAGTTAACTATTTCACATCCTGATATTGAAACTTTAGAAAAACATCGTGCACAAAAGTTATCACCTTTACAGCCTGTGTACCCACTTACTGAAAAATTAACAAGTCGTAATATTAATCAGAAATATTATAAAAAGTTATTTGTTAATTTATTTACGCAGTTAAAAGATACACGTTTTGAAGAAGTGTTTTCAGAAGCCATAACAAAACAATTTAAATTGTTAACTAAGAAGGAAGCTTTATTCAATTTACATTTTCCAAAAGATATCAATAAATTAAACCAAGCGCAGTATACATTGAAATTTGAAGAACTTTTTTATTTGCAATTGGCTATGCTTGTAAAAAAGTTGGTTAGAATGCATAAGTATAAAAGTTATCCTTTTGAAAATGTAGGAGATTATTTTAATCAATTTTATAAGGAACAATTACCTTTTGAATTAACAAAAGCTCAAAAACGTGTTTTAAAAGAAATTCGAAATGATTTAGGACGCCCAGTACAGATGAATCGGTTGTTACAAGGTGATGTTGGGAGTGGAAAGACAATTGTAGCTTTAATGGCTGTTCTGATTGCATTAGATAATGGTTTTCAAGCCACATTGATGGCTCCAACAGAAATTTTAGCTATTCAACATTTTAATTCAATAAAAGAATTGGTTGAACCATTGGGAGTGAATATAAAGCTCTTAACAGGTTCTACAACTAAAAAAAATAGAACTGTATTACATGAAGAATTAGAAAATGGGAGCTTACATATTTTGGTAGGAACTCATGCAATTATCGAAGATAAAGTTCTATTCAAAAACTTAGGTTTGGTGATTATTGATGAGCAGCATCGTTTTGGAGTAGCACAACGGGCCAAAGTTTATAAAAAAAATGTATTTCCTCCGCATGTTTTGGTTATGACAGCAACACCAATTCCGAGAACATTAGCTATGAGTTTATATGGTGATTTGGATGTATCAGTTATTGATGAACTCCCAGCAGGTAGAAAATCAATAAAAACGGTTCATAAAAGGGATGCAAATCGTTTAGGTGTTTTTGGTTTTATTCGAGAAGAGATTAAAAAGGGACGTCAAGTTTATATTGTGTATCCTTTGATTCAAGAATCTGAAAAATTAGATTTTAAAGATTTGATGGATGGTTACGAAAGCATTTCAAGGTCTTTCCCTTTACCAGAATATAAAATTAGTATCGTTCATGGAAAAATGAAGCCTGCAGATAAAGATTTTGAAATGAATCGTTTTGTGAAAGGTGAAACCCAAATAATGGTTGCTACAACGGTGATTGAAGTAGGAGTGAACGTACCCAATGCTTCCGTAATGGTTATTGAAAGTGCTGAACGATTTGGGCTTTCTCAGTTACATCAATTAAGAGGTAGAGTAGGACGCGGAGCAGAACAGAGTTATTGCATTTTAATGACCAAAGATCAACTTTCGGATGATGGGAAACTGCGAATTGAAACTCTGTGTAAAACCAATGATGGATTTGAAATTGCTGAAGTTGATTTAAAATTACGTGGACCAGGTGACATTATGGGAACTCAACAAAGTGGTATATTAAATCTGAAAATGGCGGATATTGCAAAAGATACTAAAATTATGGAGTATGCACGATATGCTGCTCAAAAATTATTAGAAGAGGATCCTAACTTTACAAAAGAAGAAAATAAGAATATTCGTATTAAATTTGAAGAATTACAAAGAAGTAAACTTTCATGGAGTCGTATTAGTTAGTATGATTTTTTGTTTTGAAATGATAAATTAAAATCGTAACTTTAAAAGATAATAAAAACCTAATTTTTATGAAAAAGTTACAGATTTTAACTACTTTTTATGTAGTATTTTCTTTTTATATGAATGCACAGGTGGGAATAGGAACTACTTCTCCTGATACATCTGCTCTCTTAGATTTAAATTCTAGTTCCAAAGGCTTTTTAGTACCTAGGTTAACCTCAGTAGAACGTGATCAAATTAATTACGGAAATATAGCAGAAGGATTAATCATTTATAATTTAGATTCAAAAATGTTAGAAATTTTTGATGGGAATGATTGGAATAGAATAGTAATGGAAAAGCTCATAACAGAAAAGCCAAGTAAAGAGCTTTTAAATGGTGATTTTGAAAATTGGATGAGAGATAAATTAGACGATTGGACTATTATTGAAGAAGGTATAAAAGTGGAAAAAGATTCTGTAATTATTAAAGCAGGCAAAAAATCTGCTAAAATTCAGTTAAATACAACTCAGCAAGATACAACTGATCTTCGTCAAAGGATACAGTTAGAAAAAGGAACCTATGAAATTTCTTTCTATGTTTTTCATTTGGATAAGACTTCTCGCGTTCGTTTGTATGCAGATTCATTTAAAAACTATTCTGATTCGAGTATAATAAATGAATGGCAAGAAGTAAGATCTACTTTTACTTTGAATAATACTCAAGAAATAGAAATTGGTTTTCGATTTTATGATACAGACGAGTTTATTGATTCTTCTAGACTTTATTTAGATCACGTACAGTTAATCAAAAAATAAATTAAAGAATCATCAAAACATTCCTAAATTTGTTTTCATGAATGTATTATTTTACGCAACAGAATATCGTCCTAATTTTTCTAATATGATTCGAACAGCCGAATTTTATGGATTAAGAAAAGTATATGTTTTCGATCAAAATAATTTATTAAAACCACCTCATAATAAGGTTTCAAAATCAGAAATGGAGCATATGGCTAAAGTTTGGACAGCTGGAGCCATTGATTTTATAGAAATAATCCAATTAGATAATATAAGGTCTTTCTTAACAGAATATAAAGGTAGAACTATAGCAACAATGGTTGATGTATCTGCTACTTCTTTAGAAGAATTTACTTTTCTAAAAGATGATTTGTTGATAATGGGAAGTGAAAAAGAAGGCTTGCCTCTAGATGTGGCTAATTTATGCAATGAAAAGCTGTACATACAACAAAGAGGTCATACAGACTGTTTGAATGTAAGTACAGCTTTTGGTATTTTTTTAAACAAAATGATTTTAGATACGATTTGATTACTTCACAGGTGGAAGTGTAATCGTATTATGATCATTGTTATGTACAAATTCTATAGATTGTAAAGCATTATTTTTAGGAATCTTAAATAGATATATTGGAGAAGCCATAAAAGACTGCTTTTCACCTTTATTAATGTCGTAAACCACTTGTAAACCCGTTCCAATTCGTTTAGCACTTTTTACATCAAAGTCCATTTTTATATCAGTTGGACTAATCAAAACACCGGCAACACGTTCTGTATCAAAATTAATAGGTGAAATAGTGTTGTCCATAGTTTTTCCTATACCAAAATAAGAATCAAATTCTTTTTGAGTATTGAAAACCATAGTGTTGATACCTTCTTGTAAAGTAACATCATTTTTTAAGAAATAACCCTCCAATAGTGTTATTTCAAAATCTTTAGGAGCACCCATGATTTGTTTGTCCTCTTTTTTTTCCACTTGTGTTGCTTCTACTTGATTTGTTTCTTGATCCGCAGAGGTATTTTTAGGATTACAAGAAACAATAAAACTTACAGATAGAAGAGCTAAAATTGTCTTTTTCATTTTAAATTTTATTATTGTTAATGTTTAATGTATAATCAATTGTCGCGGTGTGGCTAAGTATTAGAGAAACAGAACAGTATTTTTCAAGGGAAAGATCGATTGCTCGTTGTGCTTTTTTAGAATCAACGTCACCTTGAATATGAAAGTTAAGTGTAATAGTTTTAAATTGGCTAGCTTCTCCATTAGGGACACGTTCGTAATCAACAGTTACTTTAAAATCTTCAATATTTTGACGTTGTTTTCTTAACATAATTAAGATGTCAATTGAACTACAACCTGCGGCACCTAATAATAGTAACTCCATAGGAGTAGGGCCTTTGTCTTGTCCTCCTATTTTTTTAGAGCCGTCAATATTGATTAAAGCTCCATTTTCACCATGTCCTTCAAAATGAAAAGCATCATTTCTTAAAAAAATTTCGACACTCATAAGCTATAATTTACCCTTAAAATGGTTGGTAAAGATACACGTTTTTGTTAGATAGGATTTTTTTTTAGACAGATTTCTTAAAATTTTGTGTAAAAAATGTTAAATCCTCAATATTTTTAATTCCTGGTGCGATTTCAAAACCACTATTGAGATCAACTCCTATAAGCTGAGAATGATTTAGTTGCAAAATAGTTTTAGCATCATTTTTGGTGATTCCTCCACTTAATAAAAAGGGTGTATTTAGAGTGTAATTTTTAAGAGTGTTCCAATTAAATTTTTTTCCAGTTCCTCCGTACTGAGGACTTTTTGTATCAAAAAGGAATATTTTTGTATAAGATTGATAGGGAATAAGAGTCGAAAAATTAAAATTTTCGGTAATCCCAAATGCCTTAATAATAGGAATATTCTCATTATTTAGTTGTTGACAATATTCTGGAGATTCATCTCCATGAATTTGTAGGAAATCATAACCTTGGTGGAATATTTGAATAGCAGATTCTAAAGGTTCATTAACCAAAACAGCTACTTTCTTTTGAGATAAAGGAAGGTTAGGAAGTTGAAATTGAGTTCCAACAAAGCGTTTGGATTTAGGATAGTGAATAAAACCTAAAAAATCAGGGCTTAAAGATGAAACATCAAAAATATTTGCTTCATCTTTAAGCCCACAGACTTTTATTTTTAAAGATTGTTTCAATGCTTATTTTTTACCTTGCTTAAAGCTCATGAGTAAAATATCATCTTTATAGAAATGTAATTTTCCTCCAATAATTTGATATTTATTAGCTTGCCCAATCATTTCTATGAATGCTTTTTCATAGCTCATATCTGGACACATTTTCTTAGTGATAGCACCTTCAAAGAATTTCATTTGTCCTTGTTCTCCGGCACTTACTTTTCCATTAATCATGTTACATCCTAAGAAAGCATTATAGGTGTTAACCTTGCTAGAAGGGAATCGAAGGTAAAGAGGTTTTGCTTCTTCTCCTTCACCAACATTTACAACACCTGATTCATCGACCATAATCCAATTTACGTCTTGTAAATTGTATCGACTGGTTGTGTTAGCTGTTTTTTGTGTTCCACAGGCAAATAATAAAAATGAAAACACACTCATCATAAATAAATTTTTCATAATCAGATACTTTTTATAAAGTTAATACAAGTTTGACCTGGATTTTGGGTTTTCATAAAATTTTCCCCAATTAAAAAACCTTCAAACCCAGTATTCTGCAAGGCATGAATTTCTTTTATATTAGAAACACCACTCTCCGAGATCTTGGCAAATTTACTAGGAATTTTTGAAAATAGCTTCATAGATTGCTCTATATTTACTTCAAAAGTCTTTAGATTTCGGTTATTAACTCCAATAATATTGAGATTATCATTTACTTTATCAAGCATTTCTTCTGAATGAACTTCCATTAGAACTTCTAAGTTGAGACTCTGTGCACATTGTGAAAAATGAGCAATTTCTTCTTTAGTTAAACATTCAGCAATTAATAAGATGGCATCAGCACCTATTGCTTTAGCTTGTATAATTTGAAATTCATCAACGATGAATTCTTTTCTAAGAATAGGAATGTTAATAAGAGGCCTTACTTGAATAATATCGTCTATAGCTCCTCCAAAGAATTCATGATCGGTTAGAATTGAAATTCCAGCTGCTCCAGCTTGTTCATAAAGAGGTGTTACGTCTTCAGGCTTTGAATGACCATTAATGAGCCCTTTTGAAGGGGATTTACGTTTGAATTCTGTTATAATTCCATGTGAATTAGGATCTTGGATTCGTTGTTGTAGCGAGATCGTTTCTCGTTCGAAATAACGACTTTTTTCAAGGTCTTGTATTGAAAATTGCTCTTTTATTGTAGCAACTTCTTTCTTTTTATGTAAAACAATTTTTTCTAAAATATCCATTAAACTAGCTTTAATAAGGTTTGAAATGCATGTAATCCTTTTTTATCATAAAGTGAACGTTCTGCTTTTTCTTTGCAAAGATCCAAAGGATCATGGGTTATGGTATTTAAGGCAAAAGTAGCATTAGCTAAAACTACTTCATTTTGTGCTTCTGTTCCATTCCCTTCTAAGATGGATTTAAAAATTTGAGCATTTTCTTCAATAGAAGTTCCTCCTTGAATACTACTTTGTTTTAAATGTTTAAAAGGAACATCAGCTATTTTATATAAGTTTTCACCTTGATTTTCATAGATTTTGAAATCATTGGTTAGTGAAATTTCATCATAACCATCCAAAGCATAAATAATTTTATAATTTTTTGAAGATTCTTGAAAAATAAAATGATACATACGAGCAAGCTCTAAACTGAATACACCTGTCATTTGATTTTGAGGCTGTGCTGGGTTAACCAAAGGACCTAGCATATTAAAGAATGTTTTTACTTTTAAATCCTTTCGGATAGGTCCCACATTCTTCATGGCTGGGTGGAATAATGGGGCGTGTAAAAAGCAAATTCCAGCTTGATCCAACTGCTTTTTTAATATGCTTTGATCATTAGAAAATTGGAACCCAAAATGCTCTAACATGTTGGATGATCCTGAAACAGATGATACGCCATAGTTTCCATGTTTAGCTACTTTTTCACCTGCACCTGCCACAATAAAAGAGGTTAAGGTTGATATGTTAAAAGTATCTTTGCCATCACCACCTGTTCCGCATAAGTCTAATGTATTAAACTCTGATAGATCAATAGAAAGACACAATTCTAATAAAGCCTCTCTGAAACCTTGTAATTCTGCTAGTGTAATCGTCCTCATATTAAAAACAGTCATAAATGAGGCAATTTGAAAATCATTGAATTTCCCTTGTGCTAAATCAATTAATATACTCTTTGCTTGCGCTTTAGAGAGTGTATTATGTTGGTATAAATGATGTAAAATGTCTTTCATTGTTCCGATAAATGGCTAATGTAATTAAGTTCTTATCGAAAATCAAGTAAAAGAAGAAATATTCATAAAAGTTTAAAGAGTTTGTTATAATTTTTAATTGAATAAAGTGAATGAATAATTAGATTATTTCTTTATTAATATTAGTCCATAGTGATAAGGTTTTAATAAAAAAGGTTTTTTATGAAGAGTAAATTTTTCTAAATCAACTATTTTAATAATTTGTTCAGGAGTAGGACGAATACTTAATTCAGGACCTCGAGGTGTTTCTATATCTTTTCTCCAATGAATGATTCCTATTTTTCCACCAGGTTTTAAAATTCGATAAGCTTCTTCTAAAAATTGAGTAGGTTTATTATTATGAAGAATATTGAATAGCATAAAATAATCAATAGAATTATTTTTTAAACCTGTAGTTTCTGTCAAAATATCACGCTTTTCTAAAATAATGTTGGAAAGATTGTGAAAATGTTGTTTCTCTTTTACATAAGTTAACATTTCAGATTCAATATCGAAAGCATATAAATCTCCAGATATAATATTGGCTGTTGGTATAGTAAAAGTACCATATCCCGATCCTATTTCAACTAAATTTTGTATTTGAATAGTAATTTCCATTTTTGATAAAATAGAGGGGATATCGAAGAAACTGTTCCATAAATTTTCTTCTGGCATACCACTATCTTGTACTTTCATGAGTTTTTTGAGTAAGTTAAATTATTCCAGTTCCAAAACCAAAGCTGTTTTAGGTGATATTATAATTTCATTGCTTATATCAAAGGCTTTATGAGTGGTAACATCTGTTCCTGTTTTAAATTTAGAGAGAATTTCTTTAAATCGTTGTGTATTAACCTTTTTAGAATCTTCTTTGTGAGAATTAATAGCGACCATAATTGTTTTGCCTGTTTTACTTATTCTAAAATAAACATATACATAGTCTTCAGGAATGAATTGAACTAATTTTCCATTAGCTATTTCAGGATTATTTTTGCGCCAATGTGCTAAAGTTTTAAGATAATTAAAATAGGCGTTTTCTTCGGATGTTCTTCCTGTTTCTTTAGATTTGTCTTGAGGGTCGTTTTTCCATCCACCAGGGAAATCAGCTCGTATTTCACCATGATGTCCTGAGTAATCAAATAAAATTTCATCTCCATAATATAGTTGAGGAATTCCACGAGTTGTAAGGGTGAAAGCTGTCATCATTTTATTACAATCTATATCTTTTTTAATGGAATGGTGAAAGCGTTCAATATCATGATTCCCCATGAAGACAACATTTTTCATCGGTTCATCGTAAAGCCAATCCCAAGAAAGGGTGTAATAAATTTTAGAAATTCCAGTATTCCAACCAAACTCTTCATTACAAGTATCCATCATAGCATATTGTAATTCAAAATCAGTCATTCCTACGGTTTTAATGTATTCCTGTGTACCTTTTCTATTTTTGGAATAATAGGCCTGAGTAGCTTCTCCTGTAGCCCAAACTTCTCCAAAGATGGTGAAATTAGGGTATTCGTGTTGTATGATGTTCATCATTTTCCACATAAAGTCTTGGTTCGGGTAAGCAAAAGTGTCCACACGGTAGGCGTCAATTCCAAATTCTTCAATCCACCATAAGGAATATTGTGTTAAATAATTTGCTACATGTGGATTATTTTGATTAAAATCGGGCATACCTGGAATATCAAACCAACCATTACTTACTTTGTTTTGATCATATTGTGCCGCATAAGGATCAAATTTTGCGGTTACCCGATAATTGGTTGTGATTTGATCATTAAACCAAGAAGGATCGGGAACTTCTAAAGCAGCCCAATGTCCTTTGCCGGGATGATTGTATACAACATCTTTTACGACCTTCAATCCTTTTTTATGACTTTTGGTCACATATTCACGGTATTCTTCCATAGTCCCCAATCGCTTATCTATTAAGAAGAAATCCGTGATCCCATAACCATGATAAGATTGAAAGTCTTGATTGTTTTCTTCAATTGGATTTAACCAAGTAGCTGTAACACCTAAATCTTTTATATAATCTAAATGATTAATGACCCCTTGAATATCGCCACCATGACGCATGACGATACTATCACGATGTATGGTTTTTTCTTCCATATCAGTAAAAGCATCGTTATTTTCATCTCCATTTGAAAAACGATCTGGAGTGATTAAGTAAATTAAATCGGAAGGGTTTAAACCTTGGATTCCATTAGAATGCTTTTTTTTTGGCTTTATTTCATACGGGAAAGTATATTTTTTACCTTCCAATATGTACTGTATATCAAAAACACCTGCTTTTGCTTTTTCTAACTCTAACGTTAAATATACATAATTGAGATTTTGTTCATGACTTACTTTTTTTAAATGAATATCTCGTTCTTTTATATGAAATTGAGCATGGGCAATATTTTTCCCTTTTACAATTACTTCAATTTGATTGTATTTCATATCAGTAAACCAATGAGGAGGTTTGACCCATTCAATTTGTTGTGAAAAAGAGAGTGTATATATAAAAAATAAGAAGATGTTCAATATTTTTTTCATTATAGGTAGTTTTGAAGGAGCCAAAATACAAAAATAAATGGCTTCTACAGCTATTTTTATTGTATTTATGATAAGGTTCATAGTCCAATTTATTAAAGTTTTCATTACCTTTGATAGGTAAATAAAGTAGGTATATAACAATGAAAGATTCTATATTAAAAAAACTTCATAAGCATTTTAAAAAGAACCTAAAAAAGACAAATAAAGATTATTACATTCCCTCACTTTGGATGTTAAGAGATGAACCTTCTTATCCTGTAAAGGTAAATTTTAATACCTATTATGAAGAGGTTATTGAAAATATCTTAAACCAGGCAGATCAAACAAAGAATTATTCAAGATCATTATCGTCTATACACAATTCACATGCAGGAATTGGGGGAGATTGGACTTATACTTCTTCTATTTATAATATTTATCCACGTTTAACAGCTGCTTATGATCATGATCAAGATGGTCATGTTGGAGCTAATAAAAAGGATATTACAATGGATGTAGAAGGTCTTTTTCGTGAGACGGGTACTTTTTTGAAATGTATTGCCATGTTACCTTATATTAAACAATTAGGAGTAAATGTTATTCATTGTTTGCCCATAACATCAATTGGGAAAGATGGTAATAAGGGAGATTTAGGATCACCATATGCTATTAAAAATCAATATAATATTGATGAGAGTTTAGCAGAAACTTGTATTCCTTTTGATGTAGAAGAGCAATTTAAGGCTTTTGTTGAAGCAGCACATATTATGGGAATTCGTGTTGTATTAGAGTTTGTTTTACGTACTTCATCGCTAAGTGGAGATTGGGTGAAAACCAATCCAGAATGGTTTTATTGGATAGATCGTTCAAGAATAGAGGAATACCATTCACCAGAATTTCCAGAACATGAATTGAATGAAATAAAGAAAATTCCAGAAGGAGGAGGGTTTCATTTTGCACCAAGTGTAGAATATAGAAGTTTATTTAAATCACCTCCGAAACCAGAACAAATAAAAATGGTAAAGGGAAAGTATGTTGCGAAGACAGAAGAAGGGGAACTTGTAATTCCTGGAGCTTTTGCTGACTGGCCGCCTGATGATATTCAACCAGCTTGGTCTGATGTGACGTATTTAAGAATGTATGATTATCCTATAGATATTTCGACTAATGATTATAATTATATTGCATATAATACTATTCGTTATTACGATCCACAATTAGCACAAGAAAAGCATGTAAATCGAGCTTTATGGAATAAGATTGGAGGAGTTATTCCTAATTATCAAGTAAAATTTGGAATTGATGGAGTGATGATGGATATGGGACATGCTTTACCAAAATCTTTAATGGCAGAGGTAATTAAGAAAGCACGAGATGTTGATGGAGATTTTGCTTTTTTAGAGGAAAATTTTGAAATTGAATGGAGTAGTAGAGAGGCAGGATATAACGGTACATTAGGTTTTGAGTGGAGAACAACAGGAAAAGAAAAAGGAGGTATTCGAAATGTTATTCAAAAATCAAGTGAAAATATTGGATTACCTTTTTTTGGAACACCTGAAACACATAATACACCAAGAGCTATTCAACGTGGAGGGCAAATGCATTCTAAACAAATTTGGACCATTAATAATTTTTTACCTAGTTGTATTCCTTTTATTCATAGTGGTTTTGAGTTATACGAAGACTATCCAATTAATACAGGATTGAATTTTACAGAAGAAGAAACAGCCCATTATAGTGATCAACGATTGGGATTGTTTTATAAGAATGCTTACAATTGGAATCGAGAAGAAACAATGATTCCTTTTATCAAAAAAATTGCTGCTTTGCGCCAAAAATACTTTGAAATGGTTGCCAATGGAGATGAAAATTCTATTCGAATTTTATATCCTGAAAATGTATTTGGAAATGTAATTGCTTTTGAACGTTTTGATACGTATCATCCATGGAAAAGTATTTTGGTTGTAGCCAATATTAATTATCACCATTGGGAGAAGTTCTATTTAAAAATAGAGGGTACTTTTCATAATCAATATAAAGAGTACCTTACAGAAAGAACATTTTCTTTTGTAGATCACTGGATTTCAGCTGATTTAGCACCAGGGCAAGTGATGGTTTTTGAATTAGATAAATATTTAGGATAAAAGATGTTAAGAAAAAATATTATTATAAGTTGTCTATTTGTTTTTGCTTTGGTGAATTGTAAACAAAACAAAACAGAAGAAAAAATTAATGAAAAAGAGGTTGAGAAAACGGTGGTGGTTGATCCTAAAGTAGCATTAATTAAGGATTTAAAACTAGAGGGTATGGAGTTTAAAATCCCTGAAACTGATAGCGTTACTATTATTTTAGCTTCTATTAATCCTGTAGATACTATTTCCACTTTTTCATATTACAATGATATGGAAAGAGGTAAAGTTTTTTTAGATCAAAGAAAAGTTTTTCCAATAAAATCACCTTATTTTGTAATTCCTTTCCATCTTTCCAATCAGGGATCGGGTGTTTTTAATTATTTGGGACTTTTCAAAACAGATGAAAAAAATGGTAGACCAATTCATTTGGAATCTTATTTTTTAGGAGATCGAATTCAAAATATAGGATTAGCTGCTATGGGAAATCAACTGGTTGTTAATTATATTTCTCATGGAGAAGAGCAATCTTTATCCGATACACCTAATGTGAAAAATACATTGATTCTGGAGATAGATAATGGCCGATTTCTATCAAAAGATCAAAAAAAATAATTTAAAGATTAGAGATTAAGATATTGTAAAGCGACTTTAAAATAAAAGTCGCTTTTTATATTATGTAAGGTTGTTTTATGGAGCTAGACGTTCAATTTTCCATGAAAAATCTTCTTGTAGTGTATAACGAATTCGATCATGCATACGGTTTGGACGACCTTGCCAAAACTCTACTGATTGGGGTTTAACTAAATAGCCTCCCCAGTGAGATGGTCTTGGAATTTCTTTACCTTCGTATTGAGCTTCCAATTCTTTTAAACTATTTTCTAAAAATGCTTTATTAGGTACAACAGTACTTTGTTGAGAAGCCCAAGCTCCTAACTGACTTCCTCGTGGTCGTTGCTCAAAATAACCATCGGAAAGATTTTGAGGTAATTTTTCTGCTACTCCTTTTATAATGACTTGCCTTTCCATAACAGGCCAAAAGAAAGATAAACATATTTTAGGATTTTTTTCTATGGCTAATCCTTTTTCACTTAAATAGTTAGTGTAAAAGATAAACCCTTCCCAAGTTGTTTTTTTAAGCAATACAATTCTGCTTTTTGGGAATCCATCTTGACCGTTTGTCGAAATAGTCATGGCATTCACTTCTGTGATACCTCCTGTTTCTTCTACTTCGTAAAACCATTTCTGAAATTGCTCTATAGGAGATTCTTTAAGGTGTTCTTCTAAGAGTTCTTCTTTTGTATAATTTTGTCTATAATCGCTTAAATCTTGTATATTCATAATATTATCTATATATTTAGATATGATAAAAACTATAACCAAAGGTAATATATTAATAGCAAAGCCTGTGTTATATGACAACAATTTTGACAGGTCTGTTATTGTTTTAACAGATCATGGTGAAAATGGTTCTGTTGGGTTTATTCAAAACAAACCGACTGATTATATCGTACGAGATTTGCTTAAACAATTAAATTGTGATTATCCTGTATTTAAAGGCGGTCCTGTTGAAGAGGATAATGTTTATTACTTACATTCTCGCCCTGACTTAATTTCGAATAGTGTTATGATTTATTCAGGCTTGTTTTGGGCAGGTGATTTTAAAGATGTTGAATATGCTATAAACAACAATTTAATAAAAGAAGATGAAATTCGCTTCTTTTTAGGTTATTCAGGATGGTCAAAAAATCAGTTGAATACAGAACTAGAAAATGATTCTTGGTATGTTTTAAATGAAAATATAGAATTATCTTCTTTTGAACATGGAGAATATTCCATTTGGCAAAAAATGATTAAAACCTTGGGAGGTAATCATTTATTATGGATTAACACTCCTTTTGATCCTACTATGAACTAGAAAGATATATTCAATGCTTTTATTAGCATTTCAGCAGCTTTAGTTTGTGTATAAACCTTTTTTCTAAATTTTGTAATAGGCTGAATTCCAAAACTAATATTGGTTAAAAAAACTTCATCTGCTTTCATCATTTCAAAGTGATTCACTTCTTTTTCAATAACTTCATAAATAGGATTGCGTTCAATTATTTCAAGTAATTTTTTTCGAATAATACCTTTTACGCAACCTTCTGTTGGTGCAGGTGTTATAATTTGATGGTCTTTTACAACAAAAACATTGGCATTAATTGCTTCAGCTAGTCGATTATCAGAATTGAGTAGCAATACATTATCTAAATTATTTTCTTTAGCATAGATACCTGCAATGATATGCTCTAATTTATTATTGGATTTAATAGTAGATAGTAAACTTTTATTCTTTTTGAAATCTTTAAATAAATCAACCTCGTAAGGCTGTGTATTTAATGTATATTTTTTTTGAGATAATTCGGTTGCTTCAATAAAAAAATCTACCTTATTATTTTCAGGGGTATAGAGGCCTCCATCTTTTCTTGTAACGGTTAAACGTATTCGTGCATCTTTTCTATTTTGTTTGGATAATAGTTCTAAGATTTGCCCTTGAAAAAACTCCATAGTAAAACTCATAGGAATATCCATTCTCATGATTCGCATACCGGCCATTAAACGAAAATAATGATCTTCCCAATATTTAATATCTAAGTTGATTACACGCATAGATTCAAAAAGGCTGTCTCCAAATTTCAATCCTCTATTTTGCGTGCTTATTACATAGTTATCATCCTTTAGTAATCCATTATATATAATCATTAGAGCTCTATTTTTAACTTTTCAAATGTATTAATAAAAAAAGCCTTAACAAAATGGGTTAAGACTTAAATTATATTGGGAAATTAATTTTATGCTCCTATAGCATGTTTCAGCTCAGCTATTTGATTCTCCCAAAACATTTTAGCTTCATCAAGCTCATCTTTTTCAGTAAAATCAGTAATGATTAATGATACATCTTTTGTTAAATCATCTACTAAAATTTCTATATTGAAATAATAATCAGTCTCTTCATCGTCTTCCCACTGAAATCGAACATATTTGTCTTGTTTGGATTTTAAAAGCTTTGCATTTTCACCTGAATCATCCCAAATAAATTCAAAATTTTCACCTCTAGAATTTACATTATCAGCAAACCATTCAGATAACCCATCTGGTGTTGAAATATGACTATATAACATACTCGGTGAGGCATGAATCATAAATTCAAGTTCGTATTTTTCTTTCTTCATTTATAACTTTTTTATAATTAAAGTTTTCGCAATATAATGGTAATAATTTTGTTTAGCAAATAAAAACAGGGATTCATAGGTAATTTATTTTTAAAATATAAGGTCTATTAAATGAACATGTTATTTTAGATTAAGAAGAGGAAGGAAAAGTTTTTTATTTTAGTGAAATTTACGATAGATTTAGAATCAAAATGATTTGTTTAAATTTGCTATAATGAAAAGATCTAAGCAAATAGAATTACTTCTAAAAACACTGCCTCATAGCCCTGGTATTTATCAATATTTTGATAAAGAAGGAAATATTTTATATGTTGGAAAAGCAAAAAATATAAAAAAACGAGTTTCTTCTTATTTTAATAAAATACATGATTCAGGGAAAACGAAGATTTTAGTTAGTAAAATTGCTGATATCAAAACATTAGTGGTAGAAACAGAGTTTGATGCTTTATTATTAGAAAATAATTTGATAAAAAAGTATCAACCTAAGTATAATATTATGCTTAAGGATGATAAAACTTATCCATGGATTTGTATTAAAAAAGAGCGTTTCCCAAGGGTTTTTTCTACACGTAGGGTGATTAAAGATGGATCAGAATATTTTGGCCCCTATGCTTCAGTAAAAGTAATGTATACTTTGCTGGATATGATTAAAGAGTTGTATCCATTAAGAACATGTAATTATAAATTATCTGAAGAAAATATTGCAGCAGGAAAATTTAAAGTTTGTTTAGAATATCATTTAGGAAATTGTCTAGGACCGTGTGAAGGATATCAAACAGAAGAAGAGTATAATGAAATTGTTAAAGCTGTTCGAAATATATTAAAAGGAAATTTTAATGAAGCAAAAGAGTATATGAATACATTGATGTTGGATTATGCTCAAAAATTAAAATTTGAAGCAGCTCAGAAGGTAAAAGAAAGAATTGAAATCTTACAAAATTATCAGGCACGTTCAACTGTAGTAAATCCTAAAATTAATAATGTAGATGTATTTACTGTATTAAGTGATTCAGAATATGCTTATGTTAATTTTTTGAAGATTAATAACGGCGCGATTATTCAAGGTCATACCTTTGAATATAAAAAGAAGTTAGAAGAATTAGATCTTGATATATTGCAAAATGCTATCGTTGAAATTAGAGAAAAATTTAATTCACTTTCACGTGAGATTTATGTTCCGTTTTCAATTGAATTGGAAATTCCTAATGTGAAAATAATGGTGCCACAAATAGGTGATAAACGTAAATTAATTGATTTATCCTTGCGTAATGCAAAATATTTTAGGCAAGAACGATTTAAACAATCTAATATTATAGATCCGGATCGTCATGTAAATCGAATTATGTCTCAAATGAAAAAAGATTTACGAATGCCAGTGGAACCACGTTATATTGAGTGTTTTGATAACTCTAATATACAAGGAACTAATCCAGTAGCAGCTTGTGTGGTCTTTAGAAATGGGAAACCCTTTAAAAAAGATTATCGTCATTATAAAATAAAAACAGTAGAAGGACCTGATGACTTCGCTTCTATGGAAGAAGTGGTTTACCGCCGTTATAAAAGATTGTTGGAAGAAGAAAAACCATTACCTGATTTGATTGTAATTGATGGAGGGAAAGGACAATTAAGCTCCGCTTTAAAAAGTTTAGATAAATTAGAGATTAGAGGGAAAGTAACTATTTTGGGAATTGCAAAACGTTTAGAAGAATTGTTTTTCCCTGATGATCCTATTCCTTTATATTTAGATAAAAACTCAGAAACATTAAAAGTGATTCAAAATGCACGAAATGAGGCACACCGTTTTGGAATTACATTTCATAGAAATTTACGTAGTAAAGGAGCTGTTCACAGCGAATTAGAAAATATAAAGGGAATAGGAGAAAAAGCAATTGTTCAGCTTTTAAAAAAATTTAAATCGGTTAAACGTGTTAAAGAAGCATCTAAGAAAGAATTAGTAGAAGTTTTAGGAGTGCATAAAGGAGGTTTAGTTTACCAATATTTTAACTCATAGTTTGTATATATGGAGTTTTATTTATAATTTTAAATGTCAAAAATACATTTATTAATTATGACTCTACGAAAAATAACTCAGTTAACCTTATTTTTATTTACTACATTACTTTTTGGAGAAACTTACTACGTAAATCCAACGTATGGAAATGATTCTTATAAAGGAACCTCTATTTTAAAGCCTTGGAAAACTTTAGAACGTATCAACAAGCATGATTTTAAAAAAGGAGATCATATTTTATTAGCTTCAGGATATGAGTATAAAGGATCTATCATATTAAAAAATGAAATAGGATCTAAAGAAGCACCCATTAAACTATCAAGTTATGTCTTAGAAAATATTTTACAACAAAAGGCCTATATAAATGCGAAGGGCTATTTAAATGGTATTTTGATAGAAAACTCAAGTCATATTGAAGTAGAAAATGTAGAAATTACAGCGAACGGGACTTTATCACCTGTTACAAATAATAAAAAGTCTATGCGTTGTGGTATTTTAGTTTTAGTGACCGATGCTAATACTCATCAAAATATTGTACTAAATGATGTATATGTTCATAATGTATTTTTTAATGATAAAGGTTTAAAAAGAGGAAAAGAAGAAGTTAAAACGGCAAATGGAACACAATCATACGGTTGGGGAATTCGTTTTATTAACAATTCTAAAGAAGGAATTTTAAAAAACCTTGTCGTTAAAAATACTGTTATAGAAAACGTAGCACATACAGGATTAAAATTTACTTCAAAATCACGTAGGATTTTTGATTTGAAAGTGTATAATAACCAAGTACAAGAAACAGGAGGTCCCGGAATGCAAATGTCAGGAGTACATGATGGACATGTTTATCAAAATTATATTAATAAATCAGGAAGTAATGATGATTCTAGAAAATGGGGACGTGGAAGTGGTCTTTGGACATGGGGATCGAAAAATGTACTTATTGAGAAAAATACATTTATGAATGCCCATGGACCAGGTGATTCTGCTGGGGTACATATAGATTTTAATTGTAGTGATATAGTGGTGCAATACAATTTTAGTGCAGATAATGCTGGTGGATTTTGTGAAATCTTAGGGAATAATTATAATTGTTCTTATCGTTATAATATTAGCGTTAATGATGGTTATAGAATCAAAGACCAAGATGGAGCTTTTCAAGAAGGGAAAATATTTTGGTTGAGTGGTTTTTGTAAAGGAGAGCGAAGAGGCCCTTATAATAGCTATTTTTATAATAACACCATTTATGTGAAAAATGATATTGTAGCAAAAATAGCAGTTGATCGGGTATCAAATGGAGTTTTAATAGCTAATAATATATTTTATATAGAAGGAGAAAGTAAAATAGTAAAGGGAGATCAATACAATCCTGAAACAGAAGGTGAATGGAAAGTAAAAGATGTTTTTTTTAAGAATAACGCATTTCTTAAGGTAGAAAATTGGCCTCCAAATTATCGAATTCAGGATGAAGATCCAATAATAGGAAACCCACAATTTATGAATAAAGGAGGGAAAAGTATTACAGATTATATTCCTCAAAATATAAAATTAGTTAAAGATAGAGGTGTTGTTATTCAGCCTTTAACAAACGATTCTATAGGTTTAAAAATAGGGCTAAAAGTTATGCATGATATTTTAGGAAATAAAATTAAAAATCAACCTGATTTAGGAGCCATAGAGTTATAGTCTTATATTTTTATTGTAAAAAAAGGATGTTTTAGCTTTTTTAGATACATAAATTTCATTATTGTATCTTTTATTTAACTTTTGTACATGTTTCTCGTAATATAGCTTTTGTATTTTGGTGTAAATACATAAAACTATACTATTATGAAGAAATTCTATTATTGGATGTTGTTGATTGGTTTTATATCAGTTAATGGACAAGAAACCAATATTTCAAAACTAAAAAATCAATTAGAAGCTAAAAAAATTGAACGATTAAAACAGTTCAAAAAACTACAAAACGAGAAAGTTTTGGTTAGAAAACAGAAAGGTGCCAGAGCAATCACTTCTGGTGTTGTAGAACGAGACTCTTTAATAGATGGAAGATTAATTTATTTTAAAGGAATCGGATTAAACAACCAACCTGAGTTTTATCAAACTAATAATTATGGAGGAGCGGTTACTTCAGGTGTTGAATATCTAAGAAATGGAGCTAAAAATACATCCTATTTTGGTGAAGGAATAGAAATAGGTGAATGGGATGGTGGCCTTGCTTATAGAAATCATCAAGATTTTGGAGGTAGAGTAACCTATAAAGAAGATTATGTTGGTGCGGCGTTTCATGCTACACATGTAGGAGGAACTATAATAGGAGATGGCTCAGGAAGTAAAGATTTAGGAATTGAAAATACAGCAGGAATGGCTCCTAAAGCTACTTTGAAATCATATGATTGGGATGATGATGCAATTGAAATGATTGAAGAAGCTGAAGAAGGCTTAATTGTATCCAATCATTCTTACGGAAATGTTGCAGGAGTAGCCGATTTAGGTTATGATCGACCTTTTTTTCTGGGGAATATAGATGAAGAAGAAGATTATCATTATGGATTTTATAATCAATTTGACTCGATTCGAGATGCCATAGCGTATCATTTTCCTTCTTATTTACCAGTTTGGGCTGCAGGTAATGATGCAAATAACCCAGGATTGGAAGAAGGAACAGAACATTATGTTTGGGATGGAACACAATATGTTGTTTCTACAAAAAAGAGAGATGCTTCATGTGCAACAGGATTTGATTGTATACCAGGAGGGTCTTTAGGTAAAAATGTTTTAACAGTAGGAGCTATTTTTAAAGCGGC
This sequence comes from Flavobacteriaceae bacterium UJ101, assembly GCA_001880285.1. Lineage (NCBI taxonomy): Bacteria > Pseudomonadati > Bacteroidota > Flavobacteriia > Flavobacteriales > Flavobacteriaceae > Flavobacteriaceae bacterium UJ101. Next base: position 484,930 of record CP016269.1, on the reverse strand, counting down.
TTATAATACTTCAAGAACAGGGTATAATATAACTTCATTTAGTTCAAAAGGTCCAACAGATGATGGTAGAATTAAACCTGATGTTGTGGCTCCGGGGCAAGCAATTGTTTCAACTAGTAATTATGATACTAGAATCTATGCGTCGAGTAATGGTACTTCAATGGCAACTCCAATAGTAACAGGGGGGATAGCTTTAATTCAAGAAAGTGCTAAGAAACATTTGAAAAAAACTTTGCAAGCAGCAACAATTAAGGCTTTAGTGATTAATGAAGCCCGAGATGCTGGTAATATAGGTCCTGATTATCAATATGGTTGGGGTGTATTCGATGCCTTCCGTAGTGTAAAAGCTATAGAAAATAATAATAAAAGCCATTTAATTGAAGAGTTCACGCTTAATAATCGTGAAACCAAAACTATTTATGTAACAGCATCTGGAAAAGAAGATTTAAAAGTAACCATAGCATGGACTGATTTACCTGGTAAACCTACTTCAGAAGCATTATTAAATGATCGTAATAAAAAACTTGTTCATGATTTAGATATAAGAGTTTTTGACATCCAAAATAAACAATATTTACCATGGAAATTAGATGTTGAAAAACCGAATGCAGCGGCAAGTAAAGGAGATAATACGATTGATAATGTAGAGCAAGTTGTAGTAGAAAACACAAAAAAAAATAAAATCTATCGAATACAAATTTCACATAAAGGAAGCTTTTTGTATGGAGGACAAAACTTTAGTTTAGTAGTTTCAGGATTGAAAGCTAAAAAGAAGCAAGATCTTACTATTGAAGTTTTAGAAAGTAAACAAGATCGAAAATCGTATGATGTTCCTGGAGTATATTTGACACTTGATGGAGCTAAAAAATTTGAAGGTGTTGAAGTTGAATATAAACTTAAAAATGCAGTTCAAGAAGTAGTGTTTGAAAAAACAAAAAAAATAGATTATGATCCAGATAATAATGAACCTATTTTTTTAAAGTTGAAAACAAAAGAATTTTCACCAGCAACAAAAGATAAATATACGGTAGAAGTAAATGTAAAACACTCCGCAGATAAAGAAGCAAGAAATAATAGTACAACAATAGACTATTATTATTTTGTATCAAAAATTACTTCAAAAGAAGATCTTTATTATCAAGATTTTTCAAATTATAATGCCATGTTGTTAAATCAAGGAATTCTAAATACTAATACTTTAAACTTTGGATGGGAAGGAAATGCAAATCATACGGTGTTTACAACATATACTAGAAAAAAAGGAATCAGTTTTACATTATTAGATAATGAAGGAAAAGTAAAAACCAATCCATTTTATTTAAAGAAAAATCATGAATACCATGTTTCTTTATGGGGTCGATCAACTACTGAACAAGGAAATACGCTAAAAGTAATGGTCAAAAATGCTTTTTCAGATGAATTGATAGAATCTTTTACATTAAATACGTTAGATGTTGAAGGAGAATTTAGGCATTATGCTCATGATTTTAACTTTAATCATGATGATTATATATATTTAGAAATAGAAAATAAAGAAGGAGCCTCCATAGCGCTTGATGACTTTTCTATGGCTTTTAGCGACTCAGAAGCACTTATCGTGGAATATGAAATAGGGCCAGCAATGGACAAAAGTTATTTAGGATATGATCTATCAAATTTAGCATGGAATACCTATAAACCTATAGTATATGATGCCGATTATAAATTAATAGATACAAATAATGAAAATTATACGTACCGCTGGGAAGTAACACATTCTAATCATGAATTTGTTGAAGATACGAACGCTAATTCTGTCAATCCTAAAATTATTTTATTAGACGAAAATAGCTTAGTAAATATACGGTTAACCGTAAATGATAAGTTTCATTCGTTTGATAATGAATTGTTAAGAACTTTAGATGTTAGTTATGGAGCGAACTATTTTAATTCTATCGATTACTTTAATCGAAGAGCAACAGTAAATGATTGGACATCTGATAGACCAGAAGGATTTGATATAGTAGGATTCTTAAATTCTGAATTAGGTTTTTCTATTTTCAGAACAGGAGGATTACCTCGACAATCAAAATATACAGAAGGAGATGAACTCTTTTTTAAGGGAGAGTTAGATGTTGATAAAACAACAGGATACGAATATTCTAATCTAGGAAATGGTAGAACGAAGCTATTTACTTTTAAAGAACCAGGAGAATATAAAATGGGGCTTACTTTTAAAGATGCTTATACTGATGGGCAAAATTTTAATGAAACCAGTTTAGTACATACCTATACTATTTATGATCAATTTCAATCTATAGCCAATCTTACGTTAGATAAAAAGAAAAAGAAATATAAATTAAGTTGGGAAAACCCTCCATTATATGATTTTGAAGTGATGACATTTGATCAGAATTCAGAAGAAATAATCAAAACAGTTCAATTTAAAGGACAATCTAAATTGAATTGGAGATTATATAATGATTCTTACGGCCCTGATTTGGCTACAAATGGTTTATATTCCATAGTTTCAGAATCTATTGATGAAGAAACCATGCTACATGAAGATATTGACAATTGGTTTTTTATTAATGAATCCAATCAAACAGCTGCAAAATATTTTTCATTTATGGCTTCTATGGCAAAAGATTATAAAGAAGATCGTTATGAGGTTTATTTATTAGATGCAGCATTCGTCAATATACCAGGGAACCCTACAATTAACGATTTTAAATCACATGGTGTAAAGGTAAAAACGGAAGATATTACCGGCTTAGATAAAGAATTAATTTCTCATAATTATACCATTTTAAAAACAGTAGACTTAGAAAAAGAAAATTTGATGAATAAAGGATTGTATATAGCTTTTAGACACAATACTAAAGCATCAGATAATGGTTCCTTTTTATCAATTGATTTATTGAAATTTCATAATGTTTTAGATGAGGTATTACAAATTAATTATGCTTATAATGAACACTTTAATACTTCAGGAAAAGCAGAAAAAGGTTGGAAAAGTTTAAATCCTCATGTTTATCCAATAAAAGGTTATGAAATAGCTGAAATTGATGGACAAGGTAATCGAACTGTTATTAAAACAATTGAAAAACAATTGATAGATAAGTTTACCATCAAGAAGAATCAAGTAAGTTCTAATACGAGAGAATTAGGTGTTACGTTATTGTATGATGTAAGTACAAAGACAGATGGAGCTCAATTTAATCAAGAATTAGATGTCCCAAATGAGAGAGAATTAACCGTACAAATTGATAACGAAAAAGAATTTATAGCACTTGATGTGGATAAAGTAACAGTATTCCCGGTTCCAGTAGAAGATCGATTGACAATAAGAACAGAAGGAGAATATCAAGGGAAAGTGTACTATAGAATTGCAAATGGTCTAGGTAGAATTGTAGCAGAAGGTAATTTTGATAAGAAAACTTCAAAAACCGAAAAAGAATTAAACTTAGGAGGTTTGAAATCAGAAGTGTACTATATGAAAATTGAGATGGGTAAAAAAGTATATTCTAAAAAAATTATTAAAAAATAGAAAAGAATAGAAATTAAAAAAGAAAGGAACTATTGTCAAAAAATAGTTCCTTTTTTTATAGTTTAATAACAAATTATTTGTAAAAACACAAAAAACTATAAAAAACTCTTGGAGATAAATTATTATTTATATCTTTATTTCTTCAAATAAAAGAACTATATAATACAATGGATAGATATTCCTTTTTGAATGCGGTACACCCAGAAGTTCTGGAAACGCAATACGAAAAGTATTTACAGAGTCCAGATAGTGTAGAACCAAGTTGGAGAGCCTTTTTTCAAGGATTCGATTTTGGAAGAGATGAATCATATGGAGAAGAATTATTTGAAGCCCAAACTGCGGTTGCTTCTAATTCAAATGTATCTACTTCACAACCAGTTTCTACTAATACTCAAGTAAATAAAGAGTTTAAAGTTATTAATTTAATTAATGATTATCGTAAAAGAGGTCATTTGTTTACGAAAACGAATCCAGTTAGAGAACGTAGAGATTATAATCCAAAAATTACATTACAAAATCATGGCTTATCTGAAGCTGATTTAAATGATACGTTCAAAGCAGGTGAAATTATTGGATTACCCAATGCTACTTTAAAAGAGATTATCGCACAATTAAAAAGTATTTATTGTGAATCAATAGGAGTAGAATATATGTATATCCGAGATCCTGAAAAAGTAGAATGGATTCAATCTTGGATTAACCGTAATTCGAATAAACCGAATTTTTCTGTAGATCAAAAGAAACACATATTACATAAGTTAAATCAAGCCGTATCATTTGAAAATTATTTGCATACCAAATTTGTAGGGCAAAAACGATTTTCATTAGAAGGAGGTGAAACCTTGATCCCTGCTTTAGATTCTTTAATAGAGCATGCAACCAATCAACATCATGTTGAAGAATTTGTAGTGGGAATGGCACACCGTGGTCGTTTGAATGTTTTAACTAATATCTTTGGAAAAACGTATGAACAAATATTTAGTGAATTTCAAGGGAAAGAATTAGAAGAATCTGTTTTCTCAGGAGATGTGAAATATCATCTAGGATCGACAACATTTGCTAAAAGTTCACACAGTGATAAGCAAGTAAAAATTAACTTGGCGCCTAATCCATCTCACTTAGAAACAGTAGATGCTGTTGTAGAAGGAATTGCACGTGCTAAAGTTGATTTAGATTATGATGGAGATTATAATAAATTAGTTCCTGTATTAATTCACGGTGATGCTGCTGTAGCAGGTCAAGGAATTGTTTATGAAGTGATTCAAATGATGAAACTTCGTGGTTATAAAACAGGAGGGACTATTCATATTGTAATTAATAATCAAATTGGATTTACAACTAATTATTTAGATGCTCGTTCTAGTACTTATTGTACTGATGTTGGAAAAGTAACCCTTTCTCCAGTATTACACGTTAATGCAGATGATGCGGAAGCAGTAGTGCATGCATTACAATTTGCAATTGATTATCGTATGCGTTTTGGAAGAGATGTATTTATTGATTTATTAGGATACCGTAAATACGGTCATAATGAAGGAGATGAACCTCGTTTTACACAGCCTAAGTTATACAAAGCAATTTCAAAACATCCTAATCCTAGACAAATTTATAATGATAAATTAAAGCAAGAAGGAATTATAGGAGATGATGTGCTAAAAGAAATGGAAAAACAATTCAAAGAATTGTTAGACAAAGATTTTGATGCATCAAAAGCAAGAGAAAAAAATCAATTAGAACCTTTCATGGAAGATGAATGGGAAGGTTATGAATTGATGTTAGAAGAAAAGGGAATGTTTGAACCAGTTGATACAACAGTATCAAAAGAAACGTTGACTGAAATAGCAAAAGTTTTAGGAGAACTTCCTTCTGATAAGAAATTCATTCGAAAAATTGAAAAAATCATTAATGGACGTAAAAAAGCGTTTGAAGAAGGAACTAATTTAGATTGGGGACTTGCTGAAATGCTTGCTTATGGAACATTGATGAAAGAAGGACATAATGTTCGTATTTCAGGAGAAGATGTTCAAAGAGGTACGTTCTCGCATCGTCATGCTGTAGTAAAAACAGAAGAGGCAGAAGAAATCACTTTAATCAATCAATTAAATACGGGTGCTAAGTTTGAAGCATATAATTCACATTTATCAGAATATGGTGTGGTTGGATTTGATTATGGGTATGCGTTAGCAGCACCTAATACGATGACTATTTGGGAAGCACAATTTGGAGACTTCAGTAATGGAGCTCAAATTATGTTTGATCAATACATGTCAGCTGCTGAAGATAAATGGAAAATGCAAAATGGTTTAGTACTTTTATTACCGCACGGTTATGAAGGGCAAGGGGCAGAGCATTCATCAGCACGTATTGAGCGCTATTTACAATTATGTGCATCATCTAATATGACCGTTGCGAATTGTACAACACCAGGGAACCATTTTCACTTATTACGTCGTCAGATGAAACGTAATTTTAGAAAACCATTAGTTGTTTTTACACCTAAAAGTTTATTACGTCATCCTCGTTGTGTTTCTACAATTGATGATTTGGCTAATGGAAGTTTTCAAGAAGTGATTGATGATCAAACTGCTAAGGCAGCAAAAGTGAAAAAAGTTGTATTGGTTTCAGGAAAGTTCTATTATGACCTATTAGCAAAAAAAGAAGAAAAGAAAGCAGAACATATTGCATTAGTTCGTGTTGAACAATTATATCCCTTAGCTAAGACTGAAATTAATAAAATTATTTCAAAATATACCAATGCTATTGAGATCATTTGGGCACAAGAAGAGCCTGAAAATATGGGAGCTTGGTCTTATATTTTACGTCAATTACGTGAAATACCGTTCCAGGTAGCTTGTCCACCAGAAAGTGCTGCAACAGCAGCAGGTTCTGCTACTCGACATGCTAAATTCCATAATGCAGTAATTGATAAAATAATTGATTAGTTAAAAAAAAGATTTAAAGAATAAAGAAGACAAGGTTGGAAGATGAAAGATAGTATTTAAAATAAAAAATGAATAATCTTCAAACTTTAATAACCAATTTTAAAAGATACCAGATCATGATATTAGAAATGAAAATCCCTTCTCCGGGAGAATCGATCACAGAAGTAGAAATCGCTACTTGGTTAGTTCAAGATGGTGATTACGTTGAAAAAGATCAAGCTATTGCAGAAGTAGATTCTGACAAAGCAACATTAGAATTACCAGCAGAAGAAAGTGGAATTATTACCTTAAAAGCAGAAGAAGGTGATGAGGTTGCTGTAGGAGAAGTGGTTTGTTTAATTGATACGTCTGCAGCTAAACCTGAAGGAGCTGCTGCACCAGCAAAAGAAGAAAAGAAAGAAGAAGCAAAACCTGTCGAAGCACCTAAGCCTGCTCCAGCTGCTGAAGCAAAGAAGGAGACTTATGCGACCGGAACACCTTCTCCAGCTGCAGCAAAAGCATTAGCAGAAAAAGGAATGGAGCCTTCTCAAGTACAAGGTACCGGACGTGATGGACGTATTACAAAAGAAGATGCTGTAAAAGCGGTGCCTTCAATGGGATCTATGCCGACATATGGATCTCGTGAAACTTCAACGAAAAAATTATCAATGTTACGTCGTAAGTTGTCAAAACGCTTAGTTTCAGTGAAGAATGAAACAGCGATGTTGACTACTTTTAATGAAGTAAATATGCAACCTATTTTTGATATTCGTAAAGAGTACAAAGAAGCTTTTAAAGAAAAGCATGGTGTAAGTTTAGGATTTATGTCGTTCTTTACTTTGGCCGTAGTACGTGCTTTAAAAATGTATCCAGATGTAAACTCAATGATAGATGGTGATTATCAAATAAAACATGATTTTCAAGATATTTCTATCGCAGTATCAGGTCCTAAAGGCTTAATGGTACCTGTAATCCGTAATGCAGAGAATTTATCTTTTAGAGGAGTAGAAGCTGAAGTTAAACGTTTGGCATTACGTGCACGTGATGGTCAAATTACAGTAGATGAAATGACAGGAGGAACCTTTACCATTACAAATGGAGGTGTTTTCGGATCAATGTTATCAACTCCGATCTTAAATCAGCCTCAAACAGCTATTTTGGGAATGCATAATATTGTAGAGCGTCCCGTAGCTGAAAATGGTCAAGTAGTAATTCGTCCAATCATGTATGTTGCGATGTCTTATGATCACCGTATCTTAGATGGGCGTGAGTCAGTAGGATTTTTAGTAGCTGTAAAAGAAGCGTTAGAAAATCCGGTAGAGATCTTGATGGGTAATGATCCTAAGAAAGCATTAGAAATGTAAAATAAAGTAAGATCATACATATACAAACCTCTTTCTGTATTTCAGAAGGAGGTTTTTTTATGTTTTGATTTATTGAAAAGAGGTTTTTAGAATAATCTTCACCTTTTGGATATGTAATTCCTTAAAGCATGTTAACATCTATTAAAGCCTAAAGTTGATCTGTGTAGTGATCGAAAATGGTCTAATAATGAATGTGTAGAGCTTTTCTAGACTTAATTTTACTTTTCAAATTGAAAATAAAGTAAGGAGTATTATCTTAAAATAATCGAAATGAAGAGAAGTATAGTAGTCAAAAATTGGTTCTTTAATTGTGTTGTAATAATGTTTATAGGCTGTGATTCATCTGATAATGTAGAACAAGATTTGACAGATAGTGATGGGGATGGAATTGCAAATGCCTATGATGTTTGTAAAAATGAAGTGGGAATAGCAGAGTTTCAAGGTTGTTCAGCAACAAGATACGTAAATCAAACAGTAGAAATTACCCCTAATTCAGATGTGAGCTTTGATTCCTTTTTAGCAAAGATAGTACATGCAGGAAGTAGCGCTTCTTATAAATTGAAAATAGAAGAGGGAATTATGCCTGCTTTTAAAGATGTTACTTTAGTAACCGCTTCTCCAACTAATAGCGATTTGAATATATTGAGTTTGTTACTCAGCCCGTCAGGTCATATTATTGATCCAGAATTGATGGAAACAAAAGTTGAAATGGACTAAGTATATAGTTTATAAAAACAAATATTATATAAAAAATACAGTATTTATTATTTTAATGTTAATTAAGTAAGTTTTTCGTTTATTAAATTTACTAAAATGTATATAATTATGTATTTTGATGTCTTTTTAGTATATTGAAAGAGAATAATACTAAAAGTAAATTAAAAATGAGAAACAATTACTTAGTTAAGAATGCGTTAAGTGCATTCTTGATTTTAACAGTAGGTGCACTTGTAGCCCAAGAAAAATCAGAAATTGAACAAAATCGACCAGATTTTATAAATATTTCTGAAAAAAATTATCAAATTTCACAATCTAAGAATTTATTAAAAGAATCATTGCGAACTAATCAAAATGATGATTTTAGAACAATGAGTAAAGTAAAAGATAATTTAGGCTTTACGCATGAAAAATTTCAGCAATATTATAAAGGAATAAAGGTTGAGTTTTCAACTTATACAGTTCATTCAAAACAAGGAAAGATTGAAAAGGCAAATGGTGAGTTTAAAATTGTACGGAATTTTGATATCAAACCCAAGTTAACAAGTCAAGATGCGTTTCAAAAAGCAATTGCTTATACAGGAGCTAAAAGTTATATGTGGGAATATCCAGAAGCGGCTAAAGAAATGGATAATTATCAAAAACCAACAGGAGAGTTAGTGATTTTACCACTCCAAGAAGCTCAAAAGGGAAAGTCGAAAACCCGTTTGGCTTATAAGTTTGATATGTTTACAGCAGATCCTGTTGGAAGAGGATACCTTTATATTGATGCAAATACAGGAGAGAAACTATTATATAATGCCATAATTAAACATGTTGGCACATTTAGTCATGGTAAAAAATGGAAAGATCATCAAGTTAATATAAGTTGGGTAGAGCCTTTTATGTCAAAAGCAGTTAAACCGTCTCCAAATTTTGTTTTAACCAATCAAGCTGAAACACGTTATAGTGGTACTCAGTCAATTGAAACACGTAGTACGGGAGGACAATATACATTGAATGATGATACTCGAAAAGTATATACTCGAGATGCAAAGAATCAATCTCCATCAGGTTATCCTTATGTGTCTGATTATAATGAATTTACGGATAATGATAATAATTGGACAACAGCAGAGCATAGTGCTAATAAAGATAATGCGGCATTAGATGCGCATTGGGCAGCTGAGAAAACATACGATTACTTTAAAACAAAGCACAATCGTGATAGTTACGATGGAAATGGTATTCAAATTAGAAGTTATGTTCATGTAGGAAGTAATTATGATAATGCTTTTTGGAATGGATCGGTAATGTCTTATGGAGATGGAAGTTCAAACGGTCAAGAAGGGGATGGTTATTTTGATGCTTTAACGAGTATGGATGTTGGGGCTCATGAAATCGGGCATGCAATTTGTGAAAAAACAGCAAATTTAGTTTACCAAAGAGAGTCAGGAGCTTTAAATGAAGGGTTTTCTGATATTTGGGGAGCAGCTGTAGAACATTATGCAAAAGGAAATGGTAATGATAGTAATCCTAGCGATGCTATTTGGTTAATTGGTGACGAAATTGATCGAAGAACAGGTTCAGCTGCATTGCGATCGATGAGTGATCCTAAATCATTAGGATATCCAGATACCTATGGTGGAACTAATTGGGTAGAACCTAATTGTGGTACGCCAACTTCATCCAATGATTATTGTGGAGTGCATACAAATTCAGGTGTGATTAACCATTGGTTTTACATTTTAACAGAAGGAAAATCAGGAACAAATGATATTGGGAACAGTTATAACGTGACAGGAATTGGTATTGAAAAAGCAGCTAAAATTGCATATCGCTTAGAAAGTGTTTATCTATCAGCTAATTCTACCTATGAAGATGCTAGAACTTATGGTATTACAGCTGCTCAGGATCTCTATGGAGCTAATTCAACAGAAGTAATAGCAACAACGAATGCTTTTCATGCGGTAGGAGTAGGAAGTAAGTTTGGAGAAATAAGTTACTGTACATCAAAGGGTAATAGTGTGGCAGATGAATACATTCAGAATGTAAAAATAGGAACTATTAATAAAACTTCTGATGGAGGAAATGGGTATTCAGACTTTACATCAACATCAACTAATGTTTCTAAAAATGAAAGTTATACCATTACTATAACACCAAAATGGACTGGAACTACCTATAACGAAGGTTATGCGGTTTGGATAGATTATAATAATGATGGAGATTTTAATGATGCTAATGAAAACGTGTGGAGCAAGGCTATTTCAAAAACAACACCAGTTTCGGGAAGCTTTACAATTCCTTCTTCAGCATCTGAAGGAGAAGTAAGAATGCGTGTCTCTATGAAATATAATGGTGTTCCAACTGCTTGTGAAGCGTTCTCATATGGAGAAGTAGAAGATTATACATTAGTTATTGGTGGAGGTGTTACTGATATAGAAGCGCCGACGGTTCCTGCAAATTTAACGGCATCCAATATTACCACTTCTTCTGTTGACTTAAGTTGGACTGCTTCAACAGATAATGTTGGTGTTAAAGAATATGATGTATACCAAGATGATTTGAAAGTAGGTACAACAGTTAATACTTCGTATAATGTTACAGGGTTAAATGCTAATACGACCTATAGCTTTTCTGTATTAGCGACAGATGATGCTGGAAATAGCTCTTCTAAATCAAATGCTGTTGAAGTTACGACAGAAAACCAAGTTGTAGTGAATTATTGTGATTCTAAAGGGAATAATGCACGTTATGAATGGATTGATAATGTTTCGATGGGTGGAGTTAATAATGATTCAGGAGCAGCCGGTTATAGTGATTTTACCAATCAGGTGATGACTATAACGAAAGGAAGTAATCGATTGAATGTGAGTGCTGGATTTGCAAGTTCTGCTTATACAGAATATTGGAAAGCATGGATTGATTACGATCAAGATGGTACATTTGAATCTACTGAAATAGTGTTAGAAGGAAACTCTAATAGTTCGGCTAGTTTATACCAAGATTTTACAGTGCCAACTTCAGCTTTAATTGGGAATACTCGTTTAAGAGTTTCAATGAAATATAATGCTTCTCAAACTGCATGTGAAACATTCTCATATGGAGAAGTAGAAGATTATACAGTTAACATTACCAATTCTACAGTTAATGGAATAACTCATGATAATGTTCTGAAAGGTTCTAATATTAAGAATGAAAAACCAATTGATTATATAAGTCTTTATCCAAATCCAGTTAAAAATCATTTAAATATAAAATTAGAAACACGTCATAATGCCAAATCCAGTTTTAAAATTTTAAGTTTTGATGGAAAAGTAGTGAAGGTTGGAAAGATTGATTCTAGAGGAATTAATGTTGGAGATTTACCTAGAGGAATTTATATTGTTGAAGTAAATGATGGTCAAAAATTAATAACTAAGAAGATTGTAAAACAATAAGATAGTTTGTTTAGATTAAGTTCTAACTAAGATAAGCCGTATGATAATACGGCTTATTTTTTACCATAATAGATCATAATTGAATAAATATTGGTTTTTTTAGATCATTTTATAATATGTTTAATAGTTTATAGTTCTTTTGAAAGCTTTACTAGATAGAGGTTGTCTTTTCTTACACTTTTATATATTTATATACATATAATTACTATTCGTCGTATGTAATTATACGTAACAACGTAATTTGTTCGTTTTGATATCATTTAAGAATAAATTTATACTATTAGAATTAAAATTTATATAATTATGGACTATTTTTTACAGAAGAAAACCTTATCAGTATTCTTTTCGATTGCTTTAATTGCTCTAGGAGCGCAAGAGAAGGTAGAAACAGAGGTAAAGCCAATTAATCCAAACTTTATAAAAGTTTCAGGAAAAAATTATACAATTTCACAGTCTCAAAATTTATTAAAAGAATCATTTAAAGCACAACCACAGGATGAGTTTAGAAGTTTTAAAACAACACGTGATGAATTGGGATATTCACATGAAAAATTTCAACAATATTATAAGGGAGTGAAAGTTGAGTTTTCAACCTATACCGTTCATTCAAGAAAAGGGCAGATTGAAAAAGCGAATGGAGATTTTAAGTTAGTGCAAAATTTTAATGTAAAACCCAAGCTAACAAATGAAGAAGCTTTTAAAAAAGCGATCCTATATACAGGAGCTAAAAATTATATGTGGGAGTATCCTGAAAGAGCTGCTGAAATAAATCATTATCAAAAACCATATGGTGAGTTAGTCATATTACCTTTACCAAATAATAAGAAAGATGAAGCAAAAACTAGACTAGCTTATAAATTTGATATTTTTGCTGCAGATCCAATCAGTAGAGGAGATTTATACATCGATGCTATGACAGGAGAAAAATTGTTGTATAATCCTATTATAAAACATTTAGGAGATTTTAGTCATGGTAAAAAATGGACAGAACATACAGTTCATGAGTCAGAAATAGTTTCGGTAGAGTCATTTAATAATGAATTATTAGACATAAATTATGTGTTGACCAATCAAGCAGAGACACGTTATAGTGGTACACAGTCAATTGAAACTCGAAGTACAGCAGGACAATTTACATTAAATGATGATATAAGAAAGGTGTATACACGAAATGCAGGGAATCAAAATCCAGAAGGATTTCCTTATGTGACAAATTATACAGAATTTACGGATAACGATAATAATTGGACAACAGCAGAGCACAGCACGAACAAAGATAATGCAGCATTGGATGCGCATTGGGGAGCTGAAAAAACATATGATTACTTTAAAACAAAGCATAATCGTGATAGTTATGATGATGCAGGAGCTGAAATTAGAAGCTATGTTCATGTAGGAACCAATTATGATAATGCTTTTTGGAATGGTGAAGTGATGTCGTATGGAGATGGAAGTTCAAATGGAGCAGAAGGAAATGGTTATTTTGATGCTTTAACGAGTATTGATGTAGCAGCTCATGAAATTGGTCATGCACTTTGTACAAGTACAGCAAATTTAGTTTACCAAGGGGAAGCAGGTGCTTTGAATGAAAGTTTTTCAGATATCTGGGGAGCAGTTGTAGAGCATTATGCAAAAGGAAATGGAAATGATGCGGATCCTAGTGATGCTATATGGTTAATTGGTGATGAAATTGATCGAAGAGTAGGATCTGAAGCTTTACGCTCTATGAGTAACCCTAAATCACTTGGATATCCTGACACTTATGGAGGAACGAATTGGCAAGAAGTTATTTGTGGTTTCCCGACTCAGTCAAATGACTATTGTGGAGTACATACAAATTCAAGTGTTTTCAATCATTGGTTTTATATCTTAACAGAAGGAAAAACAGGAACAAATGATTTAGGGAATAGTTATAATGTAACAGGAATTGGTATTGAAAAAGCAGCTAAAATTGCTTATAGATTAGAAACTGTTTATTTATCAGCATACTCAATTTTTTCAGATGCTAGAACCTTTGGTGTTACTGCCGCAGAAGACCTTTATGGAGAAGGTTCTCCAGAAGTAATTGCTACAGCTAATGCTTTTTATGCAATTGGTGTAGGTAGTGAATATGGAGATGTGAATTATTGTCTTTCTAAAGGTACAAGTGTAGCAGATGAATTTATTCAAAAAGTAGAAATAGGAGATATTAGTCATACATCTGACGGAGGAAATGGATATTCAGATCATACTTCAGTGTCAACAGATGTTTTGAAAAGTCAAACATATACGATAACGATTACACCAAAGTGGTCTGGAGATGCCTATGAAGAGGCTTATGGTGTATGGGTAGATTATAATGCTGATGGAGATTTTGAAGATTTAGGAGAAGAAGTTTTCAGTAAAGAAATTTCTACTGATACACCAATTGTAGGTACTTTTACAATACCAGGTTCAGCAACTACTGGGGAAACACGAATGCGTATTGCAATGAAATATGGTGAGCTTCCAACACCTTGTGAAGTATTTGATTATGGAGAAGTAGAAGATTATACATTGAATATTATTTCAGATAGTAATATCGATACAGAAGCACCAACTGCACCAACTCCAATGTCTTCTAGTGGAGTAACTACTTTTTCAGTTGATTTAGGATGGGGTGCTTCAACAGATAATGTAGGGGTAGAAGCATATGAAGTGTATCAAGATGATGTATTAATTGGTGAAACAAGTGAGAGAACTTGGAATGTGACAGGATTATCAGGAGGAACTACTTATCGTTTTTATGTGATTGCGAGAGATGCGTCCTTAAATCGATCAGAAAAATCTCCAGTTGCAACCATAAATACGGTACCTGAGTATTGTGACTCAAAAGGAAATATTGTAAGTTATGAATGGATTGATAATGTTTCAATGGGTGGAATTAATAATGATTCAGGAGCGTCAAGTTACAGTGACTTTACAGATCAAGTGATGAAGGTTTATATGTTTGGAGCAAATCGTTTAAATGTGAGTGCAGGATTCTCAGGTCCTTCTTATAGAGAATATTGGAAAGCTTGGATTGATTATGATCGAGATGGTAGTTTCGAAGCTGATGAAGTTGTTTTTGAAGGAGATTCAAGAAGTACAGGAAATTTATATCAAGATTTTACAGTTCCAGAAACTGTTTTTGGAGGGAAAACTAGATTAAGAGTTTCCATGAAGTATGGAGGAGCACCAACAGCATGTGGATCATTTACATACGGTGAAGTAGAAGATTATACTGTTGAATTTGTAAATGGCTCAGCAGGTGTTGCAGCTTTCAATGAATCAAAATCATTAGGATCAAATATTTCGAATGAAAATTCAAAAGATTATATTAGTCTATATCCTAATCCTGTAAAAGCAATGTTGAACATTGATTTAGATACAGACCGTACTATAAATTCGAGTTATAGAATTCTAAGTTTTACAGGGCAAGTAGTAAAAGTAGGGAAAATTGATTCTAGAGGAATTAATGTAGCTGATTTACCAAGAGGTGTTTATATAGTAGAGATTAATGATGGTCAGAAATCGATTACAAAGAAAATAATGAAACAATAATAAATAAATATTTTGGGTTTATGATGATAAAAATGAGTTGTGTTATTTTTCACAACTCATTTTTTAATATGATAATATAAAGCATTTTGGATGCCTTCATAAGTGTCTTTTTTCCAATATGACATACCTATTTTCTCTAAAACACGAATAATTCATATATGTTTTTAGCATCAGAAAGATTGAATTCTCTTAATATGAGTCGTTCTGTTTCAATAAGGATGTTCATTTTAAAATACGATATAGTTTAAGACTATTAAAATAAGTAAAAAGAGGCTGTTTATTACAAAAATAATAATTCTTTATAATGAAAAAACCACATTAGTAAAATTAAAATTGTACTTTTGCCCGTTATTAATTGAGAATAAGGATTATTTATGTCGAATTCAATGCGCAATATTGCGATTATCGCACACGTTGACCATGGTAAAACTACTTTGGTAGATAAAATTATGTACCATTGTCAACTGTTTAGAGAAAATGAAAATACAGGAGATTTAATTTTAGATAATAATGATCTAGAAAGAGAAAGAGGGATTACAATTACCTCTAAAAACGTTTCGGTAAATTATAAAGGAACTAAAATTAACATTATTGATACTCCGGGACACGCCGATTTTGGAGGTGAGGTTGAGCGCGTATTGAATATGGCAGATGGAGTGCTACTTTTAGTAGATGCTTTTGAAGGTCCTATGCCTCAAACACGTTTTGTACTACAAAAAGCAATTAATTTAAAGTTAAAACCAATTGTAGTTGTAAACAAAGTAGATAAAGAAAACTGTACACCTGAAGAAGTACATGAGAAGGTTTTCGATTTAATGTTTGAATTGGGAGCAGAAGAATGGCAAATGGATTTTCCATGTGTGTATGGTTCTGCTAAAAATAACTGGATGAGTGAAGATTGGAAAGTTCAAACAGAAAATATCGAACCATTGTTGGATATGGTTGTAGAGCATATTCCTGCACCAAAAGTAGATGTAGAGGGAACACCTCAAATGTTGATTACTTCATTAGATTTCTCTTCTTTTACAGGACGTATAGCTATTGGCCGTTTACAAAGAGGTATTTTAAAAGAAAACCAACAAGTTTCTTTAGTGAAAAGAGATGGTTCTATTTTAAAATCTAAAATAAAAGAAATCCATACTTTTGATGGGTTAGGACGTAAAAAAGTAGGGCAAGTTGAGGCTGGTGATATATGTGCTATTGTTGGATTAGAAGGTTTTGAAATAGGAGATACTATTGCTGATGCTGAAAATCCAGAAGGTTTAGAAACGATTGCAATTGATGAGCCTACAATGAGTATGTTATTTACAATTAATGACTCACCTTTCTTTGGTAAAGAAGGTAAATTTGTAACCTCACGTCATATAAAAGAACGTTTAGAAAAAGAATTAGAGAAAAACTTAGCTTTACGTGTTGAAGAAACGAATTCAGCAGATAAATTCTTAGTGTATGGACGAGGAATACTTCATTTATCAGTATTAATTGAAACCATGCGCCGTGAAGGTTATGAATTGCAAATTGGTCAGCCACAAGTAATTATTAAAGAAATTGATGGTCAGAAATGTGAACCTTTTGAAGAGTTAACGATTGATTTACCAGAATCTGTTTCAGGTAAAGCAGTAGAAATGGTTTCTTTGCGAAAAGGAGAAATGTTAAGTATGGAAGCCAAAGGTGAGCGTATGGTGTGTGAATTTATCATTCCTTCAAGAGGAATTATAGGTTTACGTAATCAATTATTAACAGCAACAGCTGGAGAAGCTATTATGGCGCATCGTTTTAAAGAATATCAACCAATTAAAGGAGGAATTCCAGAACGTTTAAATGGTTCTTTAATTTCAATGGAAAAAGGTACAGCGATACCGTATTCATTAGATAAATTACAAGATCGAGGAAAATTCTTTGTGGAACCAGGTGAAGATATTTATGAAGGACAGGTAATAGGAGAAAATGCACGTAGAGAAGATATGGTAGTGAATATTACAAAAACTAAGAAATTATCTAATGTGCGTTCTGCTGGAGCTGATGATAAGGTTAAAATTGCACCTGCCATTAAATTCTCATTAGAAGAAGCGTTAGAGTTTATCCAGAAAGATGAATATGTAGAAGTAACTCCAGGGAATATTCGTTTACGTAAGATTTTACTTACAGAAAATGAACGTAAAAGAGCAGGGAACAAAACATAAAAATTATTTAGTAAAAATAATAAAGGATGTTAAAATTAATTTTAACATCCTTTTTCTTTTATAAATTGATAATAGGTTATCTGTTAAACAGAAACATCATATTCACGAAGTGCGTCATTTAAAGATGTTTTTTTGTTTGTACTTTCTTTACGTGTTCCGATAATTAAAGCACAAGGAACATTATAAGTACCGGCAGCAAACTTTTTAGGATAACTTCCTGGGATAACAACTGAACGAGGAGGTACAAAACCTTTAAATTCTTTAGGTTCATCTCCTGTGACATCAATAATTTTGGTAGAAGCTGTTAATACAACATTAGCACCCAAAACTGCTTCTTTACCTACATGAACACCTTCTACAACGATACAACGTGATCCGATAAAAGCATTATCTTCAATAATAACAGGGGCTGCTTGTAAAGGTTCTAAAACCCCACCTATTCCAACACCACCGCTTAAGTGAACATTTTTACCAATTTGAGCACAAGAACCAACTGTAGCCCAAGTATCTACCATAGTTCCTCCGTCAACATAAGCTCCTATATTTACATAAGAAGGCATCATAATGGTTCCTTCAGCTAAATAAGATCCATGTCGTGCAATAGCATGTGGTACAACACGAACACCTTGCTCTTTATAATTCTTTTTTAAAGGAATTTTATCATGAAATTCAAAAGGACCTATTTCAATCGTTTCCATAGCTTGAATAGGGAAGTACATTACAACAGCTTTTTTTACCCACTCGTTTACTTGCCATTGGTCACCAACAGGTTCTGCTACACGAATTTCACCTTTATCTAATAATGAAACAATCTTTCTAACAGCATCTTGTGTGCTTTGTTCTTTTAATAAATCGCGATTATCCCACGCTTTTTCAATTATATTTTTAATAGCTTCCATCTACTTGTTGTATTTTATACAAATATAATCTATGAGAATTATTTTTTGTTATTTATTGTATTGTTTTTACTTTTTGTACAATGAATTTTATCTATATAATAGATTAAAATATACTTATTGTGGTAATTTAATACTTTATTTTAAGTTAAATTATTCTATACAACAATTATTTTTTAACATGATAATTTATTGGTGTATTTAATACTTTTATTAAATCATAAATATTTTATAATCAATAATTTATATTTTTAAATTTTTAGTATTAAAAGTTCTTTTTTTATAATGTATAGATAATATATAGGTTATAAAAAAGTTAATCATTTTAGTTTTAAAGGTAATTTTGAAAAGATTCAATTAAATACCAAAATCAAAATTATATGAGAACTAAAATTATACTGTTTATGTTAATTTGCTCTAATTTTATATGGAGTCAACAAGTCATAAAAGGTATCATTACTGATGGAGAAGGAGAACGTTTACCTGAAGTATCTGTAATGATAAAAGGAACTGAAAATGAAGTTTATTCAGATCTAGATGGAAGTTATGAAATTACTGCTGAGAAAGGAGATATATTAATTTTTTCTTTTTTAGGAATGGATGATCAAGAAGTAATCGTTAGTGATTCTCCAGATATTGATATGGTTTTAACAGAAGGAGGAACTGAAATAGATGAAGTGACCGTTGTGGCTGTTGGGTTTGGAAATCAAGAATTGAAGAAGGTTTCTGCAGCAATGTCACAAGTAGGAGAGGATATAATACAGCAAATAAAACCAGTACGTGTTGAAGAAGCTCTGCAGGGGTCAGCATCTGGAGTTACGGTTATGGGAACGGGTGTTCCTGGTGAAAAACCTAAAGTTTTAATAAGAGGGATTCCTACAAATGGAAATTCAGACCCTTTAGTTATTATTGATGGAGTACAACTTACTTTAGCAGATTTTAATGCATTAAATCCAGATGATGTTAAATCGATCAATGTAATAAAAGATGCTTCTGCTGCTATTTATGGAGTGAAGGGAGCTAATGGAGTTATATTAGTGGAACTAAAAAAGGGGCGTAAAAATATGCGTCCTAAAATTTCGTATACGGGATATTATGGGATTCAAGAAGTTCCACGGACTATAGATGTTTTGAATGCACAAGAATATGCTGCAATTCGAAATGAAGCAGCTATTGCTTCAGGTGAAGATTTAGTTTTTAATAATATAGCTTCTTTAGGAGAAGGAACAGATTGGCAAGATGAAATTTTTAAAACAGCTCCAATTATGACACACACACTTTCTTTAAGGGGAGGAGGCGAAAATACTACCTATTTATTTTCAACAGGCTATTTAAGTCAAGGAGGTATTGTTGGAGGAGAAAAAAATAACTTCTTTGATCGATTGACAGTTACATCAAATGTATCTACGAATTTTTTAGAACGATTTAATTTAAGTATTAATACTAATTATACTAACATTAAAAATAAATCTGTTCAGGAGTCTGGCTATGGAGGAATTATAGGTAATGCTTTAAATATGGATCCTACAACTCCAGCATATAATGCTGATGGTTCCTTTGGTACCTCAGATTATATAACACAAGAGATTAAGAATCCGTTAGCTATGTTAGCTAATAATTTTAATGAAAATGAAACAAATAAGATCTCAGGTAAAATTGAATTAGGAGCTGATTTAGCAAAAGGTTTAAAAGCAACATCACGTTTTGGATATGCATATTCTAATGTAGATTATAAAGGATTTAATCCCTTTGTTTACTATGGAGATGAGCATAATCAAACTAGTAGAGGAGTGGATACTAATGGAATTGAACAATCTGTTCTAATATATAATTCTGCAACAGGTAAATACGAAATGAATGGAGAGGTAACGCCAAGTGGTTCTAATACAGTTACAGAAAATAAAACAACATATTATACTAGTACTTGGGATAATTTTATAAACTATGATATTTCATTAAATGATAAGCATAATTTTCAATCGGTTGTTGGGATATCTTTACAAAAAAATAAAGGAGATCAGTTGTCTGCAACGAGACAAGGAGTACCTTATAATTCATGGGAATTTGCTGATATTAGCTCAGCTACAGGTACAATTGAAGGAGGGAGAGATAATGCTTCGTGGCAGTATGATGAAACTAATCTTTCTTATTTCGCACGTTTAAATTATGATTATGAAGGTAAATATTTGTTGTCAGGTATATATAGAAGAGATGGATCAACCAAATTTGGAGATAATTATAAATTTGGTAATTTTTGGTCAATATCTGGAGGATGGGTTATTACAAAAGAAGATTTCTTTAATTTAAATGCTGTAAATTATTTGAAATTAAGAGGATCTTATGGAATTACAGGAAATGATCAAATCAGAAATTATCAATATGTAGAACGTATCAATGGTTTTCCTAATTATACATTTGATGACTCTATAACAAATGGTTCAACTGCTTTAAATTATGCTAATCCTGATGTTCATTGGGAAGAGCAAGGACAGTGGAATATTGGTTTTGATTCTGAATTTTGGAATAATATGGTTTCGTTATCTTTTGATTATTATCAAAAAGAAACCAAAGACTTACTATTTCAACCTGAATTATCAGGTTATTTTGGAATAGCAGAAGCTCCCTACTCAAATATTGGAACAGTAGAAAATAGTGGTATTGATTTAACGTTAAATTTTAAACATGAGTTAACGAATAATTTTAAAATTAATACAGGTGTAACTGTGACTACTATAAAAAATGAAGTTACAGAGGTAAATGCAGAGCAAAACTATCAAGAAGGAGGAGCTGTTGGTATTCCTGAGGTTAATTTGACTCGCTTTCAAGAGGGATATGCTGCAGGTTATTTTTACGGGTATAAAACCGATGGGATTTTTCAATCTCAAGCAGAAATTGATGAACATGCTATACAAACAGGTGCGGCTCCTGGAGATTTTCGTTATGTAGATATTAATGGAGATGGTATTATTAATGACAGTGATAAAACAGAAATAGGAAATCCTTTTCCAGACGTTATAATAGGCTGGAATCTAGGTGCAAATTATAAAGGGTTTGATTTTGCATTGAACACAGTTAGTTTTATTGGAAATGATGTGTATAGGGCTTATGAACGAAACTCTGTGCCTACAAACCGTTATGCTAGTGTTTTAGATAGATGGACAGGAACAGGAACTTCAAACACAACACCTAGAGTTACAAATGTTGATTCTAATAGAAATACTCGTATTTCAGATTATTATGTTGAGGATGGATCTTTCTTGAAAATAAAGAATATTTCATTAGGATATACAATTCCTAAAGAGTCAATGAGTAAGGTTGGTCTAGAGAGTGTTCGTGTTTATGCAGCTGTTAAAAATGCTTTTACTTTTACTAATTATTCAGGTTATGATCCCGAAATATCAGCTCAATCAGATGATAGTTTTAGTAGTAACATTTTAGAGACAGGTATTGATAGAGGGCGTTATCCACAACCTAGAATATGGTCGATGGGGATAAATATTAATTTTTAAAATTTAAAGATGAAAAGGAAAATATTTAATATACTTATTTTAAGTTTTGTACTATTCGTTTACTCATGTGATAGTGAAGTAGATTCGGATCCAAGTAGTGTATATGAACAAACTGTTGAAAGTTATTTTAAATCATCTCAAGATTATGAAGATGCTTTAATAGGAGCTTATGATCCTCTTCAATGGGGGTATTTGCGAGTACAAATAGGAGATATAGCTTCTGATAATTCAGTTGCTGGAGGTGAAAGTGCTACAGATGTAATTGGATTACAAGAAATTGATTTAATGACTCATTATCCTGTAAATGAGAATTTAAGAACAATATGGCGAAATCTATATGAAGGTGTAAATCGATGCAATTTTATAGTACAGAATATTGATAAATTAGATTTTTCTCGGAAGCAAGAATTGTTAGGAGAAGTGTATTTTTTAAGAGCTTATTATTATGCAGAGTTGACAAAGTTTTGGGGAGATATTCCTCTTTTTACTGAAGCACGTTTAACAGCAGATCAAACAGGAACATTAACAAGGTCTTCTCAATCAGATGTTTATATTCAAGTCGAAACTGATTTGTTGAACGCTATTGCTGTATTGCCAAATACTTCAAATGAAATTGGAAGAGCAAACAAAAGAATGGCTCAGGCATTATTAGGAAAGGTTTATTTGTATCAGGAAAAATTTTCTGAATCCGCAGCTATGCTAGATGAAGTAATTAATTCAGGACAATATAATTTAGTTGCAGATTTTGCTTCAATATGGTTACAATCTGGTGAAAATAATGAGGAGTCCATTTTTGAAATACAACATACCAATACCTCAAATTGGTATGATTGGAGTTTTTATCAAGGCTCAGAAGGAAATTTTGGAATTATTATGAATGGTCCAAGAGCCTATTCAGGTGATGTATACGCTACAGGATGGAGTTTTAATATTCCTTCACAAGAATTGTTTGATCGTTATAATTCTAATGATACTAGGCGTGATGCTACAATCTTGGATATGAATGAATGGATAGCGTCAACAGGGGCTTCGTATAGTAAAGGATATAAAGATAATGGCTTATTTAATCATAAATATATTACGAGAGCAGGTTATTCAGGTGCACAATTAGAATTGAACTATTTGAATAACTATAGAATCATTCGTTATGCAGATGTATTATTAATGGCTGCAGAAGCATATAATCGTGGTGGATTAGGAGATACTAAGGCTCAAGAATATTTGAATTTAGTTCGCTCACGTGCTGGTTTAACAGGTATAACATCTACTGGAGGTGTTTTAACAACGGCTATTTGGGAAGAAAGAAGATTAGAATTAGCTTTTGAAGGACACCGATTTTTTGATTTAGTTAGAACAGGTCAGGCTAGTTCTGTAATAGCTGGTTTTCAAGTAGGGAAGAACGAATTGTTTCCTATTAATAATATTGATGCTGCTACTTTGGGACAGAACCCTGGATATTAATTTAAAGACATTTGAAGATGAAAAATAGAATATTTTTGATAAAATTAGGGTTAATTTTATGTGTAACTCTTTTATGGGTAGGGTGTAATGATGATAAAAACTATGAGTTAGGACAAGTCGTTGTGCCTACAGGAACAATAGTAAATGCGGTTGTCAGTACAGATGGATCAGGTTTGACAAGTTTTGAGGTTTCAGGAGACAATGTGATTACCTATAAAGTAGATTTTGGAGATGGGACAACAGGTGTTTTTCAATCTTCAACTTTTTCCAAAAACTATGGTAGTAGTGGTACTTATGTGGTAACAGTTACTCCTTATGGAGTGGCTGGAGTAAGTGGTGACGTTGCGACAACTACTTTAACTATAGAGGTTGATTTTTCCCTACCGGAAACATTTATTCAAAATTTAACAGGAGGTTCAAGTAAAATATGGTATTGGGATGTTGCAACAGCAGGTTATTTAGGTGTCGGACCTGGAGATGCAGGAGAACCCGTTTGGTATACTTCTTCTCCCTATGAGCATGAAGCAGTAGGTTGTATGTTTGATGATATGTTTGTTTTTTCATATGATGCTATTAATGAAAAAGTTACATATAATTATAATAATATTGAGGCGTCTTATTTTAATACGGATTTTACTCCTAGTGGAAGTGATGAATGTGTTAATGTAGATACATCTGGTGATTATGAAGCTGTGTTAGGATTAGCAACCAGTGATGTTTTGTCTGAATCGGAATCTACTAAGGTTAATATTGCACTAACGGGTTCTGGTGAAGGAAATTTTATGGGGTATTTTGCAGGTGGAGATGGAAATTATGAAGTAATTTCATTAACAGCATCTACAATGTACGTCCGTTGGGTTGATAGTGCAGGAAGAGCTTGGTATCAAAAATTTACAACTACAGAGCCGGGTTCAGGTTCAGGGGGTGATTCAGAATGTGCTTCTGGAGAGACAGGGGTAGTTCCTGATGGAACTTATACATTAATATGGCAAGATGAATTTAATGTAGATGGAGCTCCATGTTCTGAAAATTGGACATTTGATATAGGGACAGGAGATAATGGATGGGGTAATGCTGAAGAGCAGTATTATACAGATCGCGAAGATAATGTTATAGTAGAAAATGGTTTTTTAAAAATTACAGCTAAAAAAGAAGATTATCAAGGGAGTAATTATACTTCTGCTCGTTTAAAAACTCAAGGTATATTTGATTTTAAATATGGAAAGGTTGATATTCATGCAAAATTACCTGAAGGAGTAGGAACATGGCCTGCGTTTTGGATGTTAGGATCTAATTTTGATACAGTTGGTTGGCCTGCATGTGGTGAAATTGATATTATGGAACATGTAGGAGTTAATCAGGAAGAAGTTTTGAGTACGTTGCATTATCCTAATTTTTCAGGAGGAAGTGGACCAGGTGGAAAAACAACAGTTTCAGATGTCTCAAATAAATTTCATACATATTCAATTGAATGGGATGAATCTTGGATTAAATTTAGTATAGATGGCTATCCTGTTCATTTTCAATTTCAAAATGAATCATCATTGCCTTTTAATCAAAATTTCTTCTTGATTTTAAATATAGCAATGGGAGGAACTTTGGGAGGAACCATTGATTCTAATTTTTCTGAATCAACCATGGAAATAGATTTTATTAGAGTTTTTCAAAAATGATGTTTTAATTCTGATAAGTTTTTGAAAATTTTCATAAAGATTAGTTTTTTAGTTTATTTTAGTAATTTTGATAGTAAGGCTTTGTCTCTTAAGTAAATAGCTTAAGAGGCTGAAAGCCTACTTATAAAGATCTAATTATATTATAGGTGAAAATTTTAAGCAGTGAAATAAAATGAACAAAACGTATATTCGATATATTAGTTTAGTTGTAGCGTTAGGAGGCTTTCTTTTAGGGTTTGATAGCGCTGTAATTGCAGGTGTAAATCCTTTTATTGAAGATTATTTCTTTATGTCAGAATTGGAATTAGGGTTTTCAGGAGCATGTGTTATTTTAGGAGCAATGTTAGGGAATTTATTCTCGGGAATAATAAGTGAAAAATATGGACGTAAAAGAACACTAATTTTCACTGCTGTTTTGTTCACTTTTTCTGCAATAACCTCTGCTTTGGCTGATGATTTTTGGATGTTTCTAGTAGCTCGATTTATTGGTGGAGTTGGAGTTGGAGGAGCATTATTAATTGCTCCAATTTATATAGCAGAAATAGCCCCACCGGATTTAAGGGGTTTTTTAGTTTCGTTTAATCAATTTAATATTGTATTGGGAATATTTATTGCTTTCTTATCTAATTATTTTTTAAAAGATTTGGAAGAGAATAGTTGGCGTTGGATGCTTGGTGTTGAGACATTCCCAGCTATGTTATATTTTCTACTATTATGGACGGTTCCTAAGAGTCCCAGATGGCTTATGTCTATCAAAAATAATGAAGAAGAAGCCAAAAGAATATTGATGAGGTTTGGAGGAGAACATTATACAGAAAAAACATTAGTTGAAATAAAAAAAGGAATTAAAGAGGAACAAAGTTTAAAAAGAGGTTCTTTAAGTGATTTATTTAAGAAAAAATATAATTTGATTATGTTAATTGCGTTTGGTTTAGCTTTTTTTCAACAGATAACAGGGATCAACGCAATATTTTATTATGCTCCGACAATTTTTGAACAAGCTGGTGGAGGTTTAGAAAGTACATTTATACAATCTCTAATTGTTAGTGTGATTAATTTGTTTTTTACAATAATAGCTATGATCTTAATTGATCGATTAGGAAGGAAACCATTACTTTTAATAGGCTCAGCTATGATGACTATAGCATTAGGGATAACTTCTTATGCCTTTAGTAATCGGATTTATACTATTTCACATGAAAAAATGACTTCTTTTGAAAGTTCTATTAAAGCATTAGATGATAAAATAACAATCCTAAATTTAGATGAACAATCAAATAAAGCAATAAAGAGAGTTGAAATGCTTATGATTGAAAAAAAAATATTAAGTAAGGTTTATTCTAATTTGAAAGAAAATTTGGGGAACTCATTTGATAGTCAAAAAATATTTTCTGATGTAATCGGTAAAGGCTTATCAATGCAAGAATTAAACACAATGAAAAGAGAAGTTCCTAATAAATTTATTGTAGTAAATGCTCAATTGATTTTAATAGGAATATTATTATTTGTTGCTGCATTTGCAATTTCATTGGGTCCAATTATGTGGGCATTGTTTTCAGAAATCTTTCCTGTGCATATAAAAGCAATTGCTATTTCTGTGGTGGGTTTTTTTAATTCTTTTGTGAGTTTTGTTGTTGCTTATTTATTTCCGTGGATATTAGTGAATTTAGGTCCTAGTGTGACATTTTTTATATTCACCACTTTTGCAGCGTTAACTTTTGTTTTTACCTGGGGTATTGTGAGAGAAACAAAAGGAAAAACATTAGAAGATTTAGAAAAAGAATTGATTTTAAATTAATAAGTAATTCGTAAGAGAGTAATAAAAAATAATAATGATGAGAACATTAAAAATACTAAAAAAAAGAGGGTTAATAGTAGCGACTATTATAGGTGTTATAATGGGGTGTTCAGGTGATGATAATTCAACAGTTAATATTGAAAATAATGCATCTTTTGAAGTAAGTTTAGATGAAAATGGAAATAGTGTTCATTTTATTAATACTTCAACTAATGCCTCAACTTATGAATGGAGTTTTGGAGACGGAGTAATCTCAACAGAAAAAAATCCTATTCATACATATGATGTTGCAGGAACCTATACAGTTACTTTAACTGTAAATACATTAGGGAAAACGAGTATAGCAACACAACAGGTTACTACAAATACAGATTCTGAGCTACCTTGTATAGTTGAAACTGGAGAAAATTTTGATCCTGTGCTTGGACCTTTATGGTTCTCTTATAAAGATGGAGAAACTTTATTTAATGAATTTGGAGGGATGGAAACTGCGATAGTAGATAACATTGTTAAAGATGATATAAATAAAAGTTGTAAGGTTCAAAAATATGTTAAAACATCTAGTGCACAATCGTGGTCAGGAGTAGGATATGTAGTAACTAATGCTATTAAACCTAGTGAGCAACCTAGTGTTATAAAATTAAAAGTGTTTGGAGAATCAAGAATAGCAAACGTAACGATTCGTTTAGAGTATAACCCTTTCCCAGATGTTGATCCGGCTGTAGAGGTTGTAGTTCCAATGACAAAAATTGGAGAATGGGAAGAATTAGCTTTTGATTTTTCTGATCATAGTGATAAAACATTTACAAGTATTATAATCTATTTTGATAAAGGAGAAAATTTTGATAATGCTATTTTTTATTTTGATGATTTTATGCAGTCAGAGAGCTAAATATGAACTTTTTATTATTTGATAAGTATTATAGTACTTTTAGATTTATTAGAAAAAAGATAAAGAGTAACTTCATTTAAGTACAATTTTATATACTATTTCTATTTTGTTTAATATGTGTATATTTAAAAATCTTAATAATGTATATGATTATGTAATTAATATGATTTGTAGGTTAATATTATTTAGTTATTTTCTTTTTTCAATAAACCTTTATGCTCAAAATTTGGTACACAAAGGGGTCCCATATATGAAAAACTTTGATATTGTAGATTATCAAGGAGAGAGTAAGATTTGGGATATTTCGCAAGGAGCCAATGGCTTTTTATATTTTGCAAATGGTAAAAAATTATTAGAATATAATGGAGTTGATTTTCAAGAGATAGCAACTAAAAAATCAATTATTAGAAGTGTTTATGCTGTAAATAATGATAGTGTTTTTGTTGGGCTAGATGGTGATTTTGGATTGTTTATTAAAGAAAATGATACTTGGAGTTATAATTCATTGTATTTTACTGATAAAGAGGAAGGGGAAGATGTAGAAGAATTTTGGAGAATATTTAAAAATGGTAATAAAATTGTTTTTCAATCATTTAAAAATTTATATATATTTAATGGTCATATTTCGGTGAAAATTCCTGCAAGGAATCGATTTAATTGGGCCTTTAAATTAAATGATGAAATATATATTTCTGATCGAAATAATGGATTATTTAAATTGGAAAATGAATCTTTAATAGCTATTACCAAAAATAAATATACGCATGATATAAAAGATGGGTTTTTAATCAAAGGTAAATATTACTTTGTAAATTATGAAAGTGAGATATTAGAATTGAAAGAAGGAATATTAAAACCTTGTCTTCATAATAACTTTAAAACGATCAGTTTACAAAATATTTTTTCAGTTAGTAAAGTAGGTGGTAATTGGGCTTTTGGTACTGTAAAGAATGGATTATATATAATTAATGAAAAGTTAGAAATCGTACAACATTTTTCAAAAAAGAATGGATTATTAAATAATACAGTTTTAACTATTGAAAATGATATTGAAGATAATATTTGGCTGGGTTTAGATTATGGTATTAGTTATATTAAGGTAAATTCAAATAATACATATTTTTATGATTATTTTGGATTATTTGGTACAGCTTATACCGCTTTGAAGTATAAAGATGATCTATATGTGGGGACGAATCAGGGGTTATATAAAGCTAGATGGGATACATTAAAATCAATTTATGATTTTGGAATGCAAATTCCTATGTCGGATGGTCAAGTTTGGAGTTTGAAACAAATAGATGAGACTGTTTTTGTAGGACATGATAAAGGAACTTTTGTTATAGAAGGAGGAGCATTGAATTTAATATCAAAAGAATTGGGTGCATGGAAATTCCTGCCTTTAAATAATAAAAATTTTGCAATTTCTGGGAATTATAATGGAATTGTAGTGTATGAAAAAAATAATGGAAAGTGGTCGGAAAAAATAAAATTAGCTGGATTTGAAGAATCTTCTCGAAATTTATTTATAGATATTAACGATAATATTTGGGTTGGAATAAAAACTAAAGGGATTTTTAAATTAAAATTAAATGAAGCATATGATGAGATTATTGATCGTGATTGGTATTCTATAGAAGAGTTTGAAGGAAGCTCATTACAATTTTTTTATAATAATGAAGAATTGTCTTTGAGAAATGAATATGGTCAGAATTTCAAGTATAATATAAAAAATGAAAAATTTGAAAAAACAGATGCCCCAATTGTTATAGATTATAAAAATGCTAGATATAAGTTATTGGTTGATCAAGGGATAGACTTAATAGATAATCAAGATACGCTAAAAATTGAATTTTTAGATAATCAGGTTTTGACTAATATTGATAATATTACACCCGTTGCCGATTTTATGTTTTTCCCTATTTATAATGGCTTTGCTCTCTACAAAAATAGTAATAAATTTAATAAAGAGATGTTTATTAAATTGAACCCAGTAATTATTAAAATAGAAAGTTTGATATCTATAAAAAAAATAGAGAATATAAAAGCTATCGAGCCAACAAATACTTCTTTAAAAGTATATTTTACACTTCCCTTTTATGGTAATGATTTTAAATTCCAATATAAGATAGACGAAAGGGATTGGTCAGCTCCTTTTTCTGGATCGAGTTTAGTTTTAAATGAACTTGGATATGGAGATCATCAATTGAGATTAAGAGCACTTTATAAAAAAATAGTGTCAAAGGAATCATCTATTCAATTTAAAATTGATAAGCCTTGGTATTTTAGATGGTATTCGATATTAAGCTTTTTTTTAGTTGTTTTGATTATTATAGGTACTTTTATTAGAATTCATCAAAGTAGAATGCGTAAACAAGAGCGCCTTTTAATATTAAAAAGAAATAGAGAATTAATAAGACAAGAACAGAAATTTAAAGAAAATAGGTTGCAGCAGCAAAAAGAAATTATAGGATTAGAAAATGAAAAATTAAAAATAGAATTAAATAGTAAAAATCGTGAATTAGCTAAGGCTGCACAAGTTAATTTAAATAAAAATAGTGTGGTGAAAAAAATTAAGAAAAAATTTATTGAAATAAACGAAGCTTCATCTCAAAAATTACCAAAGCGTTATTATAAAGAAATGATATCTACGATTGAATATTATTTATCTAGGGATGATGATAAGATTTTTGAAATGAATTTTGATAAAACACATGATTCTTTTTTTAAGAAATTACATGAAAAACATCCTAGTTTAACCACTAAAGATTTGCGTACATGTGCTTTTCTTAAAATGAATTTAACTTCAAAAGAAATAGCTTCTCTGTTAGGTATAAACTCGAGTAGTGTAGATGTTAGTAGATCAAGATTACGAAAAAAAATGCACTTGGATAGAGAGGATAATTTATCAGAATATTTAAGGAAATTTAATTAACTTTAGCAAAGTTTATAAAGTCTATTAACAAATATGTAAGTTCATATCATGATTGATTTGTGTTATGAAACTTATAATTTTAATAAAATCTAATTTACTAAGCTTGTTAATAGTGAAAAACATTAACCATGAATTTAAAGCATTTATTATATTACATTGTTCCCTTAATTGTATGTTTCATTAAAGCACAGGAATTACCACCTATTGAAATATATAATCCTGAAGTGTATGGAGGAGAAAGTCAAAATTGGTCAATATCGCAATCTTCAAATAAGAATATTTATATAGCAAATAATAAAGGACTATTAGAATTTAATGGAAGTACTTGGGGATTATACCCAACTGTCAATGAAACGATTATGCGTTCGGTTAAAGTAGTGGATGATAAAATTTATACAGGATCTTATATGGATTTTGGGTATTGGGTCTACGATCAATATAATAAATTGACTTATACTTCTCTTACCGAAAAACTAAAAATTGAATTAGTAGATGATGAACAGTTTTGGAGTATTTTAAGTCTTGATAATTGGATTTTATTTCAATCACTTAATAGAATTTATATTTATAATACGGATAATGATCAATACAAGATAATTGATTCGAAAACTAATATCAGTAAGATGTATGAGTTAGATGGTAATATTTATTATCAAGAAATGGGGGTAGGAGTTTTTAAAATCAAAAAAGGTGTTGGCGAACTTCTTATTGAGAATGATTTAGTTAAAGAAGAAAAAATTGTAAACCTATACAGTTTTGGACAAGCAATTATAGTTCAATTTATTGATGGGGGTTTTTATCTATTCGAGAATGAGTTATTTAAAAAATGGGCAGTTCCTGCTAATGAAGTAGTATCTAAAATGTCTGTGTACAGTAGTATTCGACTCAATGATGGAAGTTTTTTGCTAGGAACGATTTCAAATGGTTTAGTAAAAGTAAATGCCACAGGAACATTAGGTTACCAAATTAATAAAACTAACGGTTTAAGTAATAATACAGTTCTTAATGTATTTGAGGATAAAGAAAAAAATATTTGGCTAGGTCTTGATAATGGAATTGATTGTATAAATGAGTCATCTTATTTTAGATTCTATAATGATATTACAGGAGACGTTGGGAGTGTCTACGCTTCAGCGTTATATAAAGGACATCTGTATTTAGGAACAAATCAAGGGTTGTTTTATAAAAAAATTGATTCTGATGAAAAATTCAAGTTTATAACAAATACAGGAGGGCAGGTTTGGTTTTTAAAAGTAATAGATGATCAATTGTTATGTGGTCATGACAAAGGAACTTTTATGGTTGATCAAAACAAAGCAGAAAAAATAGTAGATATTGAAGGAACTTGGAATATTAAAAAAGTACCTAATCATTCCAATTTATTGGTTCAAGGGAATTATGATGGATTAAATATTTTGGAGAAAAGTAATAATTCATGGAAGTTTAGGAATAAAATTGAAGGATTTGATATTTCTTCTCGGTTTTTTGAAATTTTAGGAGAAACTATTTTTGTAAGTCATGAATATAAGGGGGTTTATGAAGTTGAGGTAGATCATGATTTTAAGAAAGCATTATCGATTAATCAAGAATTAGAAGGTATTGACGGTTTTAATTCAGGATTGGTGAAATATCAAAATCAAATTTTATTTGCTTTTAAAGATGGAGTTTTTCGATTTGATGAGATAAAAGGAAAGTTTAGTAAAGATTCTGTTTTTGATAATTTGTTTACTGAAGATAACTATACATCAGGTAAATTGATTGTTGATGAAAAAACAGGAAGACTTTGGTCTTTTAATAAAGATGAGATAAAGTATACCTTACCAGGTAAAATTAGTGATAAACCAGAAGTTAACTCGATCCCTTTAATAAGTAACTTAAGAAATACGAAGAATGGATATGAAAATATTATTCCGTTAGGAAATGAAAAATATTTGTTAGGAAATGAATTAGGGTATTTTGTTTTAGATTTAAATCAATATAATGAATCCATCAAAAAACAAAGAAATTTTAAGGTTTACATTCATTCTGTTAAGAGCTCATCTTTTGATAAAAATATAGTGAATTTTTTAGAAAGCAATCAAATAGGAGAGATTAAGCATAATGAAAATAATGTTCAAATAACATTCAATGTTCCAGAATTTGATAAGTATATAATTCCAGAGTACATATTTAAGTTAGAAGGGTTTTATGATGGTTGGAGTGCTTGGGAAACTAAATCTTCTGAGAATTTTAAAAATTTACCTTATGGAGACTATGTTTTTAAAGTAAAAGCAAGAATGGGTAATCAGGTTTCAAGTAATGAAGCTGTTTATAAATTTACCGTTTTACGTCCTTGGTATTGGTCGAATATGGCTATTGTTTTTTATGGTTTACTTTTTATCGGCTTTCTTTTGCTAGTTCATTCATTGTATAAAAGATATTATATGAGTTATCGTAAAGAATTACTTGAAAAAGCACAAAATGAAATTGAATTAAAAGAATTAGAAAATAAAGAGCAAGCAATGAGGTTTGCAAATGAGAAGCTTCAACAGGATATTGCAAGTAAAAATAAGGAGTTAGCTACTTCAACTATGAATATAATTAAAAAGAATGAATTTTTAAATCGTATAAAATCACAAATAAACAGTCGAAAATCAGATGAGGATTTACAAGATGTTATTAAAATTATTGATGAAAATCTTAATAATTCTGATGATTGGAAGTTGTTTGAAAGTGCTTTTAATAATGCAGATAAACATTTTTTGTCTACAATTAAAGCTAGTCACCCCAATTTAACTCCTAATGATTTACGTTTATGTGCCTATTTACGTCTAAACCTTTCATCTAAAGAAATAGCACCTTTGTTAAATATTTCTACAAGAAGTGTTGAAGTGAAACGTTACCGATTACGTAAAAAAATGAATTTATCTCATGAAGTGAGTTTAACAAATTATATTCTTGAACTGTAATTTCATTTCAATCCAATTAAATGCTATTAGTACGATTTATGGTATAGGTTAACTGGAATTTTCTAGATGGAAATACAGTGTAGTGTTCGTACTACGTTAGTTTTTTAACATGCTTTTATTATAAATTTACCACAACATTACCACAACATCATGTTGTGGTAATGTTGTATGATAAACTTTATTTAAAAAATAATGAATAGTTATTTGTGAATAGTTATTTATTATTTTATTATAAGAAGTAAACATGTAATTTTATGATAAACAATGTTTTATATATTCTTATATTCTTTTTTTAATAAAATAATAGAGGTGATTTTTTAGTGTAGTGAATTTGATTATTGAAGTTGTATATTTCATGTTGTGGTATAATATTCTTTTTTCATATAGCTTTTTTATATATTTAACCCATGTATTAAGTGGTTTTGTATACACCAATTAAGAAAAACATGATCTTTGTTTTAAAATGAAGAGTGTTATAATAGAAGTTTAATACATTTTAAGAGAGGATTTTTTAAATAAAAAAACTTAATGTGTAATGAAGAACGTTTTTAAATTAACATTTTTACTACTAACCATGACAACAATGTTTGCTCAAGCAGATAAGGTTTCAGTTGTTAAAGATGACAGTGGAATGAAGTTGGTAGTCAATGGAGAAAATTTCATGATAAATGGAATGAACTGGGATTATTTTCCAATAGGAACCAATTATACCTATAGTTTATGGAAACAACCAGATGATTTAATAAAGGCAGCGTTAGACGAAGAAATGGCTTTACTTAAGAATATGGGAGTAAATGTAATTCGTCAATATACGGGTGTGCCACCAAAATGGATTCAATATATTTATGAGAATTATGGTATTTATACTATGTTGAATCATTCTTTTGGTCGTTATGGTTTAACTATAGACGGTGCGTGGGTAGCAAATACTGAATATAGTGATCCTAGGGCTCAGAAATTACTTCTTAAAGAAGTAAAAGAAATGTCTGAAAAGTATAAAGATACTCCTGGTTTGTTGATGTTTTTATTAGGAAATGAAAATAACTATGGGCTTTTCTGGGCAGGAGCAGAAACAGAAGATTTCCCTGATGAAGAAGAAAAAAAGCAGCATATAGGAGAAGTTAGAGGTAGACCCATGTATAAGTTAATGAATGATGCTGCTGTTGCTATGAAAGCAATTGATAGTTCTCATCCAGTTGCAATATGTAATGGAGATTTGCTTTTTCTTAATATTATTAAAGAAGAATGTAAAGATGTGGATATCTATGGAACAAATGTATACCGTGGAATATCTTTTGGAGATGCTTTTCAGAAAATTAAAGATGAATTGAATAAACCCATTATGTTTACCGAGTTTGGTGCCGATGCATTTAATGCGATAACTAATGAAGAAGATCAGCAAGCTCAGGCATATTATTTAGTAGGTAATTGGAAAGAAATTTATGAAAATGCTGCAGGTTTAGGTAAAGCAGGAAATTCTATTGGAGGTTTTACATTTCAATTTAGTGATGGATGGTGGAAATATGGACAAACAAAGAACCTTGATAAACATGATAATAATGCATCATGGTCCAATGGAGGGTATCAAAAAGACTTTTTAGACGGTCAGAATAATATGAATGAAGAATGGTTTGGAATTTGTGCAAAAGGTCAAACAAATGCAAAAGGATTATATCAACTGTATCCTAGAGCTGCTTATTATGCATTACAAGAAGTTCACAGATTAAATCCATATAATAAAGGGGCAACATTAGCTTCTGTAGATCAATATTTTGATGGGGTTGAAGTAATGGGTGCTGTTTTAAAAGCCAGAGGAGATAAAGCTTCCTTGGTTTCTGAATTATCGAAGAGAATACGTATTAGTAATTTTAGAGCAGAGTTTGAAACCTTTAATACAGGTGGAGATTTAATTTCAACACCTGTTGAAGAGGGAGATGATATAAATGGTAATACTTATCCTAATAAAAGAGGGTTTGATCATATGGAATCCTATTATGTAGGGATTGAAGCTAATCCAACATCAAATGTTAGGGCGAATATTAATTTCAATATATTAGGTAATGTTGCAACAAATCCTATTAATGAAATTTTTTATGAAAATAGAGGTCGTTCACGTGAATTTGTAACGAGTGATGATGGAACGGTTACTTTAGATGATATAGATCGATTAAAAGTTTATAATGCTAGTTTTGAATGGAATCATAAATTGTTTGATTTGAATGGTTTTTATAGAACAGGACATTATCATTGGGGATACGAAGGAGACTTTTTTGGATTGTATCCAGAGGCAAATTATGGTCCTAATTTAGATATTTATAATGGAGAAACATTAGGGTTTGAAGTAGATGGTAAACAAGCTTTAGAAGGTTTTAAAGCTGCTTTTGGACGTCAATTATGGTGGGGAGCCAATCCAGCATTCTTATTAAAATATAGAAAACAAATAGGGCGTTTTGATGTTGCAGCTATTTATCATGAAGATATTGATAATGCTGAACCTGCGGTAAGTTCTATTGCTGTACCACAACCTCAGACAAGAAGAGTAACATTAAGTGCTAAAACTAAAATTGGTGATTTAGGAGTTCAAGTAGGAGGTATTTGGGGTGGACAACCTTTAAATGGTAGAACATTCCAAATTGCTAGAGGAGAGCCAGGGAATTATACCATCTATGATGATCAGGTAAAAGCTAGTGATAACTGGGGTGGTAAACTAAAATTAACCTATTCGAAAGGTCCAATTAGTTGGTATTTACAATCAGCTATTATGGGATTAGTTGCGAATGGTGGTACTGATTATACAAAAACTTACACGGGATGGAGATTAAAAGATAGTGGTAGTGGTAACCAACAAAATGTTTTAGGAGGTTTTGCTTATAAAATAGGTAATTTTGAAATTGCACCTAACTTTTTATGGCAAAAACCTATTGTTGACCCAATGCCAGGAGATGTTCAAGCTCCAGGAAGATTAAGAAATATTTTAGATGATCCATTTTCTGTTAGACAAAATAGAGAAACGTATGGAAGTGAGCTATTACTTACCTATGACCCAACTCCAGGAACATGGATGCATGAATGGAATAGTGATGAAATAGAAGATGCAAAGTTTGCTGCGAGTGTAGGGGCAATTTATCGTCATATGCCAACTTCAATGGATGCTGCAATAGGAATCTTACCTGATGGAAGAACTACTTTTGCATTCCCAGGAGCTGCAGGCCCTGCTGATTTATGGGAAGGTTATGCACGTATTGTTTCAAAACTAAATCCAAATTTTGGAATTATAGCGAATCTTTATGGAGGAGAAGCACAAGCTAATGGTGATAGTCAAAGGATTATCAATCGTTATGGGTTAGATCTTCGTATGATTTATAGAAAAATTAAATTAATTTCTGCTGTTAAAATTAATGATTGGGGACCATATGATTACCATAGAGATTTTAACCAAACATTCCCAGTTCAGTTAATGGCAGATCTTTCAACTTCAGTTGGAAAACCAAGTTGGTTTATTTTACCTGATACTAAAATTGGAATTAGAGGAACTTGGCGTACACTAGATCAGTATTCGCCACGATACTGTCCTGTTACTGATGCTACAGGTCAATGTATAGCGACAGAAGGTTATGATGATGGAAACGAATGGGAGATAAGAACGTATATAAAAATTAACATTGGAAAATAATACGAAAATGAAAACAACAAAATATAAATATTTTAAAATAAAATTTTTTCTATTCAGCTTTGTTTTGATAACGTTCATAAGTTGTGATCGAGAAGCTTCAGAAAAAACAACGTTTGCAAGTTTTACGAATAATCCAGAAGTTTTTATTGATACATTCAGTAGTGGTTTAGATTATTACCCTTTTGGAGATTCTTACTTTGAAGCTTTTGAAGTAGATGAAAGAGATAAGTATGCTGGTGACGCTTCTATGCGGTTTGATATCCCTAATTTTGGTGAAGGATATGGAGGTGCAATATTTAGAGATGATAATGGTGGACGTAACTTAACAGAATACAATGCGTTGACATTTTGGGCAAAAGGAACAAAAGGGACAACAATTGATCAAATAGGATTTGGACAAGATTTTGGAGAAAATAAGTACCAAGTTACCGTTAATAATTTAGCAATTACAACAGGATGGAAACAATATGTGATTCCAATTCCAGATGCATCAAAACTGGTTGATGAGCAAGGATTATTTTGGTATGCTACAGGGGCAACTGAAAATAATACAGAAGGCTTTAGTTTTTGGGTAGATGAATTAAAATTTGAAAATCTAAAAACAATAGGACAACCAAGACCTGCTATTTTAAGTGGTGAAGATATTACACAATCAGCTGTACTTGAGCAAGAAATAACGCTTACAGGATTAACTGAGACATTTAATTTAGAATCAGGAGATGATTTAACGATGACGGTTCCACCTTCGTATTATACGTTTACATCTTCAAATATTGATGTAGCAGTAGTAAACGAATCTGGTATCATTACTGTTACAGGAGAAGGAACAGCAATTATTACAGCAAGTATAGCAGGAACTACTGCGACAGGATCGCTCACGATTAATTCTCAAGGAGAACTTGTGGCAGCACCTATTCCAACACAGGCTGCTGAAAATGTGATTTCAATATTTAGTAATAGTTATACCAATGGTGTTGAAAGTAATTTTGATCCTCGTTTTGGAGGTTCAACTACTCAAGTATCAGAAGGAACCATCGATGGGAATAGTTTTTTAACATATTCTGATAATAATTTTACGGGAATAATTTTTAATAATACCATAGATGCTTCGGATTTTTCATTTTTACATATAGATGTATTTGTTACAGATTCAGGAACTGAAGTTGGACTGCAAATTCGAGATATAGGAACTAATCAAGAAATAGAGACGGATACAAATAACGGAAATGCTATTGGAGATGATAAAGATTATAGAACGACTTTAACAGATTTAACAGTCGGTGAGTGGAAATCTTTTGATATACCGCTTACAGGAGATCTTGAAACGCAAAGAAATAATTTAGGAGCTATAATACTTACAGGAGGACCTAATTTTATATTAGACAACATATACTTCTATAAAGAATAGTTGCATCATAATACTTCTAATTATAAAATATAACGGATGAGACAGAAGATAAAACAAAATAAAAAAATACAACTGAGTAATGTAATGCTAATAGCGATATTCTTTTTAGCGTTAAGTTGCTCAGAAGATCAAAGTATTACGAAACTAGATACATTAGTATTACAAGATGAATTTAATATTGATGGAGCACCCGATAGTTCCATCTGGACATATGATATTGGAACAGGTGAAAACGGTTGGGGGAATAGTGAATTACAATATTATACAGATCGTTCTGAAAATATTGTAGTAGAAGATGGAATGTTGAAAATCACAGCTATTCAAGAATCGTATCAAGGTTCTTCTTATACTTCAGCAAGAATTAAAACAGAAGGACTTTTTGAACAAGCTTATGGTCGTTTCGAAGCGAGAATGAAATTACCATATGGGCAAGGTATGTGGCCTGCATTCTGGTTATTAGGAAACAATATTAATGAAGTAGGTTGGCCACAATGTGGAGAAATCGATATTATGGAATATAGAGGGCAAAACCCAACTGATATCGCAGGGAGTGTTCACGGACCAGGATATTCTTCTTCAACAGCCATAACAAAAGAATTTACGATTCCGAATGATCGTTTTGATACAGATTTTCATGTTTTTGGAGTAGAATGGGGACCTAGTTATATCAATTATTATGTTGATAATATTTTATACAACCAAATTA
The DNA here is from genome assembly GCA_001880285.1 of Flavobacteriaceae bacterium UJ101. Classification (NCBI taxonomy): domain Bacteria; kingdom Pseudomonadati; phylum Bacteroidota; class Flavobacteriia; order Flavobacteriales; family Flavobacteriaceae; species Flavobacteriaceae bacterium UJ101. The sequence continues at coordinate 445,334 of CP016269.1, read as the reverse complement.
CGCCAGATGATGTTACAGGAGAGTGGGTTTTTGATCATCCATTTTATATGATTATAAACCTTGCAGTAGGAGGATCTTTTGTGGGATCTCCTGATGCAAATACCGTATTTCCACAAACGATGTATATAGATTATGTTCGAGTTTACCAATAACAAATAAAAACCAAAAGATATGATACCATTTTTAAAAAGAACTAAATATTTTTTTGTACTAATACTAATATCCTTTATAGTAGGATGTTCGAGTGATAATGATGATAACTTACCAGCTGTAGAAGCAGCATTTACTTATTTTGTTGATGGGACAACTGGAACAGTTGAATTTACGAATACATCAATGAATGCCAATTCTTATTTTTGGGATTTAGGAAACGGTAATACTACAACTGAAGAAAACCCTATTGATACTTATACAGAAAGTGGTGAGTATACAGTTCAATTAATTGCTAAAAATATTGCAGGAGGCTCTGATACAATAAGTCAAATGATAGAAATTTCTCTTCCAGTAATACCTGTGGAGGAAACTGTAAAACTTCCATTGGATTTTCAACTAGATACTTCAAATTATGAAATTACGGATTTTGATGGAGGAAATTTAACAGTTGTAGCAAATCCATTTTCAAATGATATGAATAATTCTACTCAAGTAGGAAAAATGATTAAAAATGCAGGAGAAGTTTGGGGAGGTAGTGCAATTGCATTAGATGAAGCAATTGATTTTTCTGAAAATAAAACATTTCAAATGAAAGTGTATTCACCTCGTGTAGGAGCAAAAGTATTGCTAAAAGTTGAAAATGCTGATGACTCAAATATTAGTTATGAGGTAGAAACTGAAACTACAAAAGCAAGTGAATGGGAAACATTAACTTTTGATTATAGTGGAGTAGATACAACGCAAACCTATGATAAAGTTATTTTGATTTTTGATAACGGAACAGAAGGAGATGGCTCAGATAATTTTACATTTTATATAGATAATATTGAATTAGTAGATGGAGGAACAGGTACTGCACCAACAACAGCTGCACCAACACCAACACACGAAGCTTCTAATGTAATATCGGTATACAGTGATGCTTATACAAATATTTCAGGAACAGATTATAATCCAGGGTGGGGACAATCAACTGTACAATCTGAAGTTACGATAGAAAATAATAATACCATGCTTTATGAAGGGTTAAATTATCAAGGTATAGTATTGGGTAGTGCACAAGATGTGTCAGGAATGACTCATTTACATATAGATTATTGGACTCAAAACTCCACTACATTAAATGCGTATATTATAAGTACAGGACCGGTAGAAACTGGGAAAGTATTGACTGTACCAACTACTGGATGGGTAAGTATAGATATTCCTTTAGCAGACTTTTCACCAGTTGATTTAGCAGATATTATACAAATGAAATTTGATGGAGATGGAGATGTATATATTGATAATATTTATTTTTATAGTGATACTGGAGGTGGTGATACAACAGCTCCAGTTATTACATTAAATGGTGATGCTACCATGAATTTAACTGTTGGCGATACCTTTACAGATCCAGGAGCAACGGCAACTGATGATACAGACGATAATCTTACAGATAGTATTATAATAGCAGGTGATACCGTAGATACTGCTACAGCAGGAACGTATACGATTACCTATAATGTAAGTGATGCAGCAGGAAATGCAGCTACAGAAGTTACCAGAACGGTTGTGGTAGCTGAGGCTACAAGTAATGATACGACTATTATAGACTATGAGAATAATCTTACAGGAATTACACCGGGACTGTTTGAATCAGGAGGTAGTTTAATTGCAAACCCTGTATCAGGAGGACTTAACACAAGTACGAATGTATATGAAATAACGTATACTAATGCAAATCAATGGTGGGGAGGTGTTGGATTTAAACTAGAAGATGGTATTTTAGATGATCAAGCAACGACATATAAAGTAAAAATGTATTCTACAGTGGCACCTACCAATGTGTTATTTCAAGTTGAAGTTGAAGGAAACGATCCTGTGGGGCAAGTACAGACAATTAATACAGCAAATGAATGGGTAGAATTAACTTTTACATTGGAAAATATTCCGACAGGTATCAATAGAGTATTAGTTCGTCCTGATGTTGGAGATCAAACGGGTACTAAACCAAATTCAGGGACTTTATATATCGATGACATTGCGTGTGCTGAATGTACATTAGGAACTAGCGGTGGTGGTGGATCTACCAGTGAATTAACTAGTAATGGAGATTTTGAAACGGGTGATGAAACGGGTTGGATGATTTTTCAAAATAGTGGTTCTGCGACATTGGATAATACCGTTAATAACGGAGGTTCATGGTCTGGAAAGCTTACTGTTGGTGAATCGGGAGGAAACCCTGCATTTAAACAGGAAAGAATTGGAGGAGGAACTGTTGCTTCAGGTGATGTTGTTCAGGTTCAGTTTGATCATATGGGAAGTATTACACAACCTGGTGCAGCTATTAATGTACTTCTTTTTGGAGAAGGAGCATCAGAGGTTTCTTTTACTCAGAATCTAGCTGCTGGATTTACTACAGAGAATACTTGGAATACCTACACAGGTACTTTTACAATTCCAAATGATGCAAATGTTTCAGAAGGAGTTTCAGTTCTTATAGAAACGGTTTGTGGTGCTGTTGCAGGTTGTAATGTAACTATGAATATTGATAATGTTTCGGTTATTCTCAATCCATAAAATAATTGATCGAAGAATGGTCGTTTATAGGTGATTGAAAAAAATGAAAATAAAATATTCGAAATAAAAAATAAAAACACCGAGTTGTTGAAAACTCGGTGTTTAAAAGGAATGATAGCTATTTGAAAATCTAATTTTTACTATTAGATTTACAGTCAAAATTGTAATAAGTACACCAAGTGTCTATTTTGGATGTTTTTGTTAGAATTTTAATTAGATTTTTAAATAAAAATATTGAAAAGAATAAAAAATGATTGATCAATTAAAAGAAGAAAAAACAAAAGGTGAGAGATTAGAAAAGGTTATAAAAGAAAACGAAACCTATTATAAAATCGCAAACAGTGATGCTATGCGACCATTCTTTATGAGCATAGTAAGTGATTCGAATCATTGGATGTTTATTTCTAGTAATGGAGGACTAACCGCTGGGAGGAAAAATGCAGAATATGCATTATTCCCTTATTATACAGATGATAAAATTACAGAGTCAGCCGATATTACAGGAAGTAAATCGATTTTTTGGGTAGAAAAAGAAGGTAAGAAATATAGTTGGGAACCTTTTTCTGAAAGATTCTCAGGAAAATATAAGATTACCCGAAACCTTTATAAAAATGCATACGGGAATAAAATTCTTTTTGAAGAAATTAATCATAGTTTAGAGCTTACTTTTACGTATCAATGGAACTCTACCAATACTTTTGGATTTGTTAAAAAATCAAAGTTAATAAATCATAATCAACAAGAGGTTGAAATTTTAGTATTGGATGGTATTCAAAATATAATACCAAGTGGTGTAGGTAGTGATTTACAGAATCGAGCAAGTAATTTAGTAGATGCCTATAAAAGAAGCGAATTAGATCTGTCTTCCGGATTAGGTGTTTTTGCTTTAAGTGCTATTATTGTAGATAAAGCAGAACCAAGTGAAGCTTTGAAAGCCAATGTAGTTTGGTCATTAGGCTTAGAAAACCCAACTTATCTTCTGTCATCAAGACAATTAGGCCGTTATAGAGAAGGAGAAAAAGTACAAGAAGAAACGGATATAAAAGCTGAAAAAGGAGCTTATTTTGTTCATGAGAAAATAAATCTTAAGTCAAATGCTGAAAAAGAATGGATGTTTGTAGCGGATGTTAATAAAGATCATTCAGATGTAGCAGCATTGACTGAAAGAATTAAAAATGATAAAACATTATACGATACCGTAAATCAGAAGATTGAAGATGGAACACAACGTTTAATTACGTTAAATGCTTCAGCTGATGCATTACAGTCTACTGCAGATGATTTACGTGATACACGCCATTTTTCAAATACCTTGTTTAATATTATGCGAGGAGGAATATTTGATTATAATTACCAAATTGAAAAGTGGGATTTTAGTGAATATCTTAGAAAAGCGAATGTAACCGTTTATCAAAAAGTTCAGACCGAACTAGAGAAATTACCAGAAGCGTTTACATTGGTACAATTAAAAGAATTAGCATACGAACATGAAGATGCAAACTTTTCAAGACTTTCTATGGAATACCTTCCACTACGCTTTAGTCGAAGACATGGAGATCCTAGTAGACCTTGGAACAAATTTTCGATTAATACTCGAAGTGAAATAGATGGCTCTAAAATTCTAGATTATGAAGGGAATTGGCGTGATATCTTCCAAAATTGGGAGGCTTTAGCTCATTCATTTCCAGAGTTTATGGAAAGTATGATGTGTAAATTTTTAAACGCTTCTACTTTTGATGGTTACAACCCATATCGTGTGACCAAAGATGGTTTTGATTGGGAAACTATTGAACCTGATGATCCTTGGTCATATATTGGGTATTGGGGCGATCATCAAATTATTTATTTACTTAAATTTTTAGAATTTTTAGAAAAACATAAACCAGGTAAATTAGAAGAATATTTTGATAAAGAATTCTTTGTTTACGCTAATGTTCCTTATAAAATTAAGCCGTACCAAGATATTGTTAACAATCCAAAAGATACGATAGATTTTGATTTAGGTTTAGATGAAAAAATTCGAGCATTACGTAGTAAAATAGGAGCAGATGGAGCTTTACTGAGAGATGAGAATGATGAATTGGTTCAAGTAAACTTTATTGAAAAAATATTAGCAACCACATTAGCTAAGATGTCTAATTTCATTCCTGAAGGAGGAATTTGGATGAATACGCAACGTCCTGAATGGAATGATGCGAACAATGCTTTAGTAGGAAACGGGGTTTCAATGGTTACATTGTATTATTTACGTCGTTTTTTGCAATTCTTTAAAGAAGTATTAAGCAAAACGGATTTAGAAGGTGTGAAGGTTTCGAATGAAGTAGTTGATTTTTATAAACAAGTACGTCAAATATTAGAGGATAATCAACATCTATTAGAAGGAAAAATTAATGACGAAGATCGTAAAATGGTCTTAGATAATTTAGGAGAAGTAGCGAATGAATTCAGAGAACATGTATACGAACAAGCCTTTTGGGGAAAGAAACGCACGATTTCATTCAATGGTTTACGTCGATTTGTAGATTTAGGTTTAGCCTTTATCGATCATTCCATTAAAGCAAATCAACGCGAAGATAATATGTTCCATGCTTATAACTTAATGACAGTAGAAAATGAAAAAGAAGTTTCTATTTCTTATTTAGATGAAATGTTAGAAGGACAAGTAGCTGTCTTGAGTTCAGGTTATTTAAAGCCAGAAGAAGCCTTAGCTGTATTAGATGGGATGAAAGATAGTGCACTTTTCCGTGATGATCAATATAGTTACATATTATACCCTAATAAGAATATTAATGGATTCTTTGATCGAAATAATATACCAAAGGCATCGATAGAAAAATCAACGTTACTTAAAAAAATGATAGAAGAAGGTAACACCCAAATTGTTGAAAAAAGTGTAAAAGGAACCTATCATTTTAATGGAAACTTTAAAAATTCTAATAATGTAAAAGAGGTATTAGGTCAATTATCCAATTCAGATTATGCAGAATCGGTAACAAAAGATCAAGATCTAATATTAACTATTTTTGAAGAAGTATTCAATCATAAAGCCTTTACGGGTCGTTCTGGGACTTTCTTTGGATATGAAGGATTAGGAAGTATTTACTGGCACATGGTTTCTAAATTACAGTTAGCAGTGCAAGAATGTTGTTTAGATGCTATTGAAAAAGAAGCATCAGCAGAGGTTATGGGTAGATTATTAGAACACTATTATGAGATTAATGAAGGAATAGGCGTTCATAAGTCACCTACATTGTATGGAGCTTTTCCTACTGATCCATATTCCCATACACCAGCTACAAAAGGAGCACAACAACCTGGAATGACAGGTCAGGTAAAAGAAGATGTGATTTCTAGATTTGGGGAACTGGGTGTTTTTGTAAAACAAGGTAAGTTATATTTCAACCCTTGTTTATTAAGAAAAGATGAATTTTTAACAGAATCAAGTGTTTTTAATTATGTTGAGGTAAATGGAAAACAAAAAACAATAAACCTTAATGAAAAATCACTTGGATTTACATATTGTCAAGTTCCAATTGTATATAAAATTTCAAGTGATGATCGTGTGCAAATTCTTCTAAACGGAGGAGAGAAAATAGAATTTGATCAATTAAGTTTAGATAATAAAATGAGTAAAGAACTCTTTGATCGAACAGGAAAAATTATTGAGATTGTTGTGAATATAAAAGAAACACATTTGAAATAATGTAGGTAGGGGCTAATTAGGGGCTAAATATCAATTTACAGCTATTATATACTGAAAAGTGTATAATAGTTGTACTTGGCAAGTATATATTTATGTGAATTTATTCAATATTGTAATAAGTATCTAATTGAAATAAAATGAAGTTAATAATAAAATTGATTATAGCAACAGCCTTATTAAATAACTGTTATATGAATAAGAAAAAAGAAATTATTACGAAGAATAAAATAAATGTAACAGCTGAAGATATTTTAGGAAACCCTAATTATTTAGCTATTTCATATGGAGGTTATCGAAAAATTTCTCGTGGTTTTCAACCTACTATTGAAGAATTGAAAGAAGATATGAAGATTCTTCATGCAATGGGGATTAAAATAGTAAGAACCTATAATGTTCAGTTAGATCAGGCTTCCAATTTGTTAAAAGCCATAAAAGAGTTAAAAAGCGAAAATGAAAGCTTTGAAATGTATGTAATGTTGGGGGCTTGGATTGATTGTAAAAATGCTTGGACCAATTATCCTCCAGATCATTATGCTGAAAGTGAGCAAAATGGAGAGGAGATTGAAAGAGCAGTAAGCTTAGCGAATCAATACCCTGATATTGTTAAAATTATAGCTGTAGGAAATGAAGCAATGGTAAAATGGGCTACAAGTTATTATGTTCAACCTTGGGTAATTTTAAAATGGGTAGAATATCTTCAAAATTTAAAGAAAGAAAATAAATTACCAAAAGAACTTTGGATAACCAGCTCCGATAATTTTGCCTCATGGGGTGGTGGTGATTCAGAGTATCATATCGAAGATTTGAAAAAATTAATTCAAGCAGTTGATTATGTATCCTTGCATACCTATCCTATGCATGATACGCATTATAATCCACAATTTTGGGGTGTTTTTGAAGAGGATAAAAACCATTCAAGCATAAACAAAATTGATCAATCAATGAAAAGAGCAGTGGAGTATGCTAAAAAGCAATATGAATCAACAGCTCAGTATATTAAAAGTTTGGGTATTGAAAAGCCCATTCATATTGGAGAAACAGGATGGGCGAGTTTTTCAAATGGATTTTATGGAGCAAATGGATCTAAAGCAACCGATGAATATAAAGAGGGATTGTATTACCACTACATTCGTGAGTGGACGGATAAGAATAATATAGCATGCTTTTATTTTGAAGCATTTGATGAAATATGGAAAGACGCTAAAAACCCAGGAGGTTCTGAAAATCATTTTGGACTCTTTACGCTTGATGGAAAAGCTAAATATGCTTTATGGGAATTAGTTGATAAAGGTGTCTTTAAAGGATTAACACGAAATGGAAAACCAATAGTTAAAACATATAATGGAGATAAAGAATCATTACTCATAGATGTATTGATACCACCTCAAAAATAACAATTATGAAATCACGTACTTACTGCTATTTAATTTTTACTCTATTCTTAATAACCATGAGTTGTAACAAAGAAAAAGAAACCTTATTAGATGTTGAAGTTTATGAAACTTCTGCAGAAGGAAATAAATTAACAAAATTGACAACATTTTCAGATGATGTTGAATCTACGAAGATAAAAATTCTTCCTGAAAAAGAATTTCAAACAATCATAGGTTTTGGAGGATCTTTCACAGAATCTTCAGCTTATCTTGTTAATCGTTTAGGTAAAGAAAACCGAGAAAAAATTATAGAAGCCTATTTTGGTGAAACAGGTGCTCGATATTCTTTAACACGAACGCATATTAATTCATGTGATTTCTCTTTGAAAAATTATTCCTATGCACCCGTTCCAGATGATAAGGAATTGAAACACTTTTCAATAGAAGAAGATAGAAATGATATTATTCCTATGATAAAAGAAGCCATGACGGTTTCTAAAGATGGATTTAAAATTATATCATCACCATGGACTTCACCACCTTGGATGAAAGATAATAAAGATTGGGTTGGAGGAAAATTATTACCTGAATATTATGATACTTGGGCCTTGTTTTTTTCAAAGTATTTAGAAGCATATAAAGCAGAAGGAATTGATATTTGGGGAATTACGGTTGAAAATGAACCTCATGGAAATGGTAATAACTGGGAAAGTATGCACTATTCTCCAGAAGAGATGACAAATTTTGTGCAAAATCATTTGGGGCCAAAATTAGAGGCTGATGGAAAAGGTGATGTTAAAATTTTGGGATATGATCAAAACCGTGAGGGCTTAAAAGAGTGGGTTGATGTGATGTATCAAGATGAAGCTTCATCAAAATATTATGATGGAACAGCCATTCACTGGTATGAAAGTACCTACGAATATTTTCCAGAAGCGTTACAATATGCACACAATAAAGCGCCCAATAAATATTTAATTCAAACCGAAGCTTGTGTAGATGCAGAAGTACCAAAATGGAGAGATGATGCTTGGTATTGGTCAAAAGAAGCAACCGATTGGGGTTGGGATTGGGCTCCAGAAGATCAAAAACATTGGCATCCAAAATATGTTCCTGTTTACCGTTATGCCAGAGATATTATAGGTTGTCTCAACAATTGGGTTGACGGATGGGTTGATTGGAATATGGTTTTAGATAGACAAGGAGGACCCAATTGGTTTAAAAACTGGTGCGTAGCTCCTGTAATTGTAGATCCAGATCAAGATGAGGTGTATTTTACACCACTTTATTATACTCTAAGTCATTTTAGCAAATTTATTCGTCCAGGAGCGGTTCGAATAGGATTTGAATTAGAAGATCAAGATTTGATGGCAACAGCAGCTAAAAATCCAGATGGGAATGTAGCTTTAATATTATTTAACCCGACTAAAGAAGTGAAAAATCTTAAACTTTCTTTTGGAAATAAAAGTAAGATAATTACAATAAATAAAGAAGCCATTCAAACGATATTGATTGAAAATGTTTAACTAATTAAAAGAAAAAATATGTCAAATACTGCTGTAACTCAAATAAAAGAAAAAATCCCTATGTATCAGAAGGTTGCTTTTGGTTTAGGAATGTTAGCAAATCAAATGTTTCCTGCTGCTCTTGGAGTATTTATGGTTGTTTTGATTGAAGGTTTAGGGTTTCCACCTTGGATGCTCATATTTATATATTTATTACCTAAATTATTTGATTCGATTACAGATCCTATAATGGGTTTTATTTCGGATAATACTAAATCCAAATGGGGAAGACGGAGACAATATGTTTTTATAGGGGCTATTGTACTTGCTATTTCTTATATCTTTATGTGGCAATTGCATGCGAGTAATGACCTATATTACAATTTTACTTACTTTATGTTGTGGTCTTTTGTATTTTATTTAGGGCTTACCATATTTGGTGTTCCATTTGTTGCTATGGGCTATGAAATGAGTGATGACTTTCATGAACGTACCAATATTATGGCAATTTCACAATGGATTGGACAGTGGGCATGGGTAATTGTACCATGGTTTTGGGTTATTATTTATGATCCGAATTGGTTTAGTGCACCAGATGCAGCAGTTCGTGAAATGGCTATTTGGTTAGGTGTTTTTTGCGGGTTATTAGGTATTATTCCAGCAATTTTTATAAAAAGTAAATCTACACTAGATGAAGAAGATTATGCAGATATCTCTTTGACTAATATAATAAATAGTTTAAAAGATATTATAGAAGGAGCTAAGATAGCATTTAGTATAAAGCAATTTAGGATGTTATGTTTTTCAACCTTCTTTACGTTTAATGCTTATAATTTAGTAATGTTATTTACTTTTTACATTATTGTACATTATTTGTTTAATGGAAGTGCGGAAGCAGCAGGAATTTGGCCAACATTACATGGAAGTGTAGGAGCATTAATTACAACATTTCTTGTAATTCCTATTGTCACTTATATGGCTAATAAATTAGGGAAAAAGAAAACTTTTATTATAACTCAAGCTATTTCATTAATAGGATATGTTTTATTTTGGTTTTTATTTATACCTGGTAAACCCTATATGTTTTTATTTGCATTACCATTTGTTTCATTTGGAATAGGAGGACTTTTTACAGTAATGATGTCAATGACGAGTGATGTTTGTGATTTAGATGAATTAAATACTCATCAGCGTAGAGAAGGAATATTTGGAGCTATTTATTGGTGGATGGTAAAGCTTGGAGCTGCGATTGCTGGAGGTTTAAGTGGCTTATTAATGGCTGCTGTAGGTTATGATTCTAATGCAGAAGTACAAACAGAATTTGCTATTACAGGTTTGAGAGTATTTTATACAATAATTCCTATTCTTGGAACTTTAGCTGCTATATATATAATGTGGAATTACGATATTGATGAAAAACGAGCAGGAGAAATTAGAAAGGAATTAGATCGGCGTAAGAGAAAACCGATTAGTTCTTCTTATTATCAAACAGATAAGTTAGCTTCGTTATTAGCATCCGATCTATCAATCGATACTTCTACAGATATAGATTTTTCGTCAAAATCTACAGAAGAGATTAAAACGATATTCTCTACAACTTTAAATAAAGGATTACATGGTTTATGTTTTAGTCCTTATTTAGAAGGCCAAAATATAGGAGATCAATTGTCAAAAGAGCAAATACAACAGCGTATGGACGTAATTGCTCCGTATACAAAATGGATCCGATCATTTTCGTGTACAGATGGTAATGAACTGATTCCAGAAGTAGCTAAAGGAAGACGCTTAAAAACAATGGTAGGTGCTTGGATAGGAGCTGATAAAGCTCAAAATGAAAAAGAAATTAGTAAGTTAATTCAATTGGCTAAAAAAAGATATGTAGACATTGCGGTGGTAGGAAATGAAGTTTTGCTTCGTGAAGAATTATCGGAAGAAGAATTATTGGGTTATGTTCGTAAAGTAAAAGAAGCATTACCGAATATTCCAGTTGGCTACGTGGATGCTTATTATCAATTTTATGAGAGACCTCATTTGGTAGAAGCTTGTGATATTATTCTAGCAAATTGTTATCCATTTTGGGAAGGATCTAGTATTGAAGAATCTTCAAGTTACCTTAAAAAAATGCATGCTGTAACAATACAAGCAGCAAAAGGAAAGCCTGTTATTATTACTGAAACAGGATGGCCTAATAAAGGAGAAAATACAGAAGCAGCCAGTCCTTCAGAAGATAATGCGATGAAGTATTTTATTAACATCGCAAATTGGTCAATAGAGAAAAAAATACCGATGTTCTATTTCTCTTCATTTGATGAATCATGGAAAGTTCATCATGAGGGAGATGTTGGAGCTCGTTGGGGAATTTGGGATAAAGAGGGGAACTTAAAATACTAAATTAAATACTAACGATAAAACAATAATACACTATGTCATACAGAGGAGATAATTATGTAAATTCCCCGGGTTTTTTGAAATTTTATAAAGGGAAAAGTTATAAAGATACGTCAGAAGAAGAATTAATTACATTATTCCATAAAATATTAGCAGAGGGAATATATGGAATTTGTTTTAGTGCTTATGAAGAAGGACAAAAACCAGGACATATTTTAAATGAAACGCAAGTGAGAAGAAGAATGAAGATTATTGCCCCCTATATTAAAGCAGTTCGATCATTTTCTTGTGTAGAAGGTAATGAGTTAATACCTAAAATTGCAAAAGATTTTGGGTTGAAAACTATGGTAGGAGCTTGGATAGGAGATGAGCAAGATAAAAATAGAATTGAAGTAGAAAGCCTAATTCAATTAGCGAATGAAGGTTTAGTAGATACGGCAGTTGTAGGAAATGAAGTTTTATATCGTAATGATATTAGTAAAGAAGAATTGATAGATTGGATTCAAGAAGTTAGAGAAAGAGTCCCATCGCATATTCCTGTTGGTTATGTAGATGCTTATTATGAATTTAATCAACATCCCGATTTATCCGATTTATGTGATGTCATTTTAGCTAATTATTATCCGTTTTGGGAAAGTAGTCATATTAACGAAGCTCTACCTAACATTCATCGAATGCATCATATAAGTAGTGAAGCAGGTAAAGGAAAAAAAATAATGGTTACAGAAACAGGTTGGCCTAGCGCTGGTGAAAACCTTGATGCAGCTGTGCCTTCCCGAATAAATGCTTTGCGGTACTTTGTTGAGGTACAAATGTGGGCGAAGCAACATAATGTGGAATTATTTTATTTTTCTTCATTTGATGAATCATGGAAGGTAGGACCAGAAGGAGATGTAGGAGCATATTGGGGTTTGTGGGATAAGCATGAAAATTTAAAGTATCAAAAAAAAATGATTAATGCATCTTAAAAATAAATCCCTTGTATTTGCAAGGGATTTATTATAGAATATAAATTCTTCAACTCAAAGCTTCCTTCAATTGATAAAATGCTTTTTGAAGAATGGATAAAGGACAGGCTATGGTCATGCGCATAAAACCTAATCCTTCTTTGCCAAACCAATCTCCTGGAGCAAATCCAACACCTGCTTTTCTAAAAAGTAATGTTTCTAATGCGTCTTTTGACAAATTTAAAGCTCGAAAATCAATCCAAATTAAATAAGTACCTTCCAAAGGAAGAATCTTTATTTGGGGAAGTTCTTTATCAATAAATTCTTTTATCCAGTTGTAATTGTTTTCAACATAATCCATCATTTCATTATACCATTCTTCTCCGTTTTTATAAGCAGCATAGGTTGCATAACGTGAAAAAGTATTGCCATGATTTAAATGCAGAGCCTCAATTCGTTTTTGAAGTTGTGAACGTAAAGTATGGTCATTAATATAAAAAATACCAGTAGCAATACTTTGTAATCCAAATGTTTTTCCTGTACTTCCTAAAATGGAAATAATATTGGAGTGATCGTATTGTGTTAAACTATTAAACTTTCGATTTCCAAAAATAACTTCCGAATGTACTTCATCACTCACTAGTATAACATTATATTGTTGAGTTAAAGAGACAATACGGTCTATTTCTTCTTTTTTCCAAACACGTCCAACAGGATTATGAGGATTACAAAGAATCATCATTTTTATAGCGTGTATTTGGAATTGATATTCTAAGTCTTCAAAATCAATTTCATAATAATTATTTGAAATCTTTAATGAATTGCAAATTACATTTCGTTCTGTTTTTTCGATGGTAGACTGAAATTGATGGTAAACGGGTGTTTGAATTAAAATAGCATCTCCTTTTTGAGAAAACTCTTCAATTAAAAAAGCAATACCCGTTAAAATTCCAGGAACAGCTAAGAAACGATTTTGTTTTAATTTAAAATGATGTCTTTTATTGAACCAGTCTGCCATAACACGGTAATAATCACGAGGAACAAATTCGTAAGCATAGATTTCTCTAGAAACAATACGATTTAGTTCTTGAGTGATAGGCTCTGCAATTTTGAAATCCATATCAGCAATCCAGAAAGGAAGAACTTGATCGGTTCCAAAAAGTTCACGGTTTCGAATAGAACTGTTCTTGTAATAATTGTTTTCAGGTTGATGTATTTCGTCAAAATCATACATGTTTTTAAACTTTATAGTTTTTTGAAATCATACGTTGTAAATTCAAGAAAAGAAGCTACACTTAATGTGAAACCTTCTACTTTTCCATCGTTAATTTTAAAAGGAAATTCCTTAATTCGTAATAAAGGGTTCTTATAGTCAACTAAAAAAGTATCATCTCCAATATAATGCATACTTGCTTTTACTTGAGGATGATGCTCTAAAGTCAATTCAAAATGATCTTTTTTCTTTTTGATCCATGCTTTTCCATAAACATTACTTACATAGGTTCCTATAAATTGTTTTGCATCGAGAGGAAGTTTGATCTTTTGAGAAGCTATTTCTTTTAATTTTTGTGATTTTTGATAATTTTCTTCCTGATCTTGAGCCGCATTTTTTAAATAACGATCGTTAAAAGTTTTTGAAGAATTTTCTTCGTAAAAAGAATTTATGATGTCCCATTTTAAGGCTTGATATAAAGAGTTTTCATCAGAATTGGTTAAAATAACAAGGCCTAGATTTTTATTAGGAACGATAGCTACGGTACTTACAAATCCGTCAATACCACCTGTATGAGATACTACATAGTCACCATTAAAATCTTGTAAAAGCCATCCCAAACCATAGGTACGATAAGATGAATGAGGAAAAGAAGTAGTCCCTAAAATAGAGTAGGGAGTTCTTGTTTTGTTGATAATTTCAGGATGTATAACTTCTTGATTTTTATATTGACCGTTTGAGGTTTGCGCCATAAGCCAATGTGTCATATCTTCAACAGAAGAGACCATCCCTCCTGCGGGAGCTAACAAATCCATATGTCCAAAAGGTATGCGTTGTAATTTGTTATCGATAATGGAATGAGGAAACGCTTTGTTTTGAGCTGTTTGAATTTCTTTTCCAAACAGGTATGTATTATGCATTTCCAATGGTTCTAAAAAATGGGTTTTAATATACTGATCCCATGATTGGCCACTTACCTTTTGAATAACATCTCCTGCAAAAAGATAACCAGCATTGGAATATCCCCATTTTGTTCTAAAATCATATTTGGGAGTTAGTAAAGCAAACTTTTCATATACATCTTGATGTGATAAATTTGAACCAATATACATAAAATCACCCTGAAATGTTTCATACCCCATACGATGTGTTACTAAATCGGTTAGGGTTACATAATCTGTTAGATTGGGGTCATGCATCTTAAATTGAGGTAAATAATGAGAAACTTGATCGGATAGGTTCAGTTTGTTTTGATGATCTAGTTGTGCTAAGCTTGTTCCTACAAAAGCTTTCGTATTTGAAGCAATCATAAATAAAGTGTTTTGATCAACAGGATTTTGTGAGTTCATATCTTTAACACCATATCCTTTTGATACAATTACTTTTCCATCTTTAACAATGGCTAATGCCAAACCTGGAACTTGCCAGTCTTTTATAGCTTTATTAATATAAGAATCTAAGTCTTGACTAATAAATGTGGGAATATTTTCTTGAGCAAAACTAATGGAGTAAGAAAGAATCCAACAGAGACTAAATAGGATGAGTTTTTTCATAAAGAATTAAAATTTTAAGTGATGAAGATACAAAAAAATACCATTTCAAATTGGGTTTGAAATGGTATTTATAATTTTAGTTATTAGTAAAATTTATTGGAAATCTAAATCAGATGTTTCAATGTTAAATTCAACTTCTTTTAAAGTAGATTTAATTGAACTAGGCATTCCAGGAATCGTTAATTCGTTTGAATAAGGAATTTTGATACCTTCAAATTCTTTATAGTTTGAAAAATCAGTTGTAATGGCAACGGGTTTTCCTTCTTGGTCTTCAATACGAATTTCACGTTCTAATAAATGTGTTTGCGTATTGTAATATTCAGTTTTTTTATTTGTAACCACTTCATACACATCATGTCCGTTAAGCTGTACAATTCCTTTTAAAACAGAGTTTGTATAATGTAATTGAGGAAATAAAGCATTTTCACTTTTTAATTCCTGAATTTTTGTAGCATCAAAATCTGCTTTAGATTGAGGAGATTGTTCATATCCTTTTGTACCATCAAATACTAATTTACTAATTAAAGCATTATTCATAGAAGGGATGGTAACCGTTGTTGAGAACTTATTAGGTGCTACTTTTAAGTTATATACTTTTAAAGGAGCTGGAACAGCAGAAAAATCAGCATCGTAAATTTCTTTTATAGATGTTATTGCTTGTAATTTTTCTTTTCCCCCTATGGTATTGAAATAATCGTTAAGAACAGATTGTGCCGTAGCTTTTCCAGCACTCTTTTTTATAGTAGGATCTTTTGTTGGGTTACCAAATCGATCATAAAAATGAATAGGATAATTCAGTTTTCGTAATCCAGGAACAATATCTTCTGCCTTTCCAACAATAATAATTCTTGCCTGATTGGGTTTTATATATTTTTTTGATGCAGCTAATATTTCAGAATCGGTTGTATTATTTAAGTTTTTTAAATAATTTTTATAAAAATCTTCACCAAGGTTATCTGTGATTTCTTCTAATACGTAATTGGCAGCTGTTTCAGGACGTTCTAATCGAAGAGCAAAAATACCTGTAGATCGAGTTTTCATATTTTTTACTTCATCAGATGTTGGCTTTTCAGAAGTGATTTTATTTAATTCTTTCATAAATTCGATCACAGCACTGTCTGTAACTTCATTACGTACTTTTGCGGAAGCATCAAAAACACCAATGACATCAGCGTCAGAGCTTAATCCAGAATAAGCACCATAAGTCCATCCTTTATCTTCTCTAATATTTTGAAATAATCTAGATCCAAAACCACCACTACCTAAAATGGTATTGGCTAATCGTGCAGCAAAATAATCTGAATTTGATTTTTTTAATGGAGCAAGATTGGTAATGTTAATTAAAGATTGTGTTGCCGAAGGTAAATCAATAATATCAATTTCAGTTTTAGTAACATTGGTTGGAATAGAAAAGGAAGCTTGAGCTTTAGTGCCTTTCTTCCAATCAGAAAAATAATGATCTGCTAATTTTTTTGCCTGCTTTTCATTGATATCTCCAACAATAACTAAATAAGCATTACTGGCATTAAAATATTGATTGTAATATTCTTTTAAATCAGCTAAAGAAATGTTTTCTATGGTTTCTTTGGTCATGTATTCTCCATAAGGATGATTTTTACCAAATAATAAAACTTGTGAAACTTGAGAAGAAATAGCATCTGGATTTTTTGCTTCTGATTCTAAAGCGGTAATTTGTTGTTTTTTAAGTTTATCAAGTTCTTTTTGATTTGTGAAATTAGCATTTTTTATTATTTCTGCTAAAATAGCGACCGAAGGATCTAATTGTTTGGTTAAAGAAGAGACTCCAGCACCTTCAGAATAGGACCAGAAACTAGACCCTAATTCATCTATTTTTAAATCCAATTCTTCTTTGGTATGTTGTGTAGTTCCTGCTCTAAGCATATCTCCCATAAGAGAAGTAATTCCAGCTTTGTCACTTTCTAATATAGGAGGTAAATCTAAGTTTAAGCTAACACGAACTTGAGGTAGTTTATGATTTTCAACTACAATCACATTTAATCCGTTTTTTAATTTAAATTGTGCTACATCACCCATTTTAATTTCAGGTGCTTGGGCTGATATAGGAGCCTTTGAACGATCAATTTGAGCATTAATTTGACCTATTGTGAATGCCAAAGTCAAGGCAATAATATATTTTTTCATTTTTTTCTTTTAAAAGATGATTAATTTATTTTTTTGAGGGAACTACATTCATGCGAACACGTTGATTCTTATTTAAGTATTTTTTAGCAACACGTTTAATATCTTCAACTGTAATCGCTCTATATTTATCAATTTCTGTATTGATTAAATTAGCATCACCAAAATAAACGTGATAATTGGCTAAGTTTTCCGCAATTCCTGAAGTAGTACCATTCCCTGAAACAAATTGTTTTTCTAACTTATTGATTTGAGTTTGTAATTCTTTTTCAGAAATTCCATTGTTAATTAAATTATCAACTTCAAGATCTAGGGCTTCTAGTAATTTATCTGTTTCTACTCCCTGATTAGGCATAGCATAGATGAAAAATGTACCATAATCTTCTAGTCCATATAAAAAGGATCCTGAAGCCAAAGCTAATTGCTTTTTATTGACTACGTTTTTGGTAATTCTAGATGATTGACCGTTAGAAAGAACATTCGAGATAATATCTAAAACATAGGCATCTTTGTCTGTTTCTTTAGGTGTTCTATACGCAATTAAAATAGCAGGTAATTGTGCGTTTTTGTCTTCTGATGTAACAACAATTTCTTTTGTAATAGGTTTTTCAGTTACGTGAGGACGTTTTATTGTTTTTGTTCCTTTGGGAATAGATCCGAAATAATCTTGAATTAATTTTTTTGCTTCAGTAGGATTGATATCTCCCGCAATTGATAGTGTTGCATTATTGGGAACATAGTAAGTTGCATAGAAGTTTTTATAATCCGCTTCTTGTGCAGCATTTAAATCATCTATAGAACCAATTACAGCCCAATTATAAGGGTGAGTTGGAAATAAATATTCCCAAATTTCTTTTCTGAATGCAGTCATATAAGGTTGATTATCCATACGCAATCGTTTTTCTTCCTTAACAACCTCACGTTGTGTTTCTATTCCTACATTTTCAACTTTAGCATGTAACATTCTTTCAGATTCTAACCAGAGTCCCAAAGCCAGTTGATTGGAAGGTAAGGTTTCATAGTAATAAGTACGATCTTTTGTGGTATTAGCGTTTAAAACACCACCATTATTTTCTACATATTGAGAAAATTCACCTCGTTTGATGTTTTCAGAACCTTCAAATAATAAATGTTCAAAAAAATGTGCAAAACCTGTACGATTAGGTTCTTCATTTTTTGAACCTACATGATAGAGAACAGAAACCGTTACAATAGGATTGGAATGGTCTTCTTGTAAAATAACATGAAGTCCGTTTTCTAAATCATACTCTTCAAATTGAATTTGTTGGGCATTGACTAAAGAAAAAACAGAGGAGATAAGTCCTACTGCAAAGAATATTTTTTTCATAAAATAAATTTTAAAACTTTAAATTTTTTAATAAGTCTCTAATTTATCGAAATTGTTACAGAGAAAAATAAAATTTAAGATGTTTTTATGATTTTGTTGATAAAAAACACAATGATTAAAGTGAAAAACAATCTAAAAACCATAATGACCCAGAGGTTAGCTCCTATAATAAGTATGAGTAAGGTGTCTTCAATCATACTGTGGAAGAGGCTAATAAGACACATAGAGAGTATTACATGTCGTTTGGCGATTGCTCCACTTTTAGCCCCTTCAATTAGCAATCCTCCCCCATAAGTTAAACCTAATGTTAGACCTATTAAAGTCAAAGGAATAGCTTTAGGACCTATTCCGATAATATTCAGGATAGGAGCTAATATTTTTTGAATAAAATGAGTAATTTTAAAATGGGTCATTAGTTTTAATAGAGCAATTAATCCTGCAATAATAAAATAGATGATAATAAGCCCATAAATTTGTTCTTTTCCCCATTCTAGAAGAGATTTTTCTTGTGAAGAAATTTCAGGAATGAACTCAAAAGAAACAGATTGTTGTAATAAATCAAGTTGATTACATGAAATATATATAATAAAAGCATATAAAAAAGCGCCTCCTACACGAAATAATAAGGTATAATGAAAAGGAATTCCAGCTTTTCTGGCAATAGAACCTTCAATAATCAATCCATGACCAATGAGCATCATACTTCCTAAGATAGAAACTTGTAAGACCGTTAAAGAGTTGAAGTCAATTTGAGTAAAGAAAACCATCAACCCTGCATAGATATTTACTAATAAAGTAGATGCCCAAACAAGCCCTGTTTCACCAGGTAATCCTATTGCTCCCATTACAGGATCTAAAAACTCACCCAACCAAGTTATAAAACCTATTTCTTCTAAAATTTTGATAACAAGAAGAGCAGGAACCATAATTTTAAGTAAAGTAACAAAAGTAGTATTCGTTTCTTTCAACCAGTTTTTAATGACAGATTTAAATTTCATGGATAATGGAATTATTAAAGTAAATGTAAAAACAAAATATGGTTTTGTTTTATTTTTTTTCTTTAAAAATGTACTGCTTTTAAAAAATTCATATCTTTATCCAATTATTTAATTAACAAAACGAAATCATATAAAGATGAGTGCATACGATATTACCGTAATAGGGAGTGGACCAGGCGGTTATGTAGCAGCGATTAGAGCAGCTCAATTAGGTTTTAAAACAGCCATTATTGAAAAATATTCAACATTAGGAGGAACGTGTTTAAATGTAGGATGTATTCCTTCAAAAGCGTTATTAGATTCTTCACATCATTATGATGAAGCGGTAAAGCATTTTGGAGAACATGGTATTAATATAGAAACACCTACTATTGATTTTGGTCAAATGGTAGCTCGTAAAAAAGCAGTGGTTGATCAAACAACAGGAGGGGTTCAATATTTAATGGATAAAAATAAAATTGATGTTATTACTGGGGTAGGATCGTTTAAAGATGCTACTCATATTACCATAACAAAAGAAGATGGTTCGAACGAAGAGATAGAATCAAAATATTCCATTATTGCAACAGGTTCTAAACCAACAGAATTACCATTTTTGAAGTTTGATAAGAAACGTATTATTTCTTCGACTGAAGCATTGGTTTTAAAAGAAATTCCTAAACATTTAATCGTTATTGGAGGAGGTGTAATTGGAATTGAATTAGGAACTGTTTACCGTCGTTTAGGCTCAGAAGTAACGGTTGTTGAATTTGCTGATCGTTTGGTAGCTGGAATGGACGGTGCTATTTCGAAAGAAATGCAAAAATCATTAAAGAAAAAAGGATTCAAATTAAACCTATCAACAAAAGTAACAGGAGCTTCTGTTTCAGGAGGTGAAGTAACCGTTACGGCAGAGAATAAGAAAGGAGAAACAGTAGAGTTTAAAGGAGATTATTGTTTGGTTTCTGTAGGGCGTAGACCTTATACGACAGGTTTAGGTTTAGAAAATGTAGGAGTAGAAACAGATGAAAGAGGTTTTGTAAAAGTAAATGATCATTTACAAACTAATATTTCGAATATCTATGCTATCGGAGATGTTATTGGAGGAGCAATGTTAGCACACAAAGCGGAAGAAGAAGGTGTTTTGGTTACAGAATTTTTAGCAGGCCAAAAACCTCATATTGATTATAATTTGATTCCTGGTGTTGTTTATACATGGCCAGAAGCGGCGGGTGTTGGAAAAACAGAAGAACAATTAAAAGAAGCTGGAGTTGATTATAAAGTAGGATCTTTCCCTATGCGTGCTTTAGGACGTGCTCGTGCTAGTATGGATATTGAAGGTCTAGTAAAAGTTATAGCAGATGCTAAAACAGATGAGATTTTAGGTGTTCATATGTTTGGTGCTCGTGCTGCAGATATGATTGCAGAAGCTGTTGTTGCTATGGAATACCGAGCATCAGCTGAAGATATTTCTAGAATGTCACATGCGCATCCAACTTTTACAGAGGCAATTAAAGAAGCTGCTTTAGCAGCAACGGATAATCGCCCATTGCATGTGTAAAATAAAAGATTTTATTACGATAAATAACCGTTAACATTAAATTGTTGACGGTTTTTTTATAGATTAAATAGAAAACAGTACCTTTAAAATTATCAAGACTCTAAATTTATGAGAAAAACAATTCAAAAAAACGACCCGAAAACCATGAATGCCTGGGCTTTTTATGATTGGGCAAATTCTGTTTATTCACTAGTTATAACGACGACTATTTTTCCATTATATTATGTAAGTGTCTTAGAAGGAACAGGTATTAAGTTGTTAGGATTGAGTCATGAAGCAATTTATTCGTTTTCTATAGGTTTTTCTTTTTTATTGGTTGTGATTTTATCACCTATTTTATCTGCTATTGCAGATGTTATAGGAAATAAAAAAATGTTTTTGAAAATATTTTGTACCCTAGGTTCTTTAAGTTGTGCAGGATTGTTCTTTTTTACATCTGCCGAAACAGCTTATATAGGATTGTTGTGTAGTATTTTTGCTAGTGTAGGTTTTTGGGGAAGTTTGGTTTTTTATAATTCCTATTTACCAGATATAGCAACAGAAGAACATCATGATTCTTTGAGTGCAAAAGGTTTTTCATTAGGTTATATAGGTTCGGCTCTTTTATTGGTGATTTGTTTGGCTATTATTATGATGCACAGCTCGCTTGGTTTAGAAGAAAGTTTCGCTACTCGTATTTGTTTTCTTTTGGTAGCTGTTTGGTGGTTTGGATTTGCTCAATATACCATTATGAATTTGCCAAAAGGGAACGCAAATGGCAAAAAAGAAAAAAATAACATTATACAAAATAGTTATAAAGAATTAATAAAAGTTAGAAAAGAGCTCTTTAAAGATCCAAGCTTAAAAAACTTTTTATTAGGCTTTTTTTGCTATAGTGTAGGTGTACAAACTATTTTTTATTTAGCAGTTCCTTTTGGTAAAAATGATTTAAAAATAGAAGCAGAAACTTTAATTATAATTGTATTGGTAATGCAAATTGTTGCAATCGGAGGTGCCACGTTGTATTCTAAATTGTCAGAAAAAAAAGGAAATAAGTTTGCATTACAAGTAGCAATTGGTGTATGGTTTTTAGTTTGTATTTTAGGTTATAGTATAAATCCTGAGTATAAAAATGCAGAATATATATTTTATTTAATGGCAGCTTTGGTAGCTTTAGTTATGGGTGGAATACAATCATTATCAAGATCCACTTATTCAAAATTGATTCCTAATACTAATGACACTACGACCTATTTTAGTTTTTTTGATGTTTTAGAAAAAATAGCTATTATTTTAGGAACTTTTTTAATTGGTCTGATGATAGAACAATTTGGAAATATGAGGCTAGGAGTACTTTCAATGGCACTATTTTTTATGCTAGGAATGTATTTTATAAGAAATTTTAAAAAATAAATAACAATTAAAATGTTTATGGCATGATAATTGTGTGAATTATGAAGTTAGTGTAAAGTTAGATTAGTTGATTGTTGTAAAAAAAGAGTGACCTATTTTGGTTGCTCTTTTTTTCGTTATTTAAAAGTTTATTTTTTATCTTTAAACCCAATAATTTATAATCAATACGAATGGAAAAAGATCAAATCATTTTCGACCTAATTCAAGAAGAAAACAAAAGACAATTAAGTGGTTTAGAGTTGATTGCCTCTGAAAATTTTGTTTCGCCACAAGTTATGGCAGCACAAGGATCTGTTTTAACAAATAAATATGCCGAAGGTTATCCAGGTAAAAGGTATTATGGAGGATGTGAGGTAGTAGATAAAGTAGAACAATTGGCTATTGATCGTGCAAAAGAACTGTTTAATGCAGAATATGTTAATGTGCAACCACATTCTGGATCTCAGGCAAACGCAGCTGTTTATTTGGCTTGCTTAAAACCAGGAGATTTGATTATGGGATTTGATTTATCACATGGAGGACATTTAACACATGGCTCACCAGTTAATTTTTCAGGAAAAACATATAAAGTTTGTTCATATGGAGTAAAAAAAGAGACAGGTTTGATCGATTATGAGCAAATGGAAAAAGAAGCACTTGAAAAGAAGCCTAAAATGATTATTTGTGGAGCTTCTGCTTATTCAAGAGATATTGATTATGCTAAATTTAGAGAAGTAGCAGATAAAATAGGAGCTATTTTATTAGCTGATATATCGCATCCAGCTGGATTAATAGCAAGAGGTATTTTAGAAGATCCGCTTCCTCATTGTCACATAGTGACTACTACAACACATAAAACATTAAGAGGGCCAAGAGGAGGTTTGATTATGATGGGAAAAGATTTTGAAAATCCGTTTGGAGAGAAAACACCAAAAGGAGAAATCAAAATGATGTCTAAAATATTAGATATGGCTGTTTTTCCAGGTATTCAAGGAGGTCCGTTAGAGCATATTATTGCAGCTAAGGCCATTGCATTTGGAGAAGCTTTATCTGAAGATTATTTCCAATACATCTTGCAGATTATAAAAAATACTAAAGTATTAGCAGAGGAATTGACTGGCTTTGGATTTGAGATTGTTTCAGGAGGTTCTGATAATCATTGTTTTTTAATTGATTTAAGAAATAAAGATATTACAGGAAAAGAAGCCGAAAAAGCATTAGTAAAAGCTGATATAACGTGTAATAAAAATATGGTACCATTTGATGATAAATCTCCTTTTACAACTTCGGGGATAAGATTGGGTACAGCAGCACTTACAACAAGAGGGTTTGTAGAAGAAGATATGAAAAAAGTTGCTTCGTTAATCAATGAAGTATTATCCAATATTAACGACGAAACAGCTATTTTGAACGTTAAAAAGGCCGTAAATCAATTTGTCGAAGGGAAACCTTTATTTAACGATTTCAAAGAATAAACCGCAGAAAAGAGATAATAATATAATTTTCATCGTTGTAGTTTAGTAATAACATATTACAAACGATGCTTAAATACAGATTATTATTAACACTATTATTATCTAACTTTTTGGCTTCTCAGATATTGGTAGATCCATCTGGTAAACCAGAAAGTACACTTCCACTAGATGATTTAATCCAAGAGGTTTTATTTAGTGGATGCGAACAAATAACCAATTTAAAGGTAAAATCAGGAGAGCCTCAAGGTATCAAAAGTTATGGATATTTTGAAAAAGGCGCTTCTGATTTTAATTTTAATAATGGAATTGTCTTGTCAACAGGAAATGTTGCTTCCGTTCCGGCTCCCTTTGATAACAATAAAGAAGACAAAATAGGAGAGGGAAATGAAGTTACTGGATCTTGGGGAGGGGATACTGACTTACAAAAAATATTAAATGCACAATTAGGAGGAAACATCCAAACCTATAACTCAACATCTTTAGAATTTGATATTATTCCTTTAACAGATAAAATTTCAATTGATTTTATTTTTGGATCAAATGAATATGAGTTGATGGGTGATTATGAATGTATTGATGCTACAACTAATTTTCAAGATGGTTTTGCCTTTTTAATTAGTGGCCCTGGGATTACAAATGATACAGGGATTGATGGGAAAAATATAGCCCTTATACCAGGTGATAACAAAGCAGTAGGAGTAGGGACAATTCATAATAATAAATCATGTGCTAATATAGGAAGAGAAGATTTGTATGTAGAAGGTGCTACAAAAAATACAATAGATGTAAATGGTTATACTGTTCCTTTAACAGCGGTACAAGATGTTACACCAGGATTGACTTATAAAATTAAAATAGTTTTAGGTGAAAGAGGAGATGGTAAATATGATTCTTTTATATTTTTAGCTGGAGATGGTTTCAGTTTTAATATTGATTTAGGAGAAGATCAAACAATATGTAGAGGAGATGAATATATTTTAGATGCAGGAGACTTAAGTGGATTAGCAACTTATAAATGGTATAAAGATGGAGTTGAAATATCAGGAGAAACTAGTTCAAAATTAAAGGTTTCTGAAACGGGTAATTATAAAGCAGAAGCTATTTTATCAGATTGTGTTTTGGTTGATGAAGTACAAATTACAGTAGAAGATTTACCTGCACCTAGAAATCTTGTTTATGAGGAATGTTCTAAAACAGAATATGCAGAATTTTATTTACCTAATCGAAATTCTGAAATAATCGAAGGGCATGAAAATTATACAATATCTTTTCACAAAACATTTGATGACGCTGAAAAGAATATTAATCCTTTACCAGATAATTATACAAATGAGGAACCTGTAACACAGACAATTTATATTAGAGTAGAAAGTGAAAATGGATGTGTAGGTTATTCAAGATATAAATTAATCGTAAATCTTAAACCAGAGTACAAAGGAACTTTGTCAATTGATGAATGTGACGAAAATCAAGATGGTAAAGAAATTTTTGATTTGAATCCTATAAAAGAAGAAATTATTAATAATTCTATAGCAACTCAGGTTACATTTCATTTGACTGAAGCACAAGCTATATCAGGACAAAATCCTCTTCCTTTATTATATGAAACGGAAACGAGAACGATCTACGCAAGATATATTACAAATACGGATTGTTTTGAGTTTATAAAAGTACAATTGAATGTAATTTCAGGACCTGAAATAGAACCTGTTAATGATATATTTTGTGATGCTGAAAAAGATGGTGAAGTGATTGATTTAACATCTTATGAAACTCAACTAGATTCATCACTTGATTATGAATACTATCTAACAGAACAAAATACAATTGATCAGGTAAATAAAATTATTGATCCTACAGCCGTAACAGTAAAAGAAACAACCACTACTTTTTATGTACGAACAGTTAGTAGTACAGATAGTTGTGAAAGTTATACAACCATTACAATTGAATTGGAATATTTACCAGTTTTAGAATCATTAGTTTTAAATTACGAAGTATGTGATTCAGAATATGATTCAGAAGTTCCTGTTCAATTGGATGATGTTAGAATGGCAATTGATTCTTCCAATAAATATGAAATTGATTTTTATTTAACACAATCAGATGGAGAAAATAATATCAATGAAATTACAACACCTAGTTATTTAGTAACTACAACTAATAATCAGTTGATAGCTAAAGTTTATTCAGGAGAAAAATGTTATACTTATGTTACAGTTGATTTTGTAATAAAAGAAAAACCACAATTAGCTACAGATAGTGTTATTGTTAAGTTCTGTAAAGATAATGGTACAGTATTATTTGATTTAACAACTCTTGAAGAAACCTTTATGGCTGATAGAGCTGGTGTTGCCATAACTTATCATACATCAATTTCAGATGCAGAAAATAATCTTAATCCTATTTCAAACCCAACAGCATATGATATTATAAAACAGGGAACGATCGTTTATGTACGCTTTGCTTCTTTTGAAACATGTTCATCTATAGGAGAGATAAGATTTGAGGAACAACAAGGACCTGTTGGAAAAGATATTGAAGATTCATTTTGTATAGATGAAGGATCAAGTTTAGTGATTGATTTAACTGAATATGAAAAGGAAATTGTGGTAGATCCAATATGGAGTATAGTATATTATGAAACATTATCAGATGCAGAAAATCAAGTAAACCCAATTTCAGATCCATCAAATTATACATTAGTAAACGATAAAACACTTTATCAGAGAATTGATTCAGAAAATAATTTAGGATGTTATACCATCAGTACTTTAGAATTGAAAGTTTCCAATTTGCCGACCGTACAAAATACATCATTAACTGAATGTGAATTGGATGGCGATAATAGTTCAACTTTTATTTTAACAAATGCTAATGAAGCGATTATAACCAATGCTGAAGATTATCAATTTGCTTATTTTCTTTCTACTTCAGATTTAGAAAATAATGTGAATGAATTAGCTGTTGCCTATAATTCAACAGGAGGAGAGACTATTTATGTAAAAGTAGAAGATAATCAAACAGGATGCTATTCTGTTGCTGAAATTGAGTTGATTGTTTCTAGTGCTGATTCAAGTGGAAGTATAGAACAAATTGGTTGTGAAAGTGATGATAATGGATTTACTACATTTGATTTGTCAGAAAATGATACTGCTATTTTTGAAATAATAGAAGGTACATCAATAGCTTATTATGCTTCTTTATCAGATGCAGATTTACAACAAAATGAACTTCCTCAAAATTATACAAATACTACGGCCTATAACCAAACTGTATATGCTAAAGTAAAAGATGGAACGGTATGTAAAGGTGTAGTGGAAGTTAATTTAGTGATCATTCAAAATCCAATTTTGAATGTAGAAAAAGAAGTGTTTAAATGTCCAGAAGATAATGTAGTTTTAGATGCAGGAGAAGGACATTTCTCTTACGAATGGAGTACAGGACAAACGACACAGCAAATTACAGTAGAAGAGCCAGGAAGTTATACGATTACCGTTTATAACGAAAATGGCTGTAGTACAACAGAAGTAATTGTTGTAGAAAATTACGAAGGGCCTATTTTAGTTGATTTAATAACAGGTCCAGATTATATTGAAGCGATTGTGAAAAATCCTTCAGAATATACATATTCAATTGATGGAACTAATTTCCAAACCAATCCAAGATTTACTGGAATTGATGATGGAATTTATACCGTATATGCGAAAAGTTCGCAAGGATGTATTACAACTTTGGGTACAATTGGGTTAATTACACAAGATGCAATAGCCAATGTATTTACACCAAATGGAGATGGATTTAATGATTATTGGACTGTGGAAGGTTTAGATGCTTTTCCAGAAGCAACAGTTCAAGTTTTTTCAAGAGAAGGGAAAGAAGTTTTGAAAACCGTTGTAGGTAATGGATTCTCATGGGACGGAACGTTCTTAGGAAGAAGATTACCTTCAAATGACTATTGGTATATCATCAAACTACCTGATGGTAAAATTTTCAGAAGCCACTTAACCCTTAAAAACAGATAATGAAAAAATATTTATTAAACATTATATTGGGAATAATGCCTTTCGTTGTATTTTCTCAATCAGGTCTTGAACAATTTGAACACTATTTAGTGACCGATTATTATTTAATCAATCCTGCCTATGCTGGCTTTGAAGAAGAATGGAAGATAAACGGGACGTATAAACAACAATATTCTGGACTCGATGGATCACCTAAAACACAAACATTGAGTGCTCACGGTTATTTAGGAAGAAATACAGGGATTGGAGCATACTTTTTTAGTGATGAAAATGGAGCTACATCTAAACAAGGATTGAATCTATCCTTTGCTTATCATATTCCAATTGATGAAGATTATGATAGCTATTTACCTAATCAGTTTTCTTTTGGAGTTTCTTTTAATGGATATATCTATAAGGTAGATTATGATAAATTAAATCCATCGGATCCTAATGACCCTTTACTTCAAGAAGAAAGTGTTTTTATACCTAATGTAAATTTAGGAGGATTTGCTCAATGGAGAAACTTTTTTATCGGAGCTTCAATTGAAGATATTCCTTTGAATAATCGAGAACCTATTATTAATGGTTTGGAGCCAGAACCTACCAACTTTTATGGAGTTTTGGGGTATCATATCCCTGTAGGAAATTCTTTTGAAGTAGAACCTTCGTTACTGTTCAAAACCAATTCTAATTCCGAGAATAGATTGGATTTAAATGTAAAAGGTAAGTATTTTACAAGTAATGAAAATTCATTTTGGGGAGGAGTTTCCTATTCACAGTCAACAGATGCTGATGGATCACAACAGTTGCAAGTTTTCCCAATGATTGGATTTGATATGGGGGTGTTTACAGCAAGTTATGGATATTCAATAGGAACGAATGATTTTGCAAGACAATTTGGAGACGGACATTTAATAAGCGTAGGGTTAAAGTTTAGACCTTATTCTGGAGAACGATATTATAGATAATGAGATGGAGCAGAAGGATCAATTTAGCTTATGTAGTAGGATATGAAGATCAGTTTACGATAGAATGAAAATGCAGTTGGAAAAAGCTAAATTGAATTTTTTGTAATATGTTAGAAAAAGCCTCTATTGGGAGGCTTTTTCATTTTTTATGATAATATCAGAATCATCAATTAATCGATATTGATTGAGTCGTTTTCTGTAATTAGGAGCTAATTTAATTAATTGTTCACGTAAAGCTTCAAAACGATTTTGCTTTACTAAAGTCTCCATACCAGAAAAATAATAAGCATAGTGAACGAAATTTTTAATTTCATCTTCTGGAATTTTTAAGAAATTGATAAAAAAGAAATCACTATAATAGTTTTCAACCTTTCTTAGCAATTCATTTTTATATCGTTCTTCACGGTATTCTTGTATTTTTCGATATTCTCCAGTGATTAATTTTCCTAACGCATCAACATCTAACCCTAAAGGAATAGGAATTCCTGCAATTTCAGGTAACAACTTTTTAGTATATTTACGTTGAGGTTCAAATGCTAAAGTTGGATAACCTAAAGCTTCTTTAAACTTTTCATTTTTATAACTACGTAATAGGGGACGATTTTTTTTTACATCCTTTTCTAAATTACCTGTAAAAGAAAGCCCGTTAACTACAACTTCCTCAATCTTATTAACATCAATATTTAAATGGATAAATATTTTCCTCGAATCGAAAGCTAATTCATTGATAATATATTTACGCTGTTCAAAAAAAATGGATTTAAATTGAAGTGTGTCATTAGCATGAGCTTTGATTTCAAAGTTTCCAATTTCATCAGCTAATACATAATGATGTGTATTTAGGTTTAGAACTTCAATATTTTCAGGAGTTTCACCTTCTACATCAATGATAATTTGTCCTTGAATATTTTTTGCTTCTTGACTTATAAGAAGTGAAGAAATAAATAAAAAGATGCTATAAAAGGCAAATAATCTCATATAATGTAAAGAAACAATCTTTATACCAAAATAAAAAGATTAAAGTTATTTTTATGATAAGTAA
This sequence comes from Flavobacteriaceae bacterium UJ101, assembly GCA_001880285.1. NCBI lineage: Bacteria > Pseudomonadati > Bacteroidota > Flavobacteriia > Flavobacteriales > Flavobacteriaceae > Flavobacteriaceae bacterium UJ101. The sequence goes on along the minus strand of CP016269.1, from coordinate 415,028 downwards.
GAAGAGAATGGAACTTCATTATAGCTTTGATCATTTAGTGCATTTTTCATTTGAGCAATGTACTGAGGTGCTAAATCGATTAATTTGAGTTGTATTTTAATAAATTGATTGGATTGAGCAAGCTCTTTTATATTTGATTTTGCACAACAATAAACAATAAAGTTTTGAATTTCTTTTTGAGGAATTTGTAAGGTTTCTGTATAGAAGTCTTCATCAAAATAATATTGAATTTGTAATTGAGTTTCAAGTTCCCCTCTATATTCTAAAGCGGCTAATCGTTTTTTATGAGCAGCGGTTTTAAGTTTAAATTTTGAACGATAACCCTGACTAATATTGATAGGAGTAAACTCTCCTGTACTTAAATCAGTTGGTTTAACCTTAGCTATGATTTGTTGTTGTTTATAACTTTTTAAATGATCACGGTTATTTTTAACATCTTTGGCTAAATCTCCCGTAAATTTTAATTGACTTACCACAACTTCTTCAATCATGTTGGGTTCTATATTCAAATGAATAATGACTTTTTTTGTTTCTATATTTTTAGCTGTTATAGTATAACGTCGTTCTTCAAAATCATTTGAATAGACATGGAGAATATCATCTAATTGAATTGGTATTTTGAAATAACCATGTACATCAGTTGTGACTTTTTGAGAAGTGTTAGTATTGACAATTTGAATTCCTTCAGGAGATTCTCCTTCTAAATCAATTTCTATTCGTCCTTGCAATAATTCTCTTTCTTGTGAAAAGAAAAAAGGAGTAAATATAAAGTAGGTTAATATAGAATATAATAAGGGTTTCATATAATATAGAGTAACGGTAAATTAGATTTTGTTGCAAAATATTCTATAAGTATAACGAAAGTCTTTAGGTTTTAGTCTAAAGACTTTCGTATTTATGATAAGTGAAGTATTATTTCATAAAATAATGTACGTACTCTATTTAAATTATTTTTTAGGAATTTCTTTAATAACTTCTAACAAATAATTCCAAAATTTTTGAACGGAAGCAATATTTATCCTTTCGTCAGGAGAGTGAGCACCTAAAATAGTAGGCCCAAATGAAATCATTTGAGTATTAGGTAAGTGTTTTTTTAGTAAACCACATTCTAAACCTGCATGACAAGCGACTACTTTAGGTTCTTCTTTGAACATATCGATATATGTTTTTTTAGCAACTTGTAAAATAGGAGCATCCATTTCAGGTTGCCAACCAGGATATGAACCTGCATGAGTCACTTTATAACCTAATAAATGAAAAGGAGTAGCAACAGTTTTGGCAACATCCCATTTTGAACTTTCAATAGATGAACGTTGTAAAGATTGCATTTCAAATGAACCGTTTTCCAAGGTGATTTTAGCTAAGTTAGATGAAGTTTCTACTAATCCTTCAATATCAGCACTCATTTTGAATACACCGTTGAAACATGCATAAATAGATTGTAATAATGATTTTTGATCTTCTTTAACCATTACTTTTTCAGGTAAGCTAGCATCTTTTAATTCAAAAGATAGGTTGGGAGCCATAACTTTATATTCTGCTTGAATAGAGGAAGTAATAGTATTATACGTTTCTTTTAAAGAACTTACTTGATCATGAGAAACTGTAAATATAGCAAAGGATTCTCTTGGAATAGCATTACGTAAACCACCACCTTTGATTAGTGAAATTTCAATACCATATTCTTTTGATAAAGTATATAATATTCGATTCATTAGTTTGTTAGCATTTCCTAACCCTAAATGAATTTCCATACCGGAATGACCACCTTGTAAGCCTTTTAAAGTCAGTTCAAAGGCTGTAGAATTATTTTTAGGTGCTTTTTGGTTATATGTTCCATTAGCACTTGTATCGACACCTCCAGCACATCCTACATCAATTTCATCATCTTCTTCTGTATCGAGGTTTAATAAAATTTCGCCTGATAAATGTGTAGCATCTAAATGCTGTGCTCCAGTCATGCCTGTTTCTTCATCAATAGTAAACAAACATTCAATAGCTGGATGAGGAATTCCAGTAGATGATAAAAGTGTCATCATCATCGCAACTCCCATACCATTATCTGCACCTAAAGTGGTTCCATTTGCTTTTACCCACTCATTTTCAATAATCATGTCAATGCCTTGTGTAGCAAAATCAAAGTCAACATCAGAATTTTTTTGGTGAACCATATCTAGATGAGATTGTAAAATAATGGTTTTACGATCTTCCATTCCAATTGAAGCAGGTTTTTTAATGATAACATTACCTACTTGATCTACATGTGTTTCAAGATTAAGTTTTTCACCAAATTCTTTCATGAATTGAATAACTTGTTCTTCTTTTTTTGAAGCACGAGGTACAGCATTTAAATCAGCAAAATGATTCCAAACAGCTTGAGGTTCTAAATTTCGTATACTCATAGTAATTTTAATTTATTGCTATAGGTTTTATGAAAAAAGCATAAAACCGTTATTTTATTAATATTTTTGATTCTAAAGATAGAATCATGATTGTATTATACTTCACTTAGTTTTTTAAATATAAAATCAGGAAGATGAATTCCTTTCCTTTCTAAAGTATTGATATGTAAGCCAACTAATTCCGTTTCAGAAACAATAACATTTGATTCTAAATTTTTCATTACATGTCTAAATCGGATTGTTTTTCCTTTGACTTCTAAAACTTCAGATTCAATTGAGAGATTATCTCCTGCTAAAACTTCCTTTAAATATTGTATGTTTTGTTCTAAAGCAACCATTCCCACATTATTTTCTTTTAGGTAGTTTGAAGTCAATCCTAAATTTGAAAATAAATTCCAAGTAGCTTGATCAAATTTTTCTACATAGAATTGAACATTCATGTGATTCATATGATCACAATTCCAAGGATAAACAGTTCCTTGATATGTTTTTAGCATGATTTATCTGCGTTTTAATTTTAATGTCTTACAACTAACTTATCAAATATACAGATTATTTGTGAGTTGTGTGACGTAAAAGCTAGAATTATCTAAGTTGAAAAGAAGTGTTATAATTAAAAAAATTTCATACTACCTTCAAAGGTTGAAATAATATAGATTAATATTACAATGAGTATAATAAATATTAGAAAAGTTATGACAGGTATTAAACTAAAATATATCCATCTTTTTTTGTCCTCAAACTTTTTAATAACGATGAGTACGAATAATATAATAGAGATAATACCAGAGATTCCAAATACAGGTGTTATGAACATTAAAATAACGTCAAAATTAGGAACTTCTAATATGATTAAAATTAATGAAAGTAGAATTAACGAAAGGTGTATAAAAGTATTTATTGCTGTTATTTTCTTTAAGAGGTACATAAACCAAATATAGCAAAAAGAGCCTGTTATAAATAATGATTAAAAGTGAAAGAAATCATTTATTATTTGTAGTAGAATCAAATTTTATTATTTATTGTGTTTTTGCTTTTTTTTCATCATTTTTTCTTTATAAAAAGATTTTTTAGCGATATAGAGGGTTTTATAAACTTCTGCAAAAATAATACCTTCACTAGAGACTAAATTAACTTGTTTTTCTAAATCAATTTCGTTTTCTTTATCAACACGTTGTTTTATAATGTTAATTTCATCTTTTAATAATATGAATTCAGCATAAGCAGTAGATCTACCAGGGCGTTTGTATTTTATAGTGGCAGCCTTATCCCAAACAACATATTTTTCTCCTAAAATTTCCATTAATTGAATCATATAAATAGGATCGGTTGCTGAAAACATACTTCCTCCAAACATAGCACCAACATAATTTCGATTTTGATAGTTTAAAGGAATTTTGATTTTTACATAATGTAAATCTTTAGAAACTACTAGAACACGACCAACCGTATTTCGGTACATAGGCGATATATTGAACATGAATTTATAAATTTGAGCTTTAGTGAAGAACCGTTCTAAGAATCGTGAAATTTTTTGATACATTTTTTAGTTGTTAAGTAAGTAAATATATGAAAAAATAGGAGGAATAATAAAATTAAAAAATCCATAACACTTTTTAGCATTATGGATTTTATTAGTGGGAAATGAGGGATTCGAACCCCCGACCCTCCCGAAGTGAATTCGGGATATTCTAAATTCCTTAATTATTTTTCACTAAGTAAATATTCAATATATTTTCTACTCTTTTTATTTTTAATTTCCTTTTCTCGTTTAATTGCTTCTCTTTGATTTGCAAATACTTCTCTATAAAGAATAACCCAATCATTAGTTTTTCCTGTAAAACCTTTGTGCTTAGAATTGTGCCTTTTAATTCGCTCCTCTAAATTTTGAGTTTGACCTATATAATAACGATCCAATGTTTTAGAATACAGAATATAAACATAGCAACTCATAATTGTTAAGTATAAAAAAAATCCATAACACTTTTTAGTATTATGGATTTTATTGGTGGGAAATGAGGGATTCGAACCCCCGACCCCCTCGGTGTAAACGAGGTGCTCTGAACCAACTGAGCTAATTTCCCTCTGTTGAGGTGCAAATATAAAGAATTTTTATTCTGTACAAAATAAAAAGTTAATTTTAAATTATAAAAAAATACTTTGTGCTTCTGCTACAACAATTTTACCTGCTTCACATTTGAATGTTTTATTTGGAAAACGTTTTATCAAAGCAAAATCATGTGTCGCCATAAATACAGCACAATTATTTTCTTCAGAAACTTGACGAATCACGTTCATGATTTCAATAGAAGTTTCAGGATCTAAATTTCCTGTAGGTTCATCCGCAATAATTAATTCAGGTTTATTTAATAATGCTCGTGCAATAACAACACGCTGTTGCTCTCCACCAGATAACTCATATGGATGTTTAAACCCTTTTGTTTTCATACCAACAGAATCTAAAACTTCATCAATTCGAGTATCCATTTCATTTTTAGATTTCCAACCTGTTGCTTTTAAAACAAATTTTAAATTTTCATATACGGTTCTGTCATTCAATAGTTGAAAATCTTGAAAAACAATACCTATTTTTCTTCTTAAAAAAGGAATGTCTTTTGTTTTTAACTTATTTAAATCAAAACCCACGATTGTGGCTTCCCCTTTTCTTAGAGGTAGATCTCCGTATAAAACTTTTAATAGACTACTTTTTCCACTTCCTGTTTTTCCAATTAAATAAGAAAACTCTCCTTTTCTTAATTCGATAGAAACATTGGATAATACTAAATGATCTCTTTGATAGATAGAAACATCATGTAATTGAATAACATTGGAACTCATTATATGTAAATTTTCTAAAACAAAAGTAGCAAAAAAAAGCTTGGATGTGAAATAAAACATCCAAGCTATACCTAGTTTATATTGAAGCTTATTATCTTTTAGCTCGCACTTCGCTAACAGTTAATTGCTTTCTGCCCTTAGCTCTTCTTCTTGCTAATACTTTTCTTCCAGCTTTAGAAGCCATTCTTTCTCTAAAACCGTGTTTGTTTCTTTTTTTTCTTTCTGATGGTTGAAAAGTTCTTTTACTCATTTCTTTATATCTTTAAACCGTGAAAATTTGTTTTCTTACTTTTAAGTCTGCAAATATAAAAAAGTTTAATCAATTACCGAAATAATTTGAAAAATTAAATAATGAATTTACCTAAGAGACTCATATTAAAGCTTGAAGAACGTAAAAATAATCATGTTTTCCGAACTGTTAAGCCTTCAAATAAAAATAAAAAAGACTTTTTTTCAAATGATTATTTAGGTTATGCAAGGAATAAAAGACATTTTGTTTCCAATGGTAGTTCTGGATCTCGTTTAATTTCAGGAACACATAAGGAACATATTCATGTAGAAAAATTTTTAGCAACATTTCATAAAGGTGAATCTTCGTTAGTTTTTAATTCGGGCTATGATGCTAATATTGGTTTTTTTTCATGTATTCCTCAAAAAGGAGATATTGTTTTATATGATGAATTGATTCATGCTTCAATTCGTGATGGAATGCGTTTATCCTTGGCTAAACATTATCGTTTTAAACATAATGATTTAGAAGATTTAGAAAAGAAAATTGAACAACAAGAGAAGAATACAATCATATATGTTGTAGTAGAATCTATTTATTCAATGGATGGAGATTCTCCAGATTTTAAAAAATTAAAAGAATTGGTTCAAAAGTATTCAATTTATTTAATTGTAGATGAAGCACATAGTTTAGGACTTTATGGAGAAAAAGGAGCGGGACTTTTAGCTCTACATAATTTAGAAGATGATTGTTTTGCACGATTGTATACTTTTGGGAAAGCATTGGGACGTCATGGAGCCGTTTGGGTAGGCTCACAAGATTTAACCGATTATTTAACCAATTTTGCTCGTTCTTTTATGTATACTACAGCATTGCCTTCATCATTGATGCAAGAAATTCATGAACAATATTCTACAATGGAACATGATGATAAAACGCGTGAAAAGTTAAATCAAAATATTCTTTATTATCAAAAAATGATTAAAAAAGAAAAGCTTGAAGATTCTTTTTCTTTAAATAATACTCCAATACAGTCTTTTTTTAATGAAAATAAATCTTTTTTGATTCAAGTTTCAAAAGAGTTAAATGAAAAAGGGTATAATGTAAAACCTATTTATGCACCAACAGTTCCAGAAGGAAAAGAACGTTTGAGAATTAGCTTGCATAGTTTTAACACTTTTAAAGAAATAGATGAATTAATTGGCTGCATTAAAAAACTATTAAAAAGTGATAAAAAATGAAACAAGCCAGAGAGTTAAAGGAAATTACAGAAAAAGTTGTAATAGCTTTAAAATGTAAAGATTCAAAAGACTTTGAATTGAAGAAAGATTCTAAAAAGTGGAGTAATAAAGAAATTGTGGGACATTTAATTGATTCAGGACAAAATAATATTCAACGATTTATTAGAGCTCAATATGAGGAAGATCCAGTAATTTCATATAACCAAAATGAATGGGTTCATTATAATGCTTATCAAACTTTTTCAAGTGAAAATATTATAGAGTTATTTAGACAGGTTCAATTACAAATAGTACATATTTGGAATAATTTTTCTGAAGAAAATTTAGTTAAAACATGTATTGTTGGGAATCAAGAATATACGGTATTGTTTTTAATTGATGATTATCTTGATCATTTAAAACATCATATAAAACAAGTTTTTCAAAAAGACTTTAGTAACTTTAAATTTTGATTACATTATTTAGAAAAGTATGAACACATTATTTTTAACAGGAATAGGTACAGATGTTGGAAAAACAGTAATTTCCGCTATTATAACAGAAGCTCTTAAGGCTGATTATTGGAAACCTATTCAGGCAGGAGATTTAGAAAATACAGATACTATAAAAGTACAGCAATTTGTTTCTAATCCTATGACAAAATTTCATGTTGAAAGCTATGCTTTACAACATGCTATGTCTCCACATGCTGCTGCAGATTTAGAAAATATCCATATTGATTTAGATACAATTCAACGTCCTGAAACACAAAATAATTTGGTTATTGAAGGAGCAGGAGGGTTAAAAGTGCCTATAAATCACCAACAAACTATTTTAGATTTAATTCAACCTGATGATAAAGTAATAGTGGTTTCAAAAAATTATTTAGGAAGTATTAATCATACTTTGATGACAATCGACGTATTACGTCAAAATGGCATTGAGCCATTAGGGATTGTTTTTAATGGAGATGAAAATAAGGCCACACAAGAAATTATTATTGAAATGACTAAAATCCCGATGATTACTAGGGTTGATACTTATGAAGCACTTACAAAATCGGTTATTTTAAAAGAAGCCGATAAAATGAAAGAAAAATTAGCACAGTATTTGACTTTATAGTATGGAGATAATGATACAATGATAAAAAAAGATTCCACACGGTTAGAGTATGCTATTAAGATACCTTCTATTCTCTTGATTATGATTTGGGGAATAAAGATTTTTGAGATTATTACGCAACATAGTTTAGCTAATTGGGGTGTTTTACCAAGAGATTTTGAAGGATTACGTGGTGTTTTTTTTATGCCTTTTATTCATGGAGATATTACTCATGCAGCACATAATTCTATTCCGTTATTTGTTCTAAGTGCCATGTTAATTTATTTTTATAGAAAAACTTCGTGGTTTATTTTGGTGATGGGAACATTATTGACCGGTTTATTAACCTGGTTGATAGCTAATAAAGCATATCATATTGGAGCAAGTGGAATGGTTTATATGTTAGCTAGTTATATATTCTTTAGTGGTGTATTTCGTAAAAATATAAAATTGATGGCTATTTCTTTATTAGTTTCTTTTTTATATGGAAGTATGGTATGGGGTATTTTTCCTTTTGAATTTGCCATTCAAGAACGTATTTCATGGGAAGGACATTTAGCAGGAGCTATTATTGGTTTTTTGATGGCCTATTATTTTCGTAGTGTTCAAATAGAACCAAAACGTAAATATAGTTGGGATTATGAAGCAAAAGAAGAATTAGAAGATCAATATTGGATTGTAGAAGAAGAACCTAAAGAAGAAAAAATATCGTTTAAAGATTTATTTTAATTCTTTAAGATAGAGGTGAAGTAGTAAGTAGAATACTTTTCATTATACATTATTCATTGATTTTCGTATCTTTCGTAAAATTTTTAAATAAGTATATGAGTAAGCTAGTAGCCCCGTCAATTTTAGCAGCAGATTTTGCCAACTTACAACGTGATGTAGAGATGATTAATGAAAGTGATGCCGATTGGTTTCATATTGATGTAATGGATGGTGTTTTTGTCCCTAATATTTCTTTTGGAATGCCTGTAATTAAAGCTGCAAAGCAATATGCTAAGAAAACATTTGATGTTCATTTAATGATTGTACAACCAGAGCGTTATATTAAAGAATTTAAAAATGTAGGAGCTGATATATTGACAGTTCATCAAGAGACTTCACCTCATTTGCATCGAACAATTGGAGCGATTAAAGAAGAAGGTATGCAAGCAGGTGTTGCGTTAAATCCTCATACTCCCGTTTCTGTTTTAGAAGATATTGTTCAAGATATTGATTTAGCTTTAATCATGTCTGTAAATCCAGGTTTTGGAGGGCAAAAATTTATTGAAAATACGTATTCTAAAGTAGAGAAATTGAAAAATCTCATTCTTCAAAAGAATAGTAAAGCATTAATTGAAATAGATGGAGGCGTAAATAAAGATAATGCTCAAAGATTATATCAAGCAGGTGCTGATGTGTTAGTCGCGGGAAGTGCTGTTTTTAAAGCAGAAAATCCTATTGAAATGATTTCGTTAATTAAAGGATAATTTTTTAAGTAAACAACCCTTTTAAATTTTTAAAAGGGTTGTTTATTATACTGAATTTCTGATTTAACTATAATCTTTTCATGAAGAGTACATTTTGAAAGAATACTCCTCCCCAATTACTGTTACCTCCTTCTTCGGTAAAGTCAATCCTTGTAACTTTAATGGTTAATTGAGTTTTACCGCGTACATTTTGTAAAGAAATAAAACTAGCAGAATGAACATCTGTATAGCCAGAATTATTACCCGTTGTGATAAGTGGATAGAGATTAGAAGTGTCAAATGCAGTGCCTTGATATTCATAAACAATTGTCATTTCACTTGAATTTATACTTGTGTTTGTCACTTTTGCTCCTTTGGATGATTTTGAAATAACATGCCAATTATCAAAGTCATAACTTGAATTTGTATGATTAGTAAAATCTGGGACATGTTGGTGATGAGGAGGGATTTTTAATTGAAATAAGTAAAAATCTATTGTAGGAGGCAAACTAGGACTTGCTATAAAGGAAATATCCCAAGTAGCTTCACCAGAATTGTTATCGTTGCAGATGACTTCTAGGTAACTACCAGGAGGAATATTAAAAGATGTTACTGGAGTGCCGGAAGGTCTTAGTTTATCACTTCCTGATGTTCTAAGAGACAAGTTGGATGAGGAAATATTCTTTATTTTGTAAATTCTACCTGTAAATTTTTTAGAAGAATCACTTTCAATAGGAGGTAAAATAATAAATCCTGAAGTATTACCATTATAAGTTATATAGTAATCAGAGGAGGTAATATTATATAATACAGAATTGAATTGCTTGTAAGCAGTTTCGAATGATCCTTCTATTACAAATGTACTATTAGGAGTTACCGTATTAATTCCTACCTGTGAATAAATATTAGAAGATAGAATGATAAAGAATAGAAAGGTGTTTTGCTGAATAAATTTTTTCATTTTCATTTTCATTTTCAAAAATTATTTTGCAAAAGTATTGATTAAAGCGAGGGATATCATTAAGTGTCAGCACTACAAATAATCTACTTAATACTATAATTACACTACAAATAGCATACAGTGATTGGTTGTTATAATATAATTTGAAATTTACTATATGAAAAAATGAATTGAGAAGTAAATGATTTTATTAATTAAAAGATAAATAATACATTTGCTTAACTTTTAGGGCTGCGTAGTTCAACTGGATAGAATAACGGATTTCGGCTCCGTTGGTTGGGGGTTCGAATCCCTCCGCGGTCACAAATAAAAACATAAACAATTTATACCATAAATTGTTTATGTTTTTTATTACTTGGCATATCATAAAAAGTAATATTGTTGAATATTAATTTTTTTTATTTCAATATTGATGTTTTTTATAATATTTTTTAAATAAAATAGATTAGTCTGTAATGATTATCCTTCTAATGCTACACATTCCACTTCAATTAAAACATCTTTAGGTAAACGACTAACTTCAACGGTTGCTCGTGCAGGTTTGTGATTCCCAAAATAGTTTCCATAAAGTTCATTTACTGTTCCAAAATCGTTAAAATCAGCTAGAAAGATAGTGGTTTTAACAACATTATCTTTAGATGAACCTGCTTCTTGTAGAACAGCATCTAAATTTTGTAAAACTTGTTGAGTTTGTTTGGTTATATCATGCTCAACTAACTCCATAGTTTCAGGTATTAATGGAATTTGACCTGAACAAAAAATAAAACCATTAGCTTTAATTGCTTGACTGTAAGGACCAATTGCTGCGGGAGCATTAGATGTATTTATTATTTTCATTTGAATTAATTTTTAAAACCAAATATATTAAAATGTAGTTTAAAAAGCATTTATTTTATCATTGTCTTTTAAAAAAGTGAAAATTTTTCGATCTACTTCAGAAATAATATCTAAGTTTTCAAAAGTTAACCATCTTATTTCTTCAATTTCACTATTTTCTTTTAAATTTCCAACATAATTCCCTTTATAACAAGTCATTTTTACTATAACTCCTTCTGGAGCACCATCTGACTGGGCTTTGAAAGTTCCTATATATTCAATAGTGTCAGGAAGTATATCAACACTTAGTTCTTCTTTAATTTCACGGATAAGTGTTTCTTCATCAGATTCGTTAGTTTCTCTTTTACCTCCAGGTATATAAAAAGTGTTTTTCCCTTTTGAACGCGTACTTAATATTTTTCCATTTTTTATTTCAATCCAGGCTATTTTATCAACAATATTCATGGTCAGTAATTATTTTTATTTTAATAGAAGTAAAAGATACTTATATATTTTTTAAAAAGCTATTTTTGTAAAAAAAATAATTAATGTACACAAAGAAGATATTTCCCATGTCGGGAATGATTAAATGGACGCGTCGTTATATTTATGTATTTACATTGTTGGCTATAATTCCTGTTGTATTATTTGATTTACTGGGGTGGAAATGGCTGCATTTACCATGGTTGCCTATTGGTTTATTAGGTACAGCTGTAGCTTTTATAATGGGATTTAAAAATAGTGCATCTTATGACCGAGCTTGGGAAGCAAGAAAAATATGGGGAGGAATTGTTAATGCATCACGTTCTTGGACAATTATGGTAAAAGATTTTATTAAAAATCATCAAGATGGAGAAAAACAGCTTTCCGAACAAGAGCTAAAAGAGATTCATCGTGTTTTAGTGCACCGTCATGTTGCATGGATGACCGCTTTACGTTATCAATTACGAAAATCAAAACCTTGGGAGGCTCATTTGTGGAAAAATAAATCCAATATTGAATTTCGAAGAACTCAATATGATATTCCTGAAGAATTAATACCTGTAGAAGAGGCAATTGATCCTTATTTATCTAAAGAAGAGAAGAAAGTTATTTTTGAGAAAGGAAATCAAGCTTCTCAATTATTAGGTATACAGTCCCAGCACTTAAAAGAATTGAAAGACCAAAATTTAATTAAGCACTATGAATATGTTGAAATGGAAAGAATGTTGGTTGAGTTTTATACATTACAAGGAAAGTCAGAACGTATCAAGAATTTCCCTTATCCAAGGCAATTTGCAACATTGAACTATATCTTTATATGGGTATTTATTTTGTTATTGCCTTTTGGTATAATGGAAGCTTTTGAAAATATTGGAGATGGTGTATTGGAGGAGTTAAATAAACATTTAGAGCATACTAGTTTATTACATCATTTTAAAGAATTTATTGGAGAACATTTTGTTTGGTTATCGATTCCTTTTAGTGTGTTGATTTCTTGGGTATTTCATGTGATGGAACTTGTAGGAGAGAATACTGAAAATCCATTTGAAGGAGGACCTAATGATGTGCCTATTACTTCGATGGCTCGTGGAATTGAAATTGATATTCGTCAATTGATAGATGATACTGATATTCCAAAACCTTATGAATGGAGGAATAATATTGAAATGTAATAGAAAAAAGAGAAACCTTAAAGTTTCTCTTTTTTTAATTATTATTTTGATGAAATTAAGACTTTTTGAATTTATTACATGTATTTTTGAACCTAAATAAATTAAAGATGACATTTCAAGAAAAAATAGCGAACTTAAAGCATGTAATGGAAAAAAACTTACCCGCTCATTATACGGAAACTATACATGAAGCAACTGCTGAATTAATTGATTCTGGAATTAGGGAAAAAGTATTAAAAAAGGGAAGTCAATGTCCTGATTTTTCGTTAGAAAATGAAGAAGGAGAATATCTTAATATTAAAGAAATGTATTTGAAAGGACCTGTGATTTTAATTTTTTATAGAGGAATTTGGTGTCCGTATTGTAATATGGAATTAGCATATTTAAATGAACATGTCTCTGAAATAGAACAATTAGGAGCTTCAATTATAGGAGTTTCACCTCAAATTAAAGATTATAATGCTAAAATAATAGAAAGAAGTCAATTAAAATTCAAATTGTATTCAGATCCACATAATTCAATAGCAAGTCAATTTGGATTAACGTATTCTTTATCTAGAAATCTAAAGTCATTGTACATAGAAGCGTTGAATATTGATTTGGAACATTATAATAATGATTCTAGTTGGACATTACCTATGCCATCACAGGTATTGATTGATTCTAAAGGAATTATTCGTCATATTGCTTTTTCAGAAGATTATACACAAAGAGCAGATTTTAACCATCTGTTAGAAACGTTGAAAGAATTGTAAAAACATTATAGAAAATAAATGAGTACTCTAGAGAAAAAATTAAAAGCACGTAGTGAATCTAAATGTGAGTTTTGTGGATCAGCTGAAGATTTAAAAGTTTATGAGGTTCCTCCTGTAACAAAAAGTGAATTAGAAAAGAGTGTGTTAACCTGCAAAACGTGTTTCGAACAAATTGAAGATCCAACTAAAACAGAAGTAAATCATTGGCGTTGTTTAAATGATAGTATGTGGAGTGAATTTCCTGCAGTTCAAGTTGTTTCTTGGAGAATGTTATCACGTTTAAAATCAGAAGGATGGCCTCAGGATTTATTGGATATGATGTATTTGGATGATGAGACTTTAGAATGGGCAAAAGCTACAGGAGAGGGAGAAGAGGAAGATGAAAATAAAGTAGTTCATAAGGACTGTAATGGTGTTGTGTTACAATCAGGAGATAGTGTTGTTTTGATTAAAGATCTTCCTGTAAAAGGATCTAGTATGGTTGCAAAGCGAGGAACAGCAGTAAGGAGAATCTCATTAGATCATGAGAATGCAGAATATATTGAAGGGAAAGTAGAAGGGCAACAAATTGTTATTATAACAAAATATGTAAAGAAACTTTGATAAATAATATGCATTAATAAATCAATTTTTTCTATTTTAACTGTAATAAAAAAAAATCTATTTTTGTAAAAAAAATTACAGTTAAATGACTTTTCAAGAAAAATTAAAAGCAACAAAAAAAAGAATAGAGGGTAATATGGCACCTCAATTCTTAAAAATTATGCATAATGCTACAGATTCATTAAAAAAATCAGGTATTCAAGATAAAGTACTTAAAATAGGAGATAAAATACCGGATTTTGAGCTTCCAAACCAAAATAATGAAGTGATCAATGTAAAAGAGTTGTATTCAAAAGGGCCTGTTGTGATCACTTTTTACAGAGGGTTTTGGTGTCCCTATTGTAATGTTGATTTAGCTAATCTTAAACATTATAAAGATGAAATAGAATCATATGGTGCAACATTATTTTCAATATCACCAGAATTACAAGAATATTCTAAGAAAATTTCTTTAATGCAAAAATTGAACTTTGATATTTTAACAGATCAAAGTAATAAAGTAGCAGATCAATTTGGGTTAAAATTTAAAATGCCAGATGATTTAATTGAATTGTATAGAGATAAGTTTCAAATTAATTTAAAACAATATCATGGTGATGATGAATGGGAATTACCTATGCCTGCACGTTTTTTAGTAGATACAGAAGGTATTATTCGATATGTTGAGAGTGAACCTGATTATCGCGAGCGCCCTGATCCAGATGAATTAATAGCTGTTTTAAAAACGTTGTAATTTTTAAAAAAGGTTAATATATGTTAACAAAAAAAAGATACACAGTAAAAGAAATGTTTTTATGGTCTCGTCATGATACCATTTTATTTGCTGTATTTTCAACAATAGTAGTAGTCCTATATCATATATTTGAATTTAAATTTTTAGATGTACCATGGACGCCTGTTGCTTTGATTGGTACAGCAGTAGCTTTTATTGTAGGGTTTCAAAATAATTCAGCTTACGGAAGGATTTGGGAAGCGAGAAAAATATGGGGAGGAATGGTGAATACCTCACGAACATTTACTATGAAAGTGAGAGATATGGTAAGTAATGAGTATGCTAGCGAACCTGTATCAGAAGAAGAATTAAAGGAGAATATACAAACAATTGTTTATCGACATATAGCTTGGCTAACAGCTTTAAGACATGCCATGCGTCAACGAAAACCATGGGAGACTTTTGAAGATAGTAAAACCAATAGGGAATGGTCTAAAATGATTCATATTCCCGAAAAGATGTTTTCCTTAGATGAAGACTTATTTCATTATCTTTCAGCCGATGAATGGGAGTATGTAATGAATAAAGGAAATAAAGCTACAGCTATTTTATTTTTACAATCAAAACATCTTAAAAAGTTAAAAGAAAAAGGTCTAATTTGGGAATTTTCGTTTTTAGAATTAGAAAATCTTTTAGAAGAAATGTTTAATTTACAAGGAAAATCAGAACGAATTAAAAATTTCCCATATCCACGACAATATGCAAGTTTGGCTTATTATTATGTGAGAGTATTTTTATTGTTATTACCTTTTGGTATTATACCAAGTTTTTCGAAAGTAGGAGAGAGTTTAATATCAAGTTATCCTATGATAGGACATAATTTCATATGGTTGGGAATACCTTTTTGTACAGCAGTTTCTTGGGTTTTTCATACTATGGAACGTATGGCACGTACTGGTGAAAACCCGTTTGAAGGAACAGCCAATGATGTTCCTATTTCAACCATTGCAAGGGGAATTGAAATTGATCTTAGACAAATGTTAGATGAGGATCATGATATGATTCCAAAGCAATTTCCAGAGGAACATCACGTTCAAATGTAAAAAAAAATGTATTTTAGTAAAAAATAAAAAAAATTAAAATTATGGCAATTGAAAATGTGATTCAACGCTTAAAAGAAGGTAACGAAAGGTTCGTTGCAGATAAATTAGAAGGGAAATTACAAGATGGAGTTCGTCGTGGAGAATTAACAGGAGGGCAAGCTCCTAAAGCAATTATTTTAAGTTGTGCGGATAGTCGTGTGGTTCCTGAATTAGCTTTTGATTCTGGTTTAGGTGAATTATTTGTTGTTCGTGTAGCAGGAAATGTTGCAAACAGTTCTTCAATAGCAAGTATTGAGTATGCTGTAGCTCATTTAGGTTCTGAAGTTATTGTAGTTTTAGGTCACCAAAGTTGTGGTGCTGTAACGGCTGCAATAGGTGGAGGAGATAATGGATATAATTTAAATCACTTATTATCGCATATTACACCTGCAATAGCAGCTTCAAACGAAGGAGCTCAAGTAAATGATGTGGTTAAGAAGAATGCAGAAATGAATGCAGAAGAGTTAAAAAATAGATCAGATATTATTAAAAATGCTATAGATCAAGGAAAAGTAAAAATAGTACCGGCTTATTATAATTTAGATTCAGGGAAAGTAGATTTTCTATAAAAATAGCTTTAATATAAAACTAAGACCTCAATGCATTTAAATGTATTGAGGTTTTTTATTGATAAGAGAATAAAAATTACTTTTTCCATTCATGCATTTTAAAATGAATTAATAGATAATTGTTTCTCCATCATCAGGAATGGCTACTTTATCTAATAATCCTATTTTTTCAACCTCGTTTTTAAGCTGTGAACGAGTTGTTGGACAATGATTTAAGGCTTCCATGTGATTAGCAAGAATCTTTCCAGGAGTATTTTTAATAAATTTTAATATATCATCCATATTCATTAAAAGAGGTTTCCCAATATCTAAACTTGCTGAACCACAGGCTAAAATAGAAATATCAGGTTGAAGTTCTGTTAAAACTTTATGAACATCATCGGTATAAATGGTGTCGCTACTTATATAAAGAGAGGGAGAATTGGGTAATTCAATATAATAGCCTGCTACATTTCCCATTAGCTTGCTAACCCATCCATAACCATGTTTAGCAGGAATGGGTATAATTTTACCGTTTAGAAATGAAGCTTCTTTCCAATAAGGTAAGGCATTTTTTATGTATAAACCTCGTTTTTGTAATGTGTTTTCATCATTTTCATGGCATGTAACAGCAATCGTATTTCGCGTTAAGAAATCTTCAGCATCTTTATCTAAATGATCAGGATGCAGGTGTGTAATTAAACAATGAGTTGTTTTATTAATGATTTGCATACAATTTTCAGGTAAATCTACTAAAGGATTTCGCTTGGCTTTGTGTTTGAAAAAAGCAAATGGTGCAGAGGTTTTAGATGGTCCTAGCATAGGATCTACTAAGATAAATTGATCACCTGTTTCGATAACCATTGTTGCATTTCTGATATGATGTATTTTCATTTTTCAAAATTATACGCAAAACTAAAACAAAAAAAATAACAATTATAATAATGTAGGTATTATTTTTCATTATTATTTTGGTATTGAAGCGCTTGTTCAATATGTGCCAAATGATGGTTGCAATGCCAAGCATATAACCCAATATTTTCAGCAAGTGAAATGCTTTGCCCATGTTCTGGATGAATAAAAACTCTTTTTAAGTCTTTTGAAGATAATGATTCCAATAAAGTAGTCCATCTAATATGTAATCCTTCTAGAATCTTTAAAGATTCTGAGATGTCTACTTGTAATGTATCAGGTAGTGTTGCCCAACGGTCTTCAAAATAGGGTTTGATAGTGGGGGAATCTTCTGTTAATCCAAGTTTAAAGCGAATAAAGCTATTCATATGACTATCTGCACAATGATGAACCAATTGTTGAATATTCCATCCATTAAGGCGATAAGTTAACTTTAAATCATCTTTAGATAAAGGGTCAACTAATTTACGTAGGGTTTTGGGAAAAGTTTTAATAATAATAATCCATTGTTGAATTTGTGTGGATGAAATAGAGTGAGGTTTTTCGAATTTTCCAATTGGAAATTGTTTTTGCTCAAGAGGAGAAGTGCTCATAACAATAGTTTCTATTAAGATATAAAAATAATTTTAAATGAATCAAGTTTTTGATAAAAAGAGTAAAATAGTTTTTACATTAGATTGTATTTTTGTGTTATAAGATTAATTTAAGAAGAAACTTATGTGTAAAAAAATAGAGTTGATTATTATTATTTTATTTTCAAGTTTATTATCCTGTAAGAAAGAAAGTAGTTCGTTAGATGGAGTAGAAGTGAGTTCTATTGAAGTTTTAGAAGGGATACCTTCTGCATCAGGGAGTGAAGATGTAAATGAAAAGCATTATATTATTGGAGATGATTCTCCATGGTTGTTTGAAGTGGATGATATGAATAAGATAATAAATAAAATACCTTTATTAGACTCTACTTTTTTAGAATATCAAAAAATACCAAAAAAAATAAAACCTGATTTTGAATCTATAGTTTTAATTGAAAAGGATTTATTTGTTTTTGGATCAGGATCTAAAAAGAAAAGAACAGTGTTAAAATTAATTGATATAGAATCTGAGAAAGTAAAAAGTTATTCTTTAAAAGATTTTTATGATACTATAATGAGTCTGGAAGATATTAAAAGGAAACAATTTAATATAGAAGGAGTTGCTGTCACATCTTCTCAATTATTTTTAGTTAATCGAGAAAATAATGCTCTTTATGAATATTCCTTAGAAGATTTTAAAAAATTTATTTTAGAAAATACAATTCCAATACCTATTGTTAGACATTATAAATTACCCTCAATTAACTCAATAGAATCTACTTTTTCAGGTTTAGATTATGATCAAGAAAAGAATCGATTGGTTTTTACATCTTCTGTAGAAGATAAAACTGATCCGATAAATGATGGAGCAATTTTAGGAAGTTTTATTGGAGAGATAAATTTAGATAAATTAAATGATCATTACTTGAAAGCTTTTGCTTTAAAAAAGGATGGGGAAATATTACCGGTAAAGGCAGAATCAGTATCCATAATGAAGCAAGAAAAATATAAAATTGTAACAGATTCAGATGGTAACGGGTCAAAGGTGTTGAGTGTTAGAATGAAATAACCTTGCTAACTGTAGAAAGCTAACAAGGTTATGAATATTTTATATATTATATTCTAATATACTATTGTCTAAATACATCGGTATATATAGTTTTGAGCCATTTACCAATATATCACCAGAACCACCAAATGTTTGTGAAGTATTTTTAACATCAAGTATTTCTTGTGAAGAACCATCGGAAAGATTTACTTGATATATTTTTCCAGAAATCCAATCTGAAACAATAAGTACAGTTTTAGTGGAATTGAATTGAATACCATCTAAGTTCCCTAAGGTAGTTTTAGATAATTGAGAAACGGCTTTTGTAGTTAAATCAACTTTTAAAACAGGTGCAGGGGGAGCCGAAGCAAAATCATTCCCTGTGAAAGTTCCCCATGGAGCCAAATACATAGTGTTTCCATCAATTAAAATACCATTAGGGTTTTGGATATCACTACCGGATAACCATTCAGAGAAATTACCATTTGTATCCAATTGATAGATGGCAGAAGTAAACATATTAGATACATAAATATTCCCATCGTTATCAATGGCAACATCATTTAAATTTTGTCCTTCTCCATAAATTTGTAGAATAGATCCATCTGTCATACTAATTTCAACTAAACCATTGGTATCTCCAACATACATTTTGTTATTGTAAATGACCATCCCTTTTGGATCATTTAGGTTTGTAGCCCATTTTTGATTGATTACTGTTCCTGATTGATCTAAAATAGAGATATAACCATCTCCGTCAGTAGAACCCGCTTGATTGGATACATAAAGAAGGTTGTCATTTGTGTTTAAAAGTACCGATTCAGGTCCTTCAATACCAGTGATGGTTTGTGATAAAACAGGTGTTATATCTGTTGAGACTGTGTTGTCATCATCACTATTGCATGATATTGAAGCCAAATATAAAGGTACAGTAAGTGTTAAAAATAATTTTTTCATGAGGTATTTATTATATAAATGTTTTTATAAAAATAAGAATATAAAAAACCATTACTTGTTAATATTCTTATAAAGAAAAAGTAATGGTTTATTAAATTAATTTTTTGGTTTTAGTATTGTTCCTGTATTTCAAAGGCGTCAAATTCTAATAACCATTTTCCGTCATCTTGTTTTACCCATTTTTCTTCTGTAATAATTCCTCTTCCTATGTTCATTGACCAGTTTGCAGAAAGAAGAACAGTTCGGTCGTCTATGGTTTCTAATTTAGTGTTAGTATAAACCACATCTTTTGCTCCTTGATTAATTAAGGTATCCCAAAATTCAAAAACAGCTTGTTTCCCTTCATAAGTACCCATAGGCGTTACGACCATTTTGGTGTTTTCAGTATATGCATTGGCACATCCTTTTGCATTCCCTGTGTTAAAAGCATTCATCCATCCTTTGCTTGCTTTTAAAACTTCTTCTAATTGAGTGTGATTATCTTTCATATATTATTTTATCTGAAACAAAAATAATAACAGTAAATGATTTAACAATAGATTATTGATAAAATTTTACAAAAATAAAAGACTACCCTTTTGAGTAGTCTTTTATTAATATATGATCGTATTTAGATCTTTTTATCCTAAAGTGTTAATATTTTTTAGATCTTCAAAGGCCATTTTTAAACGCTTTTTGAAAGTCTCTTCTCCTAAACGTAACCATTTACGAGGATCGTAATACTTTTTATTAGGTTCTTCTGGTCCATCAGGATTTCCTAATTGAGAAGAAACATAATCTTTTTTCTCATGCATATAATCACGAATACCTTCAGTGAATGCATATTGTAAATCAGTATCAATATTCATTTTGATAGCTCCATATCCAATTGCTTCGTGAATTTTTTCTAATTCAGAACCTGAACCTCCGTGGAAAACAAAATCAACTGGTTTTTCAGCTGTTCCGTATTTTTCTTGAATGTATTTTTGTGAATTATCTAAAATTTTAGGTGTTAAAACTACGTTTCCAGGCTTGTAAACACCATGTACATTACCAAAGGCAGCTGCTACTGTAAAACGAGGTGAAACTTTTGAAAGTTCTTCATAAGCATAAGCTACTTCTTCAGGTTGTGTATATAGTTTAGAGTCATCAACATCAGTATTGTCAACACCATCTTCTTCACCTCCGGTAATTCCTAATTCAATTTCTAACGTCATGTCCATTTTGGCCATACGCTCTAAATAGGTTTTACAGATCGCAATATTTTCTTCAAGAGGCTCTTCTGATAGGTCAATCATATGTGAAGAGAATAATGGTTTTCCAGTTTGTGCATACCATTTTTCAGAAGCATCTAATAGGCCATCAATCCATGGTAATAATTTTTTAGCACAATGATCGGTATGCAGGATTACAGTAACCCCATAAGCTACCGCTAAGTCGTGAACATGTTTAGCTCCAGTTACAGCTCCTAAAACAGCGGCTTGTTGGTTTTCATTTGATAATCCTTTACCTGCATTAAAAACAGCACCTCCATTTGAAAATTGAATGATAACAGGAGCGTTTAATTCTGCTGCAGTTTCCATTACAGCATTGATTGTATTGGATCCAACAACGTTAACAGCAGGTAACATGTATCCATTCTTTTTAGCATCATTGAAGATTTCTTGAACTTGATCTCCAGTAGCTACGCCAGGGGCAAATTTTCTACTCATTATGTTTAATTTTATTATGAATATTAATTACAATTTCTAAACAAATATACAGTTTTTAAAATGGATATCCAATACCAATATTTAAATTAGGTTTCCAAATTTTAAAATCCTTAAACCATCTGTCACCCTGAATTTGGTTGGGATCGTGTATTTTATACGCTAAGTCTAGCCTTATGACAATATCGTAGCCCATATCATAACGAAATCCAAAACCTGAACCAACTGCAATTTGTTTGTAAAAAGAATTGAATTTAAATAAAGATTCTGGACGGGAATCATCACTTGTGGCCCAAATATTTCCTGCATCTACAAATAGTGCTCCATTTATGCTACCACTTAATTTTTTTCTCCATTCAAAACTTGTTGTTATTTTTAAGTGTTCTGTGGAAAAACTTTGACTCCCTCGATTACTTTCTCCTGGGCCTAAATCATAGGCTCTCCAAGCTCTGATATCATTAGACCCCCCAGCAAAATATGTTCTACTAAAAGGAACTGAAGTTGCGTTTCCGTATGGATATGCAAAACCTAACAGAAAACGAGCTGCTAATTCATTTTTTCTATTTAAACGCCAATATTTTCTTGTATCAAAATCAAATTTTAGAAATTGGGCATATCCTACTCCTAATATTGAGTTTTTATAAATAAGGGCATCTCCAGCGGATCTAAAACCAAAAGCTTGATCTAATAAATTGAGACTATTTCCGGCAGCTTCAATTTTACCATTAAAATATATAGGATTTCTCTTAGAACTATCACGGCGCCCGTCGTATTCAAACGTATAAGAAGAAGAATTGATTAATACATCTTCTGTAATACGTCTTTGACGTTGTGTCATATCAATATAATCATCATAAACGGTTTGATTATAGTAACTAGAATTTTGAAAATCTTGATCTTGACGAATGATAATGGACATTTGATTATCTGTTATATTACCATCGTTATATGCTGTTTCAATATTAGGTCGAAAACCAAAATAATCGGCATATTGTGCATCACGAATATCACGATCACTGGTATAAAGGTCAAAATACTTTTCTTTATTTAGATTTCGAATATATTGAATGTTCGATAGTTCGATTTTATGAGAAACGGTATTGCTTGAATTCCAAGTATAATCAATAATGTTTGATAAACCTACTTTTCCAATTCCAATATTATTTTGCCAAGTGGCTGATAGGTTGATATTGGTTCGGGGATTGGCTGTTTTTGAGAGCATTCCTTCTGTGTTTTTAAAAGGAATAATAAAACGAGGAAATGATAATTTCCCCCCTACGGAGGCCTCCATAGCAAACCCTGAAGTATTGTCAATATTGGCTACAGTCCCACCTGTTAGTTTTAAGGATAATTCTAGATTTTCAGCTCCTCCAAAAACATTTCTTGATAATAAAGAAATATTAGGAGAGAATCCAATGGTTAAATAATTAGAAGTAAAGGTATCAAAACTTAAATCTAAACCATATTTTTTCTGAGGTGTAAGAAATATATTCGAAATTAAGTAATTACCATCTGAAATTGTATCGTGTTGGTATCGAATGTCAGGTGTTTGAAAGTTTTTTAGATTATTAAAGTTGTTTTTGGTAACAATATCATGATTTAGTCTATAAATCGAATCTGCTTCAATTGTGGTAATATCAGTAAATACACGTGGCTTGTAATTTAAATAGTCATAACTTAAAATATCATATCCTCTGTGGTAAATAGGTACACTTTTAGGTAATTTGTAAGCCTCTGAACTGGAATAGTCTGATATAATATTTACCTTTGAAATAGTATAGATTTTATTGTAATTGTCCAAAGAATCTGCTTTAGTTGGACCGATATTTAAAATACCAATTAACCTTCTATTTCCCAAATTAACAGAATCAACTTCCATACGAATATTACTTGGTTGAAAGTAATAATAACCATTGTTTCGCATTAATTTAACAATACGACTTTGCTCTTGTGAGAAATGATCTTCATTAAAATTTTGTCCTTTCTTCAAAAAAGATTGATCTAAATGCTTTAAATAAAGTGATTTGATATTTTCATCTTTAATAAAATAGCGTAAAGAATCAATAACATAAGGTTTTCCTTTGGTTACGTGATAAATAACTTTTGCTTTTTTCTTTTTAGGATAAATTTGTGTTTCACTTGTAACTTTGGCATCCAAATACCCTTCTTTAAAACCGTAGTAATTTTTTAAAGTACGCTCCGATTTATTAGTAAAAGAAGAATCAACTAATTTAGGTAATTCCTGATTACGCACTAAGAATTTATTTCGAAGCATAATCATACGTTTAAAGAAAAGCTCTCTTTCAGAATTTGTCCAATGGTATAAAGAATCAGTTTTAATTAATAAAGAATCTAAATCTTTTTCAGTTCTGTTTTCATTTTGATACCATTCTTCTAGAGCAGGTTGTAGATCGTTGTTAGCAGAGTTGTAAAACCATAATCCAAAAGGAAAAATAAAGAATACTTTTTTATTTGTTTTTTGGAAGATACTATTGTAAGCATCACTTCCAATAAGTTTTGTTCCATCTTCTTTAATAATATTTTTAGCTAAAAGATAATCTCCTTCTTGTATTTTTTTCGTAGTAGAGCATGAAAAAATAAAGAAAAGCAGGGTGAATAATACTATCTTTGTTCTAAATTGTATCAATTTTAGTTTTATTTACAAATATATGCTAACAAAAAATCATTCCAAACTTATTCAATCGTTAAAGCACAAAAAGTTTCGAAATCTACATAAATTATTTGTAGTAGAAGGTATTAAATCTGTTAAAGAAGTTTTAAAGAGCCCGATTCAGGTTGAAAAACTATTTTGCTTAGAAGAGTGTAAAGATGAATTTACAGGAAGTTTTGAAAAGTACCTCATTTCTGAAAATGAATTAAGGAAAGTAAGTAATTTGAAAACACCTAATGGTGTTTTAGCATTGTGTAAGATTGATGATAAAAAGATGGTTTTTGATGAAAATGAACTGATTTTGGCATTAGATGGTGTAAATGATCCAGGGAATTTAGGAACGATCATTCGTCTAGCAGATTGGTTTGGTGTTTCTAAAATTATATGTTCTGAAAATACAGTTGATATTTATAACTCTAAAGTGATACAAGCTACGATGGGATCTTTTACTCGAGTAGCTGTTTTCTATACAGATCTAAATGTCTTTTTACAGAACTACTCAAATACAGTTTTTGGTACTTTTTTAGAAGGGGATAACATTTATCAAGAAAAATTGCCTTCTAAGGGTATTATTGTGATGGGAAATGAGGCAAATGGAATTTCAAAAGAAATAGAAAAACGAGTTACTCAAAAAATTACCATTCCTCAATTTGGAAAAGGAACTACAGAAAGTTTGAATGTAGCAATGGCAACGTCTATTATTTTAAGTGAATTTAAAAGAGGTTAATTAAATATAATTGTAACTATTAAAAGAGATAGGTCGATTCTATTCTTAAAAATTAAGATAACTTACATAATCTGTAGCGACAATTCCTGCCGTTTCAGTTCGTAGTCGGCTATTAGATAATGATACTCCTGAAAAACCTGTTTGGTAGGCTAGTTGAATTTCCGAAGGAGAGAAATCTCCCTCTGGACCAATCATAATTAAAGTGTTGGACTTTTTTTCTAAAAATGATTTTACATTTTTACGTTCAAATTGAGTATCGCAATGTGCAATCATTTTAGATCCCTCAAAATCATTTTTAAGAATAAAATCGGTTACTTTTATAGGGTCATTGAGTTTAGGGATATAGGCTTTTAAAGATTGTTTTACAGCAGAAAGGATGATTTTTTGATAACGCTTTGTATTAAATTTTCTACGTTCAGAATTTTCACCAATTAAAATGGTGATCTCATCAATACCAATTTCGGTTGCTTTTTCTAAAAACCATTCAAAACGATCGTTACTTTTTGTTGGACAAACAGCTAAATGTAAGTAATAATCACGCTTTTCAAAGTTATTGATGGTGGAAACAATTTCAACTTCACATTTTTTATTTGAAAGAAAAATGATTTTTGCTTCACATAGTGTTCCTTTACCGTCTGTTAAATGGATGGTATCTCCAGTGTTCATACGTAAAACACGTGAAATATGCTTGCTTTCTTCTTCGTTTAAGAATACAATTTTAGAATTAATATGTTCAATTATAAATAAACGCATTTTTTAATTATGAATTAGAAAGTAGAAATTATTGATATTTATGTGCAAAAATAAAAACATAGATCTTATCATTTATCACTTATTTTATATCGTGCTTGTGCTGTTGTTTTTTGTGAAGTGAATTCACTTCGTTCATATTTTAATTGTCCTACCATAGCAATCATGGCTGCATTATCGGTAGTGTATTCAAATTTTGGAATATAGGTTTCCCATCCCCATTTTTCCATATAACGTAACCTTTTTCTAATTTCAGAATTAGCTGATACGCCACCTGCAATCGCAATTCGATTAATACCTGTTTCTTTAACCACCTTTTGTAGTTTTTTCATTAGAATCTCAACAATTGTATGCTGAACAGAAGCACATAAGTCTATTAAATTATTTTTAATAAAATTAGGATCCTTTTTCATTTCTTTTTGTAAAAAATAAAGAACAGAAGTTTTTAAACCACTAAAGCTAAAATTATAGCCTTCAACCTGAGGTTTAGCAAATTGAAAAGCTTTTGGATTCCCTTTTTGAGCTAATTTATCAATTAAGGGGCCTCCAGGATATTCTAGACCTATTATTTTAGCAATCTTATCAAAAGCTTCCCCAACCGCATCATCAATGGTTTCACCTAAAATTTTAAAATTAAAGAAATCTTCAACTTGTACGATCTGAGTGTGTCCTCCACTGATTGTCAAGCATATAAAAGGGAATTCAGGTTTCGTTTCGTTAGCATCTTCAATGAAGTGTGCCAAAATATGAGCTTGCATATGATTTACTTCAATTAGAGGAACTCCTAAGGCCATAGAAAATGATTTAGCAAACGAGGTACCTACTAGTAATGAACCCATTAAACCAGGTCCTCTTGTAAATGCAATTCCATCTATTTCTTTTTCGGTAATATTTGCTACCTTTATCGCTTCATTAACTACGGGAACTATATTTTGTTGATGAGCTCGAGAAGCCAATTCAGGAACAACACCACCGTAATTTTGGTGTACTTTTTGATTGGCTATACTATTAGATAAAACTTTTCCGTTTTGTATAATAGAAGCTCCTGTGTCATCACAAGAAGATTCGATACCGAGTATGATAGGATGTTTTTTCATTAAGGCAAAAATACGAAATTAACTGTGTTAAAAAAGATATTTAAAATATTCCTCTTTTTATTAATTGTTATTTTTTTAGCAATTACGGGAGTTTTGACCGCCATTCAAATTCCATCTGTACAATCCAAAATTGTACATGATTATGTGATGCCAGAAGTCAATAAAATGTTTGGAACACAAATGAATGTTGAAGGAGTTGATATTACTTTTTTTGGAGATATTAGTTTAAAGAATATTTCGGCTTTAGATGAACGAGACAGTTTGTTAATTTCAATTAAAGAACTACAAGCTAGTCCAGATTATTTCAAATTGATCAATGGTTCTCCTTATCAAATAGATGAGGTTTCACTATTTGAACCTAAAGTTTATGTGAAAACATATAAAGGAGCTGCTCAAGATAATTTTTTAAATTTTATTGATCAATTTAGCTCAGGAAGTGAAACTCAAGATTCTACAAAACTTATTTTAGAAGGAGATATTAATATTTATGATGGTTATTTAGAAATTATTAATGAAAATTTGCCTAAAGAAGAACAAGTTTGGGTAAAAGCGTCCGATTTGAACTTGGAAGTAGATAATTTTAAATTAGATGATGCTGATATTTATGCAAACATTAAAAATTTAACTTTTAGAGCAAAACGTAATAAGAAAATTCAATCAGAAGTGATGCGTTTTGCAGGAGATTTTACGTATCGAGATGACTTATTAGAAATTAAAGATATTGAAATTCAAACTAGTAATTCAAAGTTGAAGGGACAGTTTGCTTTTCTTTATAACGATGCTTCAGAAGATTTTAGTGACTTTTATAATAAAATTAATTGGAAAGTAGATTTAGAAAAAGGGTCTCATGTAGGAATGAAAGATGTACAATATTTTGTACCTTATTGGGATAAGTTTTCAAAAGTTAATATTCAAGGGAAAATACGAGGTGTTTTATCAAAATTAGAATTACAAGATGTTGAAATTGCTACTTTAAAAACAAGAGTAGGAGGCAAACGTATTATTTTAGATGAAATCTATGATGCTCAAAAGTTTCATATCAAAGGGAAAAATACATACGTAACTTCTAATTATAATGATTTAATTAAATTTTTACCTAAAAGCATTAATCAAGATATTCCGAGTTTGATTAATGATTATGGGCAAGTTACTTTAAAAGGAGATGTTGAGATTGATCGTCAAGATTTTATAACGAAATCATCCATTCAATCTTCAACTTTAGGGAGTTTGGTAGCTAATATGACAATTGAAGATTATGCAAAAGAATCAATTCGTTATATAGGAAATATTCAACCACAAAAGTTCAATTTAAAAACCTTAACAGGCGTTAAAGAACTAGGATTAATTTCTGCAAATTTAGATGTTGATGGTAAAGGATATGACCTAAACACTATGCAAGTAAAAGTAAAAGGAAATGTATCAGGAATTGATTTAATGGATAAACATCTTTCTAATATTTATATAGATGGTTCTATTGAGAAACAATTGTTTAGTGGAATTGTTGATATAAATGATCCTGATATTGCCTTGAATTTTGATGGAGATGTGGATTTTTCTTCATCCGTTTACGATGCTAATTTTAAATCAACAGTACGAAGTGTAGATTTATATAAATTAGGAATTTCAAAAGACCCAGCTGCTCGTTTAACAACGGATATTTCAATTGATTTACATGCCAGTTCTATAGATGATTTATTAGGTCAGGTTTTATTAGAAAATACATTTTATCAGACTTCAACACAATCGTTGGCTTTTAACCAAATGTTAATTAATTCATCAATTGATGAAAAAGGGAAGCGACTAGTTAATTTTCGTTCCGAAGAAATAATGAATGGTTATATAGAAGGAGAGTTTAAACTTTCTGAAGTGTTGGAGGTATCTGAAAACGCTTTTGGAAAATTATTAACCAATTATGAGCCTAAACCTATGGAACCAGGCCAATATTTTGATTTTAATTTTGATATAAAAGATTACTTTTTTGAAATTTTATTCCCTGCTATAACACTAAAACCAGGAACAAAACTAGAAGGGAAAATTACACCTGAAAATCATTTGATTTTAAAAACAAAAACCCCAGGATTATTATATGATCAATATGAATTAGGAGAATCACAAGTAACATTGAATACAAAAAATCCATTTTTTCAGACCTCACTAGTTTCTGATAAAGTTAATTTAAATGGATATGAATTAGATAATGTAAAAATCTTGACAATTAATAATAATGATACTTTAGAAGTTAAAACAAAGTTTACAGGTCATTTTGGTGGAATTTCAAAACAAGAATTTGGTTTAAATTTATATAAAACAAAAAATGTTGAAGGAAAAGATTTGATAGGTTTTTTAAAATCAACGATAAAGTATAATGATAATGAATGGGTTTTAAATCCTGATAATGAAGAAGATACTCATTATGCAATACTTGATATTGAAAAGAATGAATACTATATTAATCGAATTGTTATAGAGTCGGGATTACAAAAACTAGAAATAAATGGTTCATATTTAAATGATTATTTGAATTTAGATTTAGATGTACAAAGTACGCAATTAGAAGCATTATTACCTCCTTTGGAAGATGTTAAATTGGAAGGTTTGGCAAATGGAAGTGTTACTATTGAATATGGAAAAGATACATTTCAACCTATTGCAGATTTAAAAATTCAAGATTTTAGTTATAATGATTATTCTTTTGGTGATATTCTTATGAATGTTGAAATTGAAAATGGATTATACAAAGTAAATTCAAAAATTCAAAAAGAGAATTTTGATCAATTGGCAATAACAGGATATATAAATCCTAATAAAAAAGAAGATTATTTAGATCTGAAAGTAAATTTTGATGGATTTGAATTGGCTATTTTGAATGTTTTTATGGTAGATGTTGCTGAAAATATTCGAGGAACTATTCAAGGAGAAGTTGAATTAACTGGAACGTTGAAAAAACCTAATTATCAAGGAAGTCTTAATTTGAATAATGGGGGGATGAAGATTTCATACTTAGGAACCGATTATGATATCTTAGGAAGTCCCGAAATATTAATTTCTACCGGATTGATTTATTTCTATGATAGAATTGAATTAAGAGATATTAAAAATCATACAAAAGGATATCTTACAGGTGATTTATCACATGAAGATTTCTTGGTTTGGAACTTAAATTTAGACCTTTTTGCTGATAATTTTATGGTAATGGATACGGGGTTTAATAACAACCCATTGTTTTATGGGAAAGTATTTGCAAACGATTTATATGCGACGATTAAAGGTCCAGCAACAGATTTAGATATTAATGTAATTGCCACAACGGCTCCAAGAACAGCATTGACTATCAACACAGGTGGACAAAGTTTAGAAGTGTCAGAAGTTGTTAAATTTGTAAATATTTTAGATCGATATAAAGAAGAAGATACAGAGGTTTCTGAACCTGTTGAACAAGCTACGGGTATGAATTTAGGATTGAATGTAAAAATTACCCCAGATGCAAAATTAGATTTAATTCTAGATGAGAAAAATGATGATAAAATTGTAGCAAGTGGAAAAGGAGATGTTCGTTTAGATGTAGATTTAGAAGGTAATATGGTGATGAATGGAGAAGTAGAAATAACCGATGGATATTACAATTTTGCAAGAGGAGCTATTAAAAAAATATTTAAAATCAGACCAAATAGTTCCATTCGATGGATTGGAGATGTATATGATGCGCAATTGGATGTAAAAGCATACTTTGAAAGAAATGTATCAAACGTAGGAGAGTATATATCGAGTAGTTATGCACAATCTTTACAAACAGAAGTTGAAGTGGCATTAACAGGACTTCTAAGTTCTCCTAATATAGAGTTTAATGTATTAACTCCTGATGCTTCGGAATCCATTCAAAGTAATTTAGATCTAAAATTTAGTGATAAAGATGAAGAGGTAAGACAATGGGGAGGAATTTTATTATTTGGAAAATTTTTACCTCCGGATAATACCAATTATGTGAGTGGGTTAACAACAACTGCTTACGAATTAGCTTTTGGTCAGTTATCTTCTTTACTCTCTAATATTAGTCGCTATGTAACCTTAAACTTAGGATATACAGAAGGCTCTGATGAATACAATACTTCTGATGTTGTAAACGTTAAAGGTACGGTTGATGTGAATCCTAGAGTATCGGTAAATGTTTCCGGAGGATTCGCTGTAGATGGAGGTAGTTCTTCAGAGGGTGTCACAAATACGCAGTCGGTTACGGGAAGTGTAGAAATTGAATACGATATCTCAAGTCAAAATGATGGAACATTAAAACTAAAAGCTTTTAGTAGGCCAACCAGTTTTGGAATTGAAAATTTTAACGCATCAAATAACTATTCGCAAGCTTGGGGAGGAGGAATTTATTACCATGAAGATTTTAATACATTTAAAGAATTAAAGCAAAAAATATTTAAAAGTAATAAACGTTTAAGAGCTGAAGCAGAAGCAAGAGAAAAAATACGTCAAGATTCTTTAAACCAAGTTTTAAATATAGAAAACACTTTGTTTAAAAGTGAAGTTCAAGAAACAGTAGATTCTACCCAAACAGATTCTTAAAGATCTATAATAAAAAAAGAGACTTTTAGCTTTTGGCTATAAGTCTCTCTGTAAACAAACAAAAGGATATGATAATTATTTTGTACGATTTCTCGTATTCTTTAATTATATATGTGAGCAAAAATAGAAAATGTGATTGGTATATAAAATGATAATTGTCATGATAAAATAATTTTGTGAAAAATGTTAGATTGATAAAAAAATAGTGCTATTTTTGTAATGTTAATAACAAAATAAGGAAAGAATGAATCCAAAGTATAAAATTGACGAAATAGATAAACAAATTTTAGAATACTTAGTAGATAACACAAGAATGCCTTTTACAGAAATAGCAAAGAAAATGTTAGTTTCAGCAGGAACGATACATGTTCGTGTAAAAAAGATGGAAGAGGCTGGTTTGATTAAAGGAACAAATTTGGATATAAACTACAATACTTTAGGATATTCTTTTGTAGCCTATGTAGGAGTTCTTTTAACAAAATCTTCAAAAACACAAAGTGTTGTTGAAAAATTAAGAGAAATACCTAATATAGTTGAAGCTAGTGTTATCTCAGGAAAATATAATATTTTTTGTAAGTTATTAGCACGTGATACAAGTGATGCAAAAGATATTTTATATAAAATTGACGAAATTCCAGAAATTTTAAGAACAGAGTCTATTATTTCTTTAGAAGAAGCCATTAGTGACCGTAATCGATTATTACATTCGATTTTTAAAAAATACTAATGTATGTTAGGAAACGAAAATAGAGAAACTTATTTTGATATAGCACTAGCAACTAGCTTAGTGCTTTTTGGTTTTGATGGAGAAGAGTTGTTGGTTTTAATTAAAAAGAAACAAACACCTCCTTTTGAAGGGGCTTGGTTTTTACCAAGTGCTTATGTACTACCTAATGAAGGATTAGAGCAACGTGTTAAGATGATAATGCGAGAATATATTGGAGATCAACCAACTTATTTAGAGCAATTGAAAGCTTTTGCTAAGGTTTTTCGTAATCCAGAAGGAAGGGTGATTAATGTGTCGTTTTATGCTTTAATTAAATTAGATAAAGAAAAGGTAAAACTAATCAATGAAGAAAATGAATTACAGTGGGTAAGATATAATGATTTACCTGATTTAGCTTACGATCATGAGGAAATCATAACGTATGCCAAAGAACGTTTAAAACGTCGTGTAAAACGTCGTCCAGTAGGATTTCATTTACTACCAAAAGAGTTTACCATTGCCCAACTTCAAACTTTGTACGAAACAACCTTAGATCGAGAATTAGATAAGCGAAATTTTCGTAAAAAGATATTCAATTCAGACCTAATTATTGACACGGATAAAACAACTAATCCAACCAATAGTAGAAAAATTTCAAAGCTATATCGTTTTGATGAAGATAAATATGAAAAAATGTCCGCAAAAGGGTATGATTTTTTATTTTAAATTAATTAAAAATGGAAAAAATTATAGAACGTGATAATTGGTTTAAACTGTTAATAGGATTCCTTGTTATTTCATGTTTTGTAGGAGGTTATAGAGGATATGTAGGAATTACAGAGCAGTCATATGTATTACCACAATGGTATTATTATTTGAATATTATCTTCAATGTTGGAGCATTAATTTCGCTACTATTGTTCTTTAATTTTAAAAAAATAGGAGTCATATTATTTATGCTCTTTTTAATACTAGATTTTTTAGTTCAGTTATTTTTGGGAGATACCTTCAATACAGCAAGTTTATTTTTTATCTTTTTATCAAGCTTACTGGTAGGAGTGAAGATAATTCCAAATTGGGAAAAATATGATTAATAAATTAACAAACGTATACAATAAAAATAAATTGATTTTTAGAGTGATTTTATTTTTAGTCACTGTAATTTCTATAGTGTATTGTATGCCTAAAAAATTAGTTTTTAATAACGAATTTTATAAAAATACAACGTGGAAATATGATGATTTAGTAGCTGATTTTAATTTTGCAATTCAAAAAACACCTGAGGAAATTCAAAATGAAAAAGCATTTTTAGAAGAACAAAAAGCATTTTATTACGAGAAGGATACGACTATATTATCAAACATTATTTCAAAGATTAAGAATGATTTAAATCAATATGAAATAGATCAGAATATTAAAAATAGATTAATTTATAAACTAAAGGAAGATTATTCTAGAGGTATTTTTCAATCTAAAATTGCGATTGGAGGACAATCCAATCCAAAGATTGTGATCAGAGATCAAAATTCACTTCACGCTTCTGAATATTTGCTTAGTGAGTTAAGCGATGTTCAAAAAGTTAAACAAGAAGTTACTCAAATTTTAAATGATTCTATAGGAATTATTTTATATGAAGATATACAACCTTTTCTAAATGGTAATTTAATTTATGATGAAAACTTAACAGAAGAAATCTATCAACAGAAAATTAATAAAATTGCACTGACAAAAGGATTAATTCAACGGGGTGAAGAAATTATAGAAAAAGGTCATATTATTGATGATTATAAGTTCACAGTATTAAATTCATATAAAAAGGAATACGAAAAACAAGTTTGGAATAATGAAAGACAATGGGGGTTAATGTTAGGCTATCTTATTGTTGTTGCATTAACAGTTTTAATTCTTTTTTTATATCTATATTATTTTAGGAAAGAAATTATACAAAATAATATTCAAGTTACTTTTTTAGTATTTAATGTGCTTTTTACGATAGGACTAGGGATGATTGCGAATCGCCTTTTTCCAGATTTGTTCTATATTCTACCATTTTGTTTACAACCTATTGTAATTCGTTCATTTTTTGATCAAGGAACTGCTATTGTAACGCATGTTGTAACGGTTTTGATTTTATCATTCTTGGCTCATAATAGTTTTGAATTTTTATATATACAATTAATTGCAGGAATTATTACCATTTTAACCAATCAAAAATTACATAAGAGAGTTAATTTATATATAGCAGTTGTTAAAATTATTTTAGTATATGAATTGTCATATTTAAGTGGAATATTAATTCAAGAAGGTACATTGATGAATGTTGCTGAATTGTGGAAGCCAATGTTTCATTTTTTATTATCAGGAATATTTACTTTTCTTGTTTTACCTCTGATTTATTTGTACGAAAGAATTTTTGGAATGATGTCGGATTTATCTTTATTAGAATTATCAGATTCGAATCATCCATTATTAAGAAAGTTGGCTACAGAAGCTCCGGGAACACTTCAACATTCTATGCAAGTAGCCAATTTAGCAGAAGAAGCAGCCATCGAAGTTGGAGGAAATGCTTTATTAGTTAAGATTGGAGCTATGTATCATGATATTGGTAAATTAGCTAATCCTACTTTTTTTATTGAGAATCAAAATCATATGATAAACCCTCATGATGATTTAGATCCAGTAGAAAGTGCAGAAATTATTATTGGACATGTTATAGAAGGAATTGATTTAGCTAAAAAATACCGTTTGCCTGATCGAATTATTGATTTTATCAGAACACATCATGGAGATTCGTTAGTATATTATTTTTATTCTAAATACAAGGAAAAATATCCAGAAGAAGAAATTAATATCAAACAATTTAAATATAAAGGACCTAAACCATTTTCTAAGGAAACGGCTATTTTGATGATGTGTGATTCTATTGAAGCAGCATCAAAAAGTTTAAAAAACCCTACAAGTTTAGATTTTGAACAGTTGGTAAATACCATTATAGATAAACAATTGGATAATGGACAATTTAATAATGCGGAGATTTCTTTAAAAGAAATAGGACAGATTAAAAAAGTGTTGATCAAACGATTAATTAATATTTACCATGTTCGAATTGAATATCCAGAATAGGAGAATTCTCTTTTTAAAAGTAGGATTAAAAAAAAGTGGTTTATAATGGTAATTTTTTTATTTAAAAATTTGTGAAATTGATACGGGTAGCTTACATTTGCAACCGCTAAGAATACGAGAGAGAAGATCTTTGCAAATAAAATTTAGGAGAGGTGGCAGAGTGGTAATGCAGCAGATTGCTAATCTGTCAACGGGAAACCGTTGCCGGGGTTCGAGTCCCCGTCTCTCCGCAAATTTTTCGGGGTGTAGCACAGTTGGCTAGCGCGCCACGTTTGGGACGTGGAGGTCCCAGGTTCGAGTCCTGGTACCCCGACAATAATAATACAAGGTTGGTCTGGTAGCTCAGCTGGATAGAGCATCTGCCTTCTAAGCAGACGGTCACAGGTTCGAATCCTGTCCAGATCACAATTAATTAAAAAGCTGTAAATGAATAATTTACAGCTTTATTTTTTGTCTGAATTTGATGTTTTTATCTCTTTCATTTTACTCAAAATAGTGTCAAAACACCCCGAAAAAGCACCAAAAGTTTTCAAATTTTCGTATATTAAGTTATGATCAAAGGGAAGATTGAGTCATATAAATATAGCGAGTCAAGTGAAGGCTTTCCAATAAAGATTATATTATCGGAAGGAAGGACGAAAGTGAAGGTTGAAGTTGTACCGAAGATGCAAACCAACAGTGTAGCATATATTTGAGAAAATTTGTAGTAGAATAAAATAAAAATTGCAACACTCCACCTTTATAGGAGTCTTTTAAATAAATTAAAAACTTATTATATGAAGTCATTCACAATTTTATTTCTATCCATAATTACTTGTTCTTTTTCGTTTGGACAAAGAACTAAATATTTAAAAGCGTTTAAGCATTATTCTATTATAATACCTAATGATACAATAAATTATCATACTTATTCAAAAAAAGGTATTGATTCCACTAAGAATGTTCTAATTTATCTTCAAGGTTCAAAAGCAATGTCTCTTTACCAAACAATGGAGGAAGATAATAAAACCTATATTGGTACGGTCATTCCTCTTGATTTTAATTTATTTCCTGATGATTACTTATTTGTTGTCATTTCTAAAAAAGGATTTCCTTTCTTAACGAAAATGGATGAAGAATTTCCAATTCCAGAATCATATTTTGAAAATCAGACATTAAGTTATAGAACTTTTCAAGTAGATCAAGTTATAAAAGATCTAACTAGAAATAACAAGAATCAATTTGAAAAAATAATTGCACTTGGGCATTCTGAAGGAAGTGATGTTGTCGCTAAATTAGGTACGATTAATGAAGATGTCACCCACTTTGGATATTGGTCAGGGGGAGGAAATACACAACTTATCGATTTCATTACGTTTATAAGAAAAAAAGTGGACAAAGGACTGATTAGTGAAGAAAAAGCCCAAGTGGAAATAAATTCAATTCTTGAAGAATTTAAAAAGATCATGGCAAATCCAAATGCGACAGATAAATTTTGGGAAGGGAAAAATAACAGTTATAAGCGCTGGAGTTCTTTTTCTGAGCCACCAGTTGAAAATTTATTACAAATTGATAAGCCATTATTCGTAGCAATTGGAACAAAAGACCAAGCAGTAGCATTAGAATCAGCCTATTTAATACCAGTGGAATTTATAAGAAACAAAAAAAACAATTTAACTTTTAAAACTTATCTAGATTTAGATCACGCATTTGGAAAAGAATTAGAAAATGGAAAATTTGAAGATCATTGGGATGATATATTCAAAGACTTTTTGAGTTGGATAAATGAAAATTGATAAAAACGTATGCATACAATGACTATAAGTAATTGCATATACGTATAGTTAAAAATCATATTTATTGTTTTTTTTATAAATAGAATAGACAAAAATGAGCCTCATAATCGCGACATTATGTTAGCGGTTTTTTTATACTATTGCAGTATGTACGCCCTAGTTGATTGCAATAATTTTTTCGCATCTTGTGAACGTGTATTTCGTCCTCAATTACAAGGTAAACCCATTGCGGTTTTGTCCAATAATGACGGTTGTGTGATTGCGCGTAGCAACGAAGTGAAACCTTTTGTGCCTATGGGAGCGCCTGCATTCAAATATAAAAAGGTATTTAAAACAAATAACGTACACGTTTTTTCTTCCAACTATGCCTTATATGGAGACTTTAGCAATCGTGTAACGTCTGTGTTAATTGAGTATTGCCCAGATATTGAAATCTATTCTATTGATGAATCCTTTTTGCAATTCAACGGTTATGAAAACCATAACTTAAATGATTATTGCTTAAAGATGCGAGAAGATGTTTTTAAGAGAACCCATATTCCAGTTTCGGTAGGAATTGGGCCTACCAAAGCACTTTCAAAAGTAGCTAATAGAATTGCAAAGAAGTTTCCTGAACGAACCCAAGGTGTTTATATAATCGATTCAGAAGAAAAGAAAATAAAAGCTTTGAAATGGCTTAAAATAGGTGATGTTTGGGGAGTAGGAAGAAGAAATGCAGAAAAATTAAAGAGATACGGTATTCATACAGCCTATGAGTTTACCCAATGTCATGATAGTTGGGTACGATCTAAATTCTCTGTAGTAGGATTGAGACTAAAAAAAGAATTAGAAGGGGAAAGTGTTTTAGGTTTAGATGATTTTAGCAAAAAGAAAAATATTGCCACTACACGTACTTTTGAGCAGGAGTATGATGATTATGATAATCTTCGGGAACGTATTACCACTTTTGCTATTACATGTGCTCAAAAACTAAGAAAGCAAGAAAGTCAGGCACATGCTATAATGGCTTTTATTTATACGAACGGTCATAAAAAAGAGCAACCACAATATTATAAATCTACGGTAGTTCAAATTCCAGACGGTTCAAATTCTGATTTTGTGATTTCTAAGTACGCCGTACAAGCATTAAAAGCGATTTACAAAGAAGGTTATTCCTATAAAAGGGCAGGAGTAGTGGTAATGAATTTATCCGATGCCAAAGTAAAGCAGCTTAATTTATTCTCTAGAGAAAAAGAAGATTCCAAATTAATGCAAGCTATGGATCATTTGCGTACTCAAGGATTTCATCTTAAATTGGCCTCACAAGATTTGCAACGTACATGGAAGATGAATCAGAATCATCTTTCTAGACGTTATACAACCCATTGGAATGAATTGTTAGAGGTATGAAACTAATCAATATCCATAACATATCAAAAGATTCAGAAATAGAGCTTATACCATTTAAAACAGATGGGATGAAAGTCTATGTGAAATATTATTCTGATGGAGTACAAGCAGGATTTCCTTCACCTGCTGAAGATTTTACAGAGCTTCCTTTATCGTTGGATGAAAAATTTCTTTCCAAGCCTGAAAGCACGTATTTAGTACGTGTAAAATCGGATAGTATGGAACCAACTTTAATTGAAGGTGATATTTTAATTGTACGTTCCGATCTTCCTATAACGCATAATAAGATTGTCATTGCTTCATTAAATTCAGATGCTTTTACAGTAAAACGTTTCCTTAAAACAAAAGACCAAAATACATTGAGTCCTGATAATACCAAATACAAACCTGTTTCAATAGCTGAAGAAGATACCGTATTGTATTTAGGGCAGGTGGTTAGTTTGGTAAGGGAGTTTTAAAAAAGTACTTCATTACGGGAAACCGTTAGGTGTAATATATTGTTTATAATAATTTTGATTTCATATAAAAAATAATTATTATTGTATAACAAAACACTTTATTATGAAAAAATTATTTACAACGTTCTTAGCGTTGTCCTTACTGAATTTAAACTATTCTTGTTCAGAAGATGAGAATGTTTTACAAACTAATTCTTCTAATGCTATTGTTAATTTTGAAAAGACTATTGTTTCTAACAATGTAGGTAATAGCTCGAGGAGAGCTAGTGGTGGTGATATTGATGAAGGTGATATGATATATCAAATATCAAATATTGTAACTGATAATGAGGAATATAATGATATAGTTCATGATATGGTTTATGAAGTCAATTTAGATTTAATGGAAGTTAAAGTTAGTATTTCTAATTATGAAGGGTTTAAAAAATATGATCTAGTATTAAATTCTGAAGGATTATATGACATGATAGAAAAAGAGCTAGTGAATACTAGTTCTAGAAGAGGGATAGATACTCTTTATGGAGGGGGAAAAGGAGAAGGAGATAAAACTACAGACAACCAAGATCAGATTAATTGGGAAGTACCTGGTTGGTTATGTGCTGTTGGATGTGGAGCTTCAGCTTTTGCTATGTCTTTGGCGGATGGTCCAGCTCCTGTAGCCGATGCAATTGCTATAGGATATGCTATTCAGTGTGGTAGTGAGTGTTAATTATTTTAGTATTAAAATTCAAAATATGAATGATAAATTAGTTTTATTGATTATAGTTTTCGTATTTCTATTGGTGGGTACATATAGTTTTAGAAAGAATAATTCTTTTGTAAAATCAATAGGTTTTCAAACTGTTATATTGCTAATATTAGTTTCAACTTTAATTTTTAAAATAATAACATTTAGTGATACTTTTAGTAGTTATAGTCAGATAGGCTTAATAATAGCAGCTCTAGTTATGACTATTCCAAGGTATTTAAAAAAAGTTAAAGATAAAGTAAAGAAATAATATTTCTTGATTGAAAATTGAGAAAGAGTAGCTAATGTATCATATAGTTACTCTATTTTTATTTATAAATATTCTTATTAGTTTTAAAAAAGATGGATTATGAACAAATTTTTAATAATTAGTTTTATCTTATTAGGAATAACTTCATGTAATAAAGAAAAAAATTCTGAGGTAAAGGAAATTAAAGAAATCCCTTGTGAAATTTTTTATGATCCAGATAATTTTTTTCATAGAGAGATTAAAGAAAGAACACCTTTATATGTTAATTTAGAGAAGGTTGGTAATTATTTATTGAATTGTGAAGGAGTTGTTTTATCAAAAGATCTAAATAAAGAAAATAATCTTGTCTTTAATGAATTGAAGTTTATGAATGATACAGAAATTCATTTTAAATATTCATATAAAATAGAAGGCATGATAGCATATGGTATTTTAATGTTGGATGAAGAAAGTGGCATTTGGAAGGTGAAAAAATATGAATGGGAAGAAAGAACTGTTAAAAGATAGTTTTTAAAAAGTTTTCAAATGTAAATAAATATTTATGTAAAGCAATGGTTATTAGATAAATATAATGTATTAGAATTTGCCTTCTAAGCAGACGGTCATAGGTTCGAATCCCTGTTCAGATCACAACTAATTAGAAAGCTGTAAATGAATAATTTACAGCTTTTTTAGATTTGAGATATTGTTTTTTAATTCTAACCTTTTAGAACCTGTTCGTATGAAATTCGGTTTAGTAATGAACGCCCTAATGTTACTTCATCGGCATACTCGATTTCGTCTCCTACTGAGATTCCTCTTGCAATGGTTGAAATTTTTACATTAACTTCCTTTAAAACTTTATAGATATAAAACATAGTGGTATCCCCTTCCATGGTTGAACTTAAAGCGAAAATAATTTCGTTAATGGATTCTTTTTCTATGCGATCAATTAAAGATTGAATATTTAATTGTCCAGGACCGATACCATCCATAGGTGAAATAATACCACCTAATACATGATACAACCCTTTGTATTGTCCTGTATTTTCAATTGCCATAACATCACGAACATCTTCAACAATACATAAGGTATACTGATCTCTTACAGGATTTGCACAAATTTCACATAATTCTATATCTGAAATATTATGACACCGCTTGCAATATTTAATCTCTTCTACCAATTGATTTAAGGCAAATGCTAAACGTTTTGTATCTTCTTTTTCATGTCGTAGCATATGTAAAACCAAACGTAGCGCAGAACGTTTACCTATTCCAGGTAGCTGTGAAATTTCGTATACAGCATTTTCTAAAATCTTACTAGGGTAATTCATGGCGTAAATTTACTATATTTGAAAGAATTTTTAACTAAGAAGCTAAAATATGTCAGCAACGGAAATTGTAATTTTAATTATAGGTTACTTCATAGCCTTGATTTCTATTTCGTTTTTTACAGGTAAATCAGATGATAATGATGCATTTTTTACAGGTAAAAAAGAATCACCTTGGTATATTGTAGCCTTTGGAATGATTGGGGCTTCATTATCAGGAGTAACATTTATTTCCGTTCCTGGAGCAGTAGAAGCCAAGTCATTTAGCTATATGCAAGTAGTTTTGGGCTATTTTTTTGGTTATTTAGTTATTTCATTTGTTTTATTACCCCTTTATTATCGACTCAATTTAACTTCTATTTATGGTTATTTAAAAGGTCGATTTGGCTTTTTTAGTTATAAAACAGGAGCTGTAGCTTTTTTAATTTCACGTACAATTGGTGCAGCATTTCGATTATTTTTAGTGGCCAATGTTTTACAATGGTTAATTTTTGATCAATATAATGTTCCGTACTGGTTAACTGTAACCTTGACCATTGTATTAATTTGGGTTTATACATTTCGGGCAGGAATCAAAACGATTATTTGGACCGATACCTTACAAACCCTTTTTATGTTAATAGCGGTTGGAGTAACCATTTATTTTGTTAGTGGGGCATTACAACTGAATTCATTCTCAGCAATTTCTGAATCTGTTTTACAATCTGAAATGAGTCAAATTTTCTTTTTTGATGATGCCAATGATGGTAAATTTTTTCTTAAGAACTTTTTAGCAGGTATTTTTATTACGATTACCATGACAGGTTTAGATCAGGATATGATGCAAAAAAACCTAAGCTGTAAGAACGTAAAAGAAGCACAAAAAAACATGCTTTCATTTAGTGTTGTTCTTATTTTTGTGAATTTAGTTTTTCTGGTCTTAGGCTTACTATTGACACAATATGCACAACAACATGGTCTTGATTTTCATAAAGATAAACTCTTTCCTATGATTGCGATGTTACCTGAATTAGGTAAGGTTACATCTGCTTTTTTTATTTTAGGATTAATTGCTGCGGCTTATTCTAGTGCCGATTCTGCTCTAACTTCATTAACGACTTCTTTTTCGGTAGATATTTTAGAAATAGAAACCAAAGAAAATGCCAAAAGATTGCGTAAAATAGTACATGTTGGATTTAGTATACTTTTAATTTTTATTATTTTACTGTTCAAAGAAGCTTTTAAAGATGAATCAGTTATTTGGGAACTATTCAAAGCAGCAGGTTATACTTATGGACCTTTGTTAGGAATGTATGCCTTTGGTCTTTTTACCAAATGGAATATAAAAGATCGATGGGTTCCTTTGGTAGCTTTCTTTGCTCCGGTTATTTCGTATCTTATTAAATATTTTGCAGATCAAAATGGTCATGAAATTGGTTTTGAAATATTAATTTATAATGGGTTAATTATGTTTTTAGGATTGTTATTAATTCGTGATAACAAGAAAACAGGGAGTATTGTATAAACTTGTATTCTTAAAAAGAGAAATAATTTTTATATTAGAATATATTAGTTTGGTTTAAACTTAAAATTAACATACTCCAGTTTCTCTCAAGATAGTAATTTGCCTTTATGAATGACCATGGTGGTATTGTATTTGTATATATCATTTTATTTACATCAGGAACTACCAAGTTTTAGGTGTTTAAAAAGTTAGGGTATGATTTAGAAAAACTACTCAATAAGATCATTAACGATTCTTCTTTGGGATACAATCACATCATGCAAGTACTGTTAGCTGTAATTAAAAATAAATGAAACTAAAAAATTAATTAAGTAATGAAAATTTTACCAAAAGAAATTAATGATGATTATAGAGGAACAAAGATCGCGCTATATTTTTTCTATCTATTTACAATTATGACTGTGGTAAGGAGTTTAATACATATGTTTGCACCTGATGGAGGAGCTCAAAGCATAGCAACAATACCCTTAGATACCTTTACTAATGGAGGCTCTAGTACTGTAATTCTTATTTTTTCGCTTTGGGGTTTATCACAGCTAATTATGGGAATTTTTTATGTTATAGTTAGTTGGAGATATAAAGCTTTGATTCCTTTAATGTATATATTCATCTTTATTGAGTATTTGATGCGTTTAATACTAGGAATATTAAAACCAATAGTAACTACTGGAACAGCACCTGGAGGAGTGGTAAATTATGTTTTTGTTCCTTTAGCTGCGATACTTTTTTTTCTTTCAATAACAAACAAAAAGGACAACAAGAATATAACGACATTGATAAGCTAAGAGATTGATTTTGGTTTATTAATGTGTTTTAATATGAGATAAATATTTATTTCAATCTATCTCTAGTAAATTTTAAATTGTATAAAAATTAAAT
This sequence comes from Flavobacteriaceae bacterium UJ101, assembly GCA_001880285.1. Classification (NCBI taxonomy): domain Bacteria; kingdom Pseudomonadati; phylum Bacteroidota; class Flavobacteriia; order Flavobacteriales; family Flavobacteriaceae; species Flavobacteriaceae bacterium UJ101. The sequence goes on along the minus strand of CP016269.1, from coordinate 371,459 downwards.
CTGTTTAATATCTAATATATAAAATCATCAAGGGGTTTTACTCATATAAAATACAATGCGTCCACCATTGCTAATATCATGATGTTTTAAGATATTATTTGTAATTTCTTTACCATTTACTTCAACCTTACGAACGTAAACATTCTCTTTACTTTGGTTAAGAGTTTCTATAGTTAATGTTTTACCATTTTCTAAATGAATAGTAGCTTCTACAATATTAGGACTCCCAATAGCATATTCGTCACTTCCTGGTGTTACAGGGTAAAAACCAAGGCTACTAAAAATATACCAAGCAGACATCTGTCCAGCATCATCATTTCCACAAAGTCCGTCACGTGTGTTTCCGTACATAGTATCTAAAATCATTCGAACACGTTCTTGGGTTTTCCATGGTTTTCCTGTCCAGTTGTATAGATAAGGAATATGATGACCAGGTTCATTTCCATGTACATAATTTCCTATTATACCGTCACGTGTAATATCTTCATTTTTAGTAATATATTTATCATCCAGTTGCATTGTAAATAAAGAATCCAGATGTTCACTAAACGATTCTTTTCCACCCATTATTTCAATCATATGATCTAATTGATGAGGAACATAAAGTCCATAATTCCATGCATTCCCTTCAATAAAACCTTGTCCGTGTGTATCTAGTGGATCATATTTTGATCTAAATTGACCATTGGATAGTTTAGGTCGCATAAAACCAATGGTAGGATCATAAACATTTTGATAATAGGAAGCTCTTTCGGTAAATTCTTGAACTGCTTTGGGATGATCAAGTTGTTCAGCCATTTGAGCAATACACCAATCATTATAAGCATATTCTAATGTTTTAGATACAGAGTAACGACCTTTATCATCAGGCACATAGTGATATTTCATATATTCGCTTAATTCTCCAAAGTAGGGGACATTTGCGGTATTAATGGAAGCTTCTAAAGCGTGTTGTTGATCAAAATTACCTACACCTTTAGCTATTGCATCTGCTATTACAGAAGTAGCATGGTAACCAATCATACACCAATTTTCATTAGCATAATGACTCCAAATAGGTAGCATATGATGAACACTTTGATCATGATGGGCTAACATAGATTTTATCATATCGTTGTTACGCTCAGGGTGTATTATATTAAATAGGGGATGTAGGGCTCTATAGGTATCCCAAAGTGAAAAGATAGTGTAATTTGTAAAATCGTTAGAAGTATAAATATTTTGATCTAAACCACGGTATTGACCGTCTACATCTTCATAAATAATAGGACTCAGCATAGTGTGATAGAGTGCTGTATAAAAAGTTTCTTTTTTCGCTTTAGATAAGGTTTTAACATCTATTTTTGATAATTCTTCATTCCATTTTTGCTGGGTTTGTGTTTTTGTTTTTTCAAAATTCCAATGAGGAATTTCGGTTTGCAAATTTTTTAGAGCACCTTTTGTACTTACGGAAGAAAGAGCGGTTTTTATTTTTAATGTTTCATTTTCTTGCATATTAAAGTTAAAGTAAGCTCTTAAATTTTTTCCAGCCATTTCAGGAAAGTTTTGGGTTTCATCAAAGTAGCGATAAAAACCATTATAAACTACAGAATCATATTTTTGATGACCATAATTTTTAAAAGGTTTAGAGAATTGCATAGCAAAGAAAACTTTTCGAGTTCGAGCCCAGCCTTTTGTTTGTCTATAACCTGTAATTAATGAATCATTTTCTACACGGATAAAAGTCCAAACATTTTTATTTTGATGATGATAAACGTTGTAAATCATATCTAAAATAATATGAGCACTATCTGTTTTGGGAAAAGTATATTGATGGAAACCAACACGTTCACTAGCGGTGAGTTGGGCTTTAATATCATAACGATCTAAGTTCACTTCATAATAACCAGGGCTTGCTTTTTCAGTATTATGAGTAAAGGAAGAGTAATAACCAGGTGTATTGTTTTTTGTTTTTAATGGATCTAATATTAAAGTTCCAGTGGTTGGCATCACAAGAAAATCACCTAAGTCAGCATGGCCTGTTCCGCTAAAATTAGTATGGGCAAAACCAAGAATTGTTGAATCGGAAGATTGGTAACCAGCACAATATTCGTATGTTTTTTTATTATATGCTCCTTGTTGATCATGCATGGGTTCAAAATTAGTTTGAGGGCTTAATTGAACCATTCCAAAAGGAGCTGTAGCTCCGGGGAAAGTATGTCCCATTTTACTCGTTCCAATAAAAGGATTAACAAATTGTGTAAAATCTTTTTTTGAGGAAGTGGTTGAAGCGGAAGTGTTTGATTTTATTTTTTGACAATTAAAACTTATCGTGGCTAATAAAGATAGTAAAAGAAAATTTTTAAACATGAGTTATTGTTTTAGCATTTTTTATTCCATAGTAAAGTATATAACCATAACATAATATGATAAAGAGTAGAGCCGTTTTAAAACCTACATGATCAGTTAATAATCCAAATATAGGTGGTATGATAGCTCCTCCTACAATAGCTGTACATAATAATCCAGAAGCTTTAGGTTTTAAATCCCCTATGCGATCGATAGCTAAGGTGAAAATAGTAGGAAACATAATAGAGTTAAATAATCCAACACTTAAAATACTGAACATGGAAATAAATCCAGTAGTACTTATGGATATGAGTATTAGAAATATTGCGATTGAAGCAAATATTCCTAAAACTTTTCCTGGTGCTATTACTCTGGTCAAATAAGAACCTATAAAGCGACCAATCATAGCTCCAGACCAATAGAAAGTAACAAAAACACCTACTATGGCTTTAGGGTCCTTGGTTTGTAAGGAAGAATTTAATGTACGTTCAGCAAAGGATTTTAAAAGTGTATTTTGTTGAATGTATTCTACTAAGTTCATATCTAAAAAGTAATTAACTAAGTAACTCCCGATAGCTACTTCGGCACCTACATAGAAGAAGATTCCCAAAACACCAAGAATTAAGTTCTTATGTCTTAATGTGTCTTTATAGGTTCCTATCGTTTTTTCATTGATTAATTGTGGTAGTTTAGCAAAAAAGAAAATGATAGCAATACAAATGATAAATATAGCCAATCCTATAAAGGGTTTTTGTACAGCAGCAGCTTCATGAGCCAAATAAACTTCTTTTGAAGTAGTATCTAGTAAAGCAATTTCTTCAGGAGTTTTAATCGTGTCACTAAGGATAAATAAGGCACCTACAATAGGTGCAATGGCTGTTCCTAACGAATTGAATGCTTGAGATAAATTTAAACGACTAGAGGCACCACTTTCATTTCCCAGTACAGCAACAAAAGGGTTGGCGGCTACTTGAAGAATGGTCATACCACCCGCTAGTATAAAATAGGCTAATATGAAGATTTTGAATTCACGAAATGAAGCTGCCGGATAGAATAATAAGCAAGCTATGGCCATGGTGAATAGTCCTAAAATAATTCCTCGTTTGTATCCAATTTTAGAAAGAATAAAACTAGCCGGTATTGAGAGCAAAAAATAGGCTCCAAAAAAAGCAAATTGTACCAATCCAGCTTGAAAATAAGAAAGTGTAAAAAGTTCACGTAAACGTGGTATCAATGAATCAACCAAAACGGTAATAAATCCCCATAAAAAAAATAGTATAGTGACGAGAATAAAAGCGTACAAGTAAGACTTTGATTGTTTCATTTAAATGTTATATAAATATGTTAGTCTAAACAAACATAATGTTTTTTTGTATGGAATACAAGAAGAAAAAGTTGAGTGGTGAAACTTTTTTAAATAAAGGGTTTTAAGCGGAAAAAGATATAAAAAAAAGGTATTTATAGATCAAATTCTCTCTTTAAAAAAATCATAGAATCTGATGATAATTTTCCTTCTATAATATGAAATCCATTTTTCTCTAGAACTTTTATGGAACCTATATTGTCTTTTACAACACCTCCTGATATAGATTGAATGGTTCCTTTTTTTTCACAACATTTAACCAAACCTTTAATCAATTCAGTCCCTAATCCTTTTCCCCAATATTGTTGAGAGAATAAATAGCCTAATTGTAAAGTGTATTGATCTTTTGAAGCAATAGATTCCATTAAGAAAAGATAACCTATAATTTGTTGATTAGTATGCAACCGAATGATTAAAAAAATACTTTCTTGTAGTTGCTCTTTAAACCAGTTTATAATTTGCTCCTTTGTATGAATAGTATGCCAAGTATCAGGTAATGACTTTAAAACTGTTGGTGTCAAAATATTTTGAGCACTTTGTACAAGTTCTTGTTGAAAAAGAGGAAAATGATCTTTTTCTAACTGGCAAATAGAAAGTCTCTCGGTTGAAAAGTTATATTGATTACTCATAAAGTATAAAATGGAATCATAAAGTTATGGTTTATGATTCCATTTTCAAACTAAATTATAGTTTTTAATTATCAATGCCCATGACTATCGCCACCTTCATTAATAACAGCTTGACTTTGTAAGAAATACGTGTTTTTTGTAACAATTTGTGCATTAGAGTCAATTTTATCAATAGGTTCTACTGCTGTATACCCTAATTCACTTTTCCCAGTAGAAACTTCAATCATTTTAAAGGGAACTTCATCATGGACTTCTTCTTTTTCATGATCTTCTTTGATAAAGATATAATCTTTCCCTTTTAATTTGACAATGGCTTCATTTGGTAATGCTTTCACTTGATTTTTACCAATTTCAATAACGGCATTGACAAACATATTAGCAACTAATTCATTTTTTGAATTATCTACTGTAGCATGTGCTAAAACGGTTTTAGTATCCGGTTCAAATGTTTTACTTACGGCAAATATTTTACCATTGATGATACTATGATCTTGATTGGTTAAGGTAAACGATACTTTTTGACCTACTTTGATTTTACTTAAATCTTTTTCATAAATATTAAGGTCTAAATGAATTTTAGAGTTATCTACAATGGTAAAAAGTTCTTGAGACAAATCGGCATAACTTCCTATTGAAGCATCAATATGTCCAATAGAGCCAGAAATAGGAGCAACAACTGGAAATGTACGCGTAAATTTACCTTTAGCAACATTGGAAGGAGAAATACTTAATTGACGTAATTGACTAGCCAAACCAGCAATATTAGCTTGTTCTGCATCATAATTGGCTTTAGCAAGTTCATATTTTTTACGTGCAGTTATTTTTTCTTCGTATAACTTCTTTTGACGCTTGTATTCCTTTTTCGTATAGGAAGAAGCACTAATAGCACTATAGTATTCGCGTTGTAAAGCTAAAAAATCTGGATTTTCTACTATGGCTAAGGTTTGCCCCTTTTTAACTAAATCTCCTTCTTCAATAAAAATTTGTTTAATGTTTCCACTAATTAGCGTAGTTACAACGGCTCTATTTTGAGGGGGTAAATTGGTTTCTCCATTTACACGAACAATGTTACTTAAATTTTTCATTTCAAAAGTGCCATATTGAAAATCAGCTACTTCTACTTGTTTCTCGGTTAGATTCACGATACCTTCTTCATCATGATGATCTTCTGCAGTAATTGTTGTTTCAGTGTGAGAATGTTCTGATTCGTGTTGATGCCCATCACCTTCTTCATGTTTTTTGCATGATACAGTAAAGATTAAAAGAGCTATAATAATATTAATTTTGTTCATTATATGATAATTTAAATGTTTTATTCTTTGGTTAAACTTTCCAATTCTATTACTAATTCATTGTATTTATAGATTTCATCTAAATAATTGAAATCGATTTCCAATGCTCTGTTCAGATATTGCAAATACTCAATTTGATTAATTTCACCTTCTTGATAGTTTCGTAAAGCAAAATGTTGAATTTCTTTAGATTGTTTAAGTGCCGTGTTGTTGAAATAATCCAAACTTATTTGTTGTTTTTCTAATTCATTCTTTAAAATAAGATAATCGTTTTCAAACTTTTTTGAAGCATATTGAGCATCCAGCTGACTTTTTTCAGCTTCAATTTGTGCTAATTCAACATCGGTTTTATTTTTATTAAAAATAGGAACAGAAATCCCCAAACTATAAAAAGAAAAACGATCTCCTAAATCATAGGTAGGATTTTCTATGAGGGATTGATTGTTGTACCCTAGTTTAAATTCAGGTAATAATCGTCCCTTTTCCACCTCAATTTTCTTTTCGTTGATTAATGTTTGATTTTTATAATACTTTAATAAAGGATGATTTTCTATGGATAATTCTTCTTGAAAAATGAGGGGTTTAAAAGAATTTTTTCTCCAAAAGACGGTATTGTTTCCAATATAGAATTGTAATTGATATTCAACTGTTTCAATCTCCTTATCCAATTGTTTTAATTGTTTTTTATAATCAGCACTGTATGATTCTGCATTAATTTTAGTTAAATAGTTTACATCACCTGTTTGATATTGAATTTGGGTTCCTCTAGCCAATTGTTGAATTAAACTATCTTGATGAATTAAGAGTTGTTTACGACTTTGTAGGTAAATACCTTTTTGCCAAAGTTGTGAAATTTCTTTTTCTAGTGTTCGTTTTGTTGCATCAATCCATAATTTGCTTCCTTCAAGTTGCGCTTTATTTAATGCCTTATTTTTGGCAAAAACAGTTGGAAAAGGAAACGATTGAGAAACAGAAAAAGCTAAATCACGTTCTGTTGCGCTGTTATATTTTCCATATTCTACACCAAACTCTGTATTTCCTAATCTAAAATTCTGTTTTGATTTTAATTCTTGTTGAGTGCTTATTTTTTCAGCAGATTTGACTTCTAAATTATGTTCTATAGCATAATCAATAGCTTCTTGAGCAGAAGTGATTTGCTGCGCATTTAATCCTATCAAGCTTCCGAAAAAGAGTAGGAGTGTAACACTGTTTTTATGAAAATTCATTTTTTTTGTATTAGAAAATAATATGTACAAACAAGGTAGTACAATGAGGGTTAAAAAAGTAGCCGAAATTAATCCTCCAATAACGACAGTAGCCAGTGGTTTTTGAACTTCTGCACCTGCGGAGGTTGAAATAGCCATAGGTAAAAAACCTAAAGAAGCTACAGATGCAGTTAAAATAACTGGACGTAGACGTACTTTAGTCCCTTCTATAACACGTTGGTAAATGTCAGTCATACCTTCTTTTTCTAATTGATTAAAATAACCAATCAATACAATACCATTCAGCACTGCAACTCCAAATAAGGCAATAAAACCAATTCCGGCAGAAATACTGAAAGGCATATCACGAATCCAAAGTGCTAGAACTCCTCCAATAGCAGAAAGAGGAATTGCTGTAAAGATGAGTAAACTTTGTTTTAGTGAATGGAAAGTGAAGTACAATAAGGTTAAGATTAACAATAGGGCTACTGGAATTGCAATGAACAAGCGATTTTTAGCGCTTTGTAAATTTTCAAATTGTCCTCCATATTGAATGGTATACCCTGTTGGTAAGTCTAACTTTTGAGAAAGAATACCGTCAATATCGTTAATAACAGATTCTACATCACGATTTCGGATATTTAGACCGATAGTAATACGGCGTTTTCCGCTATCTCTTGAAATTTGCATAGCGCTAAATTCATATTGAATATCGGCTACTTGTTCAATAGGGATTTGTTGTCCTGTAGTGGTATTGATGTATAAACTTTTAATATCATGAATATTAGATCGATTTTCTTTACCAAGACGAACAACTAAATCAAAACGTTTCTCTCCTTCAAATACAATTCCAGCCTTACTTCCTGCAAAGGCAGTTCGTAAAACCATATTAATATCATTTACTTTCAAACCATATTGTGAAAGCTTGGCTTTATTATAACGTACAGTAATTTGAGGTAACCCTTGTACTTGTTCTACTTGAATGTCACCAACCCCTTGAACCTTGTTAATTAAAGAAGAAACCTTATTCCCCTTTTCTGCTAGTATATCCAGATCATCACCATAAATTTTTATAGCGACATCAGAACGAACTCCAGTCATTAACTCATTAAAGCGTAATTGAACAGGTTGAGAAAACTCAAATCCTACTCCAGGAATAATGGATAGTGCTTCTTTCATTTTATTAACCAAATCATCTCGATTGGTGGCTGTAGTCCATTCTTTTTTGGGTTTTAAAACAATAATCATATCGCCTGATTCCATAGGCATAGGATCGGTTGGAATTTCACCAGCACCAATTTTGGAAACCACTTTTTCAACTTCAGGGAATCCTAATAAAATTTTTTCAAGCTTTGTAGTGGTTTCAATAGTTTGTGAAAGCGAACTTCCGGGTTTTATTCGAAAATTGATAGCTAAATCACCTTCATCAAGAGTAGGGATAAACTCTCCTCCCATTGTATTGAATAAGTAGGTAGCAAAACCAAAAATAACTAATGATACTGTGATAACAATCCATTTGATTTTTAAGGCTGCTTTTAATACAGGTTGATATAGGTTTTCTAATGATTCAATTAATCGATCTGAAATATTCTTTTTATGTGTTGTTTTGCGGCTTAGACACAAGGCTGACATCATAGGGACATAGGTTAATGATAGAATAAAAGCCCCCAAAATAGCAAAAGCAACAGTCATAGCCATGGGCTTGAACATTTTACCTTCTATTCCGACAAGAGTTAAAATAGGTAAATAAACAATTAGGATGATAATTTCTCCAAAAGCAGCTGATTTACGAATCTTTTTAGAAGAGTCAATTACTTGATGATCCATTTCTTCAGCTGTTAACTTAGGAGACGTTTGTAATTTTTTATTTGAAGTAATACGATGAATGATGCTTTCTACAATGATCACTGCTCCATCAACGACTAACCCAAAATCTATAGCACCTAATGACATTAGGTTTCCTGAGACTCCAAAGAGATTCATCATAGAAATAGCAAATAATAAAGCAAGAGGAATTACAGAAGCTACAATCAATCCAGCACGCCAGTTTCCTAATAATAAAACCAAAACAAAAATGACGATTAAGGCTCCTTCTAATAAATTGGTTTTTACAGTGGAAATAGCGTTGTTTACTAATTTTTGACGATCTAAAAAGGGTTCAATAACAACACCTTCTGGTAAGGATTCTTGAATTTGAGCAATTCGTTTTTTTACGGCTTCGGTAACAGTAGCTGAATTTTCACCTTTTAGCATTAAAACCATTCCTCCAACACTTTCACCTTTACCATCTGAAGTAACAGCTCCGTAGCGTGTGGCACTTCCATACTGAACATCTGCAACATCACGCATTAAAATAGGCATACCGTTTACCGTTTTAATTACAATTTGTTCGATGTCATCTAATGAAGAAATTAAACCAATCCCACGAATAAAATAAGCATTGGGCTTTTTGTCAATATAAGAGCCTCCCGTATTTTCATTATTTTGCTCTAAAGCTTGAAATACTTCTTGAATGGTAATATTTAAACTTTTTAATTTATTAGGTTGGATGGCAACTTCATATTGCTTTAAGTGCCCTCCCAATGTGCTGACTTCAGCCACTCCGGGAATTCCTAATAATTGTTTCTTAACAATCCAATCTTGTAAGGTTCTTAAATCCGTGTCATTGTATTTTTCTTCAAAACCTTTTTGAAGTTTTAAAGTATATTGATAGATTTCACCTAACCCCGTTGAAACAGGAGCTAATTCAGGTGTTCCAACTCCTGGGGGGATTGCTTCTTCAGCCTCTTTTAGTTTTTCGGTAATGATTTGTCTGGCTAGGTAAATATCCATATCCTCTTTAAAAACCACGGTTACAACCGATAATCCAAAACGAGAAATAGAGCGTTGCTCAACTAAATTGGGAACGGTGGCAATAGCGGTTTCAATAGGATAAGAGATATATTGTTCTACCTCTTGGGCAGCTAAAGTGGGTGCCAAGGTAATAATTTGTACTTGGTTGTTGGTAATATCGGGTAAAGCATCAATAGGTAGTTGTTTGATTGAATAACTTCCCCAACCAATTAATCCTAAGATAAATAGGAAGATGATCAGTTTGTTTTTAACTGAAAATTCAATGATTTTGTCCATTGTGTATTTTTATAGTATATAAGTATTGTATAAATAGATTTCTATGAATAGAATCTTTCATAATTTTTTTTAAGAATGAATAAATGATCTTTTTAGATCATTCAAAATACTAATTATACTATAGGAGGATGCGTAATGGAGTCTATAAATTCTTTAAAATAAAGATTTTTATAAAAAGAAGTATGTGTTGTTTTGTATTCAGGTAATTCTTTGGTAGAAGCAACCTTATTTAATTCAATATCAGATGATACCATACCACAGCATATGCATGAACAGAAGGGTGAGCATGAATCTTGGTGATTTTCATGGTCATGATTGTCATCTTGGTGCTCATATGAAATAGTGGTGTCATCAGCTCCATCTTGACAAGGTTGAACAGTCAAGGTGAGAATGAAAATGCTGAATATGTAAATAAAAAACTTCATTGTTTGGTAACAAAAATAATGAAAAAATTGTAATACATCAATTATAGTTAATTCAATTAATTAATTTTTTGAATTAAAGGATTGAAAGCTTTGGATGCAACAATAACTTGGTTTCCAATGCTAAGGTTTTGAATTTCACTTTCATCGGCTACAATTTTGACAAAATTAGCACCAATTAATATGGTTACAATATATAAAACATCTTCTTTTTTAATGTCAATAATTTCACCTGTAAATTGAAACTTTCCACTAACCTGTTTTTGGGTAAAAAGTTCAATAGGTTTTCCTTGCTTGATCATTTTACCATTCTCAAGTATGAAAACATAATCAGACATTTTAATGATTTCACCGAGTTCATGACTAATTAATAAAGTAGTTAAATGGTATTGTTTGTGAACTTTAAGAATGTAATCTTGTAGTTTAATGCGCATATCCAGATCCAATGCAGAGAGAGGTTCATCAAGCATTAAAATTTCAGGTTTTCTAACCAATGCACGAGCTAATGCAACCCGTTGTTTTTGCCCTCCTGATAAAGTTTCAGGCTTTTTATGTTGTAAATCCCCAAGTTCTATCATTTCGATTAATTCATGAACGATGTTTGGGTTTTGATCTTTTTCGAGAGCAAAAAGAAGGTTTTCCTTTACCGTCATATTGGGAAACAAAGCATAATCTTGAAATACAAATCCTATTTTTCTTTTTTGAGGCTTAAGATTGATTTTTTTTTGAGTATCCAACCATATGGAATCATGAACAGAAATAAAGCCTTGATCTGCTTGAAGCAGTCCGGCAATCATTCGAAGAATAGATGTTTTACCAGCACCCGATTTTCCATACAAGGTAATCAATTGTCCTTTTTCGATATTGATTTTGACATCGAGAAATAAAGATCCTTTGGCAGCAGTTAATTTCTTTTGTAATTCAATTTTCACCATTTTCCAAAACGTTTTAAATACCCTCCATTAATTAGATAGACGACTAATAATATACTAAAGGAAATTATAAATAAAATAAAAGAATATGAATTAGCAGCACTATAATTAAGGGCTTCAACCTCATCGTATATCGCAATAGAAGCAACTTTTGTTTTTCCAGGTATATTTCCGCCAATCATTAATACCACGCCAAATTCTCCTATAGTATGGGCAAAAGCCAAAACAATTCCCGTTAATAGAGAAGGTTTTATATTGGGTAACAGTACTTTAAAAAGGGTAGTCGTTTTTGACTTACCTAATGCGTAAGAAGCTTCCGTAAGAGAGGAAGGTAAATTGGAAAAGCCTGCTTGGATGGGATGTACCATAAAAGGCAAGCTATAAATAATTGAAGCAAAAATGAGTCCTTTAAAAGAAAAAATAAGTTGTATTCCAAAAAAATCATTTAACCAAGCCCCAAATGAATTAGAAGGACTAAAGGTGACTAGTAAATAAAATCCTAAAACAGTAGGAGGCAATACCAAAGGCATACTAACCAAAGTCTCAATAATGGGTTTTATACGTGATTGAGTATGAGCCAGCCAATAAGCTAGAGGAATAGCAATAACCAATAATAATAAAGTTGTGATTAAAGCTAATTTGAAAGTTAATAGTAAAGGTTCCCAATCCATCATTTTGATAACATTATTTCATTTGTTTTAATCATAGCAACAACATGTTCTCCTTCTTGCAAGTTTAGTTGTTCAATTGCATTGGATGTTATAATTGCTGTGAGCTCTCCAATTGCTGTATGAAGGATAAGTTTACTTAATAAAGCACCCTTTTCTATTTTAGAAATTTCTCCTTGTACCTTATTTTGCATACTTACAAGATGATCTGTGTTTTTCCCAATAACAACTTCAGTTTCTTTAAACAATATATGAATAGTAGTACCTTTTTTTAAATAAGGAGCCGTATGGGGTGTTTCAATAACAACTGTACTAAAAATTAAGGTTTGAACCTCTATTTTTACTAAAGAAAGACTCCCGTTTGTTTCAATGGATTGTATGGTTCCTTTAAATGTATTCATAGATTAGTTTTGAATGGTTGCATAGCCATAGTTTTGAAGAATCTTTTGAGCCGTATTGGAAAAAAGAAAATGATAGAATTTTTCAGCTTGTGGTTGTAAATTGTTTTGTTGTTTTATAATAACGACTCCTTGTGCGATAGGCGTGTATATGTCATCAATATCAATCCAATGCCCTTGATTTTTCAGTTTAGAAGCTAACACAACCGATTTTGCTGTAAAACCAACTTCGGCTGATTTTGAAATGATAAACTGATTGGTTTGTGCAATACTTTCTCCGAAGACCAATTTATCTTGTAATTCAGTATTCATATTGTAATGGTTGATAACTTCCATAGAAGCAGCGCCATAGGGTGCCATTTTAGGATTTGCCAATACAATATGTCTAACTTCTGGACTACGAAGTAATTCAATAGAAGGTGTAATATGATCGAACATAGACCATAAAACTAATTTTCCATAAGCATAAACTTGGGGTTTTTCTATTGTATATCCGGTTTCAAATAATTCCGTAGGATATTTCATATTAGCCGAAACAAAAACATCAAAAGGAGCTCCTTCTTTTATTTGAGCGGTTAATTTACCCGAAGAACTTATGATTAATTCACATGAAATTTCCGTCTCTTGGGTAAAAGTCTTAACCAATTCTTTCATAGCAAATTGCATGTTTGCAGCCACTGCAATGTTTAATTTTTCTTCTTGTTTTTGATGACAAGAGAGAAATATAAAACAGATGAAAAGTGTCCATATTATTTTTTTCATGCTATTGAAATAGAATTGTAAGGTAAAGATACTAGTTTCAATAGAAATACGATAGAATTTATTTTACAAAAGAATGATTTACTTATTGAAAAGATTAGCTTTCTTAAAACTTCCCATAATTAAGAAAAGAACACCTAGTGCCATTAATCCACTGAAAAGTAAAAGAATGAGATTAGATTGATATAGGTTGAAACCACTGGTAACAAGTAATAATTCACTAATTAAAAATCCCAATACAATAAAAAGACTACCACAAGTGGATATCCAATTAATTTTTAACCATTTTAAATGAAAAAGATAGGCGATAAAGCTAAACGAAATAATTCCAATTAAATTTAGATGCATATAGGCCATAATGATAAAACGATTAGAGAATGTATAGGCTTGTAAAGAAGGAAGTAACGATAAAAATTGTAATCCGACTTTAAGAGTAAAGGCTAGAAATGCACATTTTAAAAGTAATTGAATTAAAAAATGCTGAGTGGAAAGCCATTTTTTATGAATAGGAATTAAGAGTTGGTAGAGTACTCCTAATCCGATAATTTGCAAAAGTGCTGCAATAATAGCTGGAATTAGAATATAATCTTTAAAACTCATTCCTAATAATGACAATGTATAGGCTGGAATAATAGCCCAAGTAAATAATTGATAGAAAAGAGTTGCTTTTTTTGTGTTGTAGGTAATTTGATTGGTTTCTAACCATTTAAATAATAACCCAAAAACAACAAATAAGAACCAACCATTGTATTGAAAATGAAGGAAAAAGTAGAGCACAGAACTGTAAGCTTCTGTATGTGCATACCCTTTAGCTGTTAATATACCAATTCCCCAAGGAGCTAGTGTAGACAATAATCCTAACCAGAATCCTGTTTTTATAAAACGTAGTGAGAGAGTAGGTTTATGTTTTTTTACATCATTGAAAAACTGAAAAATAAACCAATAGTTTAACAATTGAAATAAAGAAGAGAAAACGATAGAAAATAATGCATAGCCTTGAAGTGAGAACGCAATCAATATTCCTAAAACAATCACAATAGTTAAAATAAATTGAAGAGAATAGTACCCTTTTTTTATTTGTTCTGTTGTTAAAAATAAATGAGTAGTAAAAAGGATGACCAAAGTATAAACCCATCCTTGAAAAGCTACATGAGAATGAGCATGTAGTAAATGTTTGTATTCTAAAGGAATATCAAAAAAAGAGAAAGCCCGCATGGTAGTTCCGATAATGGCAATAACAAAGAAAAAAGATAAGCTTATTTTATAAAAATGTGAATTCATTTAAATAGAAACTAATGATTAACATCACAGATATAAAACAAACTTACCTCTTTTTTAATTTCCTTACAACCTTAATTAAAAGAAACCTGTGTAATAATATTGATAATATATAATGTAGATTTTAATATTTTTACTTACAACTTACAACTTACAACTTACAACTTACAACTTACAACTTACAACCCAAATCCTTAACCTTAACCTAACATACATGAAACGCTCAAAATTTGTATTTTTGAGGCTTCAATCAAGATGAAAATAAAACAGTACAAATGAATCAATATTCCAACCCATTAGTAGAGCGTTACGGTAGTAAAGAAATGTTATATACATTTTCTCCAGAAATGAAATTTTCCACTTGGAGAAAATTGTGGATTGCTTTAGCAGAGAGCGAGCAAGAGTTAGGTCTTGCCATTACAGATGAGCAATTACAAGAAATGAAAACTCAAGTCAACAATATTGACTTTAAAGTAGCAGCTCAATATGAAAAAGAATTTCGTCATGATGTAATGGCGCATGTTCATGCTTTTGGAGATGTGGCACCTGCTGCAAAACCTATTATTCATTTAGGTGCAACTTCTGCTTTTGTAGGAGATAATACAGATATTATTCAACATAAAGAAGGCTTACAAATTATTAAGAAGAAATTAATCAATGTAATGCACTTGTTGGGTAATTTTGCTAAAGAAAATAAAGGATTACCTACTTTAGGCTTTACACATTATCAGCCAGCACAATTGACTACGGTTGGAAAACGAGCAACCTTGTGGTTACAAAGCTTATTAATGGATATTGAAGAGCTTGAATTTGTAATAGATTCATTAAAGTTACGAGGAGTAAAAGGAACAACAGGAACAGGAGCTAGTTATAAAGATCTTTTTGAAGGAGATTATGAAAAATTAATTCAATTGGATGAGAAAGTAGCTCAAAAAATGGGCTTTAAAGCAAGCCAGGCTGTAACAGGTCAAACGTATGATCGTAAAGTAGATAGTCGCGTATTGAACGTGTTATCAAGTATTGCACAATCAGCACATAAATTCACCAATGATTTACGTTTATTATCTAATTTAAAAGAGATGGAAGAGCCTTTTGCTAAAAAACAAATTGGTTCAAGTGCTATGGCTTATAAACGTAATCCTATGCGTTCTGAACGTATTTCTTCACTAGCTAAATTTGTTATTGCGTTAACCAATAGTCCTGCTCAGGTTGCGGCTACACAATGGTTTGAAAGAACATTGGATGATTCTGCAAACAAGCGTTTATCGATTCCGCAAGCCTTTCTAGCTACAGATGCTTTATTATCGATTTGGCATAATGTTGTGGATGGAATGGTAGTTTATCCTAAGGTAATAGAAAAACATGTGATGGCAGAATTGCCATTTATGATGACCGAAATGTTTATTATGGAAGGTGTGAAAGCGGGAGGAGATCGTCAAGAATTGCATGAAAGTATTCGTGTACATAGTATTGAGGCAGGTTTACAAGTAAAACAAGAAGGAAAAGAGAACGATTTATTAGAACGTATTGCAAATGATAAAACATATCCTTTTACTTTAGAAGAATTAAAAAAAGTAGCAGATCCTAAAAAATATACTGGATTTGCAGAACAACAAACGGTTGACTTTCTTCATTATCATTTAAATCCTGTATTAGAAAAGAATAAGGATTTATTAGGAATGGAGTATGAAATGAAAGTTTAATATGAATAATATGATATTTAAATCCCAATCGTATACGGTTGGGATTTTTTAGTATATTTAACTTTAAAGAAAAATAGTATGAAAATAACGTTTTACACCCTTATAAGTTTTTTAATGCTTTTCTCATGTAATTCTATAAGTAAAAAGAATGATGAAGAGGTATCAGAAAAACAAATGTCTAGAGAAAAAAATGGTCCAATTACGATTGTTATCCATGGAGGGGCAGGAGGAATTAAAAAAGAAAATATTTCAGAAGTATTAGAAAAAGAATATGAAATAAAATTAGAAGAAGCTTTAAAACAAGGTTATGCTGTTTTAGAAAAAGGAGGGAAATCAACTGAAGCAGTTATTAAAGCTATTCAGGTTTTGGAAGCTTCTCCTTTGTTTAATGCTGGAGTTGGAGCTGTTTTTACTCATGATGGTAAAAATGAATTAGATGCTTCAATTATGGATGGTAAAACAGGAAAGGCAGGAGCTGTTGCAGGGGTTTCACATATTAAAAGCCCTATCGAAGGAGCATTTATAGTAATGGAAAAATCACCTCATGTAATGATGGCAGGAAAAGGAGCAGAACTTTTTGCTGAGAAAAATGGATTAGAAATAGTAGATTCAAACTACTTTTTTACAGAGAAACGATATAATCAATTACAAAATATAAAAAAGAAAGAACAAGTTCAATTGGATCATGATGATAAAAGCCAAGCACAGGTATATAAGGATGTTTATATTGAGGCTCCTAAAATGGGGACAGTGGGTGCTGTGGCATTAGATCAATATGGAAATATAGCTGCAGGAACTTCTACAGGGGGAATGACAAACAAACGTTATGGTAGAATAGGAGACTCTCCGATAATAGGTGCAGGTACTTACGCTGATAATGCAACTTGTGGAGTATCTGCAACGGGTCATGGTGAGTTTTTTATTCGAAATGTGGTAGCTTATGATATTGCAGCTTTAATGAAGTATAAAGGTCTTTCTTTGAAAGAAGCGTCTAATGAAGTAGTACATAAAAAATTAGTAGATAAAAATGGAGACGGAGGTATTATTGCTTTAGATCGGCAAGGAAATATTGCAACACCTTTTAATACGACTGGAATGTTTCGTGGATGGATTCAAAAAGGAGGAAAAGTACATGTTAGAATGTTTGAAGAAGAGTAAGCTTTAGTAAGTAATATCTTGAATTTATATTGTTATTGAAATAACTTCTTAATTAAATAATAAAGAAAAGCCCTGAATTATGACGATTCAGGGCTTTCGTTGTCTATTATAGAAATTATTTCTTAGAGAATTTAGTACTTTGACTAGATCCATCTGAGAAAATGACTTTTAAGAGATAAGTTCCACTTGATAAGCTATGAACTTGAATCTGTTTAGAATTGAATGTTTGAATAGGGCGACCTGTTAAAGAGTATATCATTCCTTTAACAACTGATTTATCGGTTTGAATATACAATATATCAGAAGTAGGATTAGGATATACTTTAAAAGTAGGAAGTTCAAAAATTTCTGTTGTGGCAATTCTAGCAGAAGTGTTAGGACAAGAAGATACTAAAGACCATTCGTTTGTTGATGAAGGAATGTTTCCTTTCGTCCACCAATTACTTTGGTAAATATTTCCTTGATAATACACTTGTAAACCACCGGTTGCATATACTTTATTAGTATTCCATTCTTCATAACCACAAGTAGTACTTAGATCAGGACCTTCACCACAATAATCTACAAACGCCCAAACATCTGAAGAGCCTGGTTGGTCTGTAGCTTCAGCATACCATTTGTTTTTATAGATAGCACCGTTGTAATATACTTCTGTGTTAGGAGTAGCATACGCTTGGGCACTCCAAGAAGCAATTCCTTCACAACCTGTAGCTACATCAGAATCAATAAGAGTTATGGTAATACTTTTTTCTAAATTTGTATTACCATCTTTAGCAGTAGCTGTTAGGGTATATGCTCCAAAACCATTTGGAGTCCAAGTAGCTGTTGTTCCATTAAAAGTTTGATTATCAACTGTAATTTGAATATTGGAAACAGATTGGTTTGGATCTGTAATATTTAATTCAATATTTACATTCTCACCACTTGCTAGTGTAATAAAATCTCCATTTTTAGGGTTGATAAAATCTAATGCAGCAAGTTCAGGCGTGCTTCCACATTCTTGATAATCAATTTGGAAAGCAGGCATATTGGCACATCCTAGTTCTACTACATTATCTGTTCCGTCTAAAGCCATTCCAATTCCTGCAAGGGTTGTATAGCGTTCATAGTGACCAATTCTTCCTAAAACTTTTGTGTTTTCAGTTCCACTGTTACACTCAATACCACCGTTAATAATATTGACTGTAGAGCCAAATCCAGGGATTAATCCAGCATCTCTTTGTTGAGCTGTAGGTTGCCAATTACCTACCATAGAATCATGAGCTGAAGGTTTAGGATATTGCGGTGTCATCCAAAACCAAATGGCAGTCTGAAAGGCTAAAGCGCCATCTTCAATCACTTTTTCAGGATTGTCTAATAAAATTTGTTTGTCACCATATAAAAATTGACTTACTTGTCCATAATTATAATTCCAACTTAATTGTATTGGTCCTCTTCCATGATATGATTTTCCAGCTGTTGGAGGATATAAAGTACTACCAGAATCTACATAACCTATTGATGAAGAACCTGCATAACCTTGTTCTTCTCTAAAATATAACCCCCAAGCGTATTTCCCTCCTGGAGCTGTATCCCAACCGCCTGTTGTTTCTTGAGAAATATTAGCTAAGAAAGCCATTAATTCTCGTTTTTTAGTTTCTAAATTTCCTTCTGAAAGGAAAGAACCATAATCGACTACTTGTGTTATGATAGTAGCAGAGCTAGAAGAAAAATTATCGTCTTCTCTAATGACTACTGTAGCTCCTGTTGTTTTGTCTTTTCGTGTGATTTTATAGGCGTTTGTAGCACATTTTCGCTCAAATGTTATTTGAATATTTTGCATTCGTTGAACTGCCTCAACAAAATTAGCGTAACTATAAAAATCGGTTGTGTCTGATTGTGTTATGTGAGTACTTTGTCCATAACGATTAGGAAATAGTTCAGCCCACATTGTTTCTGAAATTAAATCATTAAGTCCATTATTTCCATTTGTAGAAGATTGAACTGTTATAACTCTTTCTGCTTGTGTAGTTAAACCTTGAGTGTCTTGAACAGAGTAGGTTAGTGTATAAGAGCCTACTGTATTAGTATCTACAGTACCTTCTATTGTGATTGAAGATGTTAAATCACCATCTTCGATATCTTGAGCTGTTATATTATCTAGAGCATTAAAAGAATCTCCAACCGTGATTTGTATGTTTTGAATTCCAGTGAATTCTGGAGCATTATTGATAATGCTTTTTTCTTCAATTTTAAAGGTACTAGATAAAGATGAGGTTGCACCATCATTGTCAGTAGCTGTAATATTTAAAGAATAGTCTCCAAAGCTTTGAGGTAAATAATTTAAAGTAAATGAATTTTGTGATTGTGAAAATGAAACGATTTCAGAATTGATTGTAAATTCAGTAGAACTTATTAGACCATCTGTATCTGAAATGGTAACTTCAATAGCAATAGTATCTAAAGTTTCTTGAGAAAATAAGGTATTACTTTCGGGTTTTACAAGTGTAATTGTTGGAGGGATGTTATCAGGTGTTCCGTTTTCTGCAAAAACACGATTTAATGTATTAACTAACGGCGCTTCAGTTGAAGGAGCGTAAGGTAATTTACTTGCAATAGTTTCTGTAATAGTACCTGGTTTTTGATCTCCAAAAACTTGCCATATGATAACCCCACCTGCGTTTTTAGCATTTACATACTTTGCTTTTTCTTCGATGGAACGTTGATCGTCAAAACTAAGAAAATAGTTACCTTTTGTTAAATAAGGTACTTTAGCTTGGTCATCCCAGTTGTAAGTCCATCCTTCTTTATTTTGTTGAATATAGTTATACATAGGCGTAGCATCAAAAGCACCCCAATTGGTGTAATCTCCAGCAGTAGAAATAGGGCCATCAGGTTGAATGGTTTTATTAACTTTAACAGTTGGAGCATTTAAGGCTGCATTACCATTTGTAATGACTCCACGACCGTAAAAACCAACTCCAAGATTTATTTTTTGAGGGTTTACTCCAATACTTACCAAGTATTGAAAAGTATCATCAACAGACATGGGACCATATTCTTCGCCATCATAAGAATATAAAGGAGCATTATGTCCTGCTATATTTGACCATCCTCCGTGGAAGTCATAAGTCATCATATTAAAGTAATCCATGGATTGATCTAATCGATTCCAGTCAAAACCTGATAATTTATTAGGTGTTTGCCCAAAAGCTGCTGTTAGTAGTTTGTCAGGTCCAATAGCAGCTCTTATTTCTTCCATTAAGATGGCAAAATTAGTGTAATCATGACTAGTTCCTTGAAAATTCATTCCTGAAACTCCTGGAAATTCCCAATCAATATCAATTCCATCAAATCCCATATTAATAAGTTTAGAACAATCTTCCACAAAACGAGCTCTTTTAGCTGGATCAGCTGCTACATCAGGAAAATGTTTAGACATACTCCATCCTCCAATAGATACCATAACTTTTACATTGTTTGCGTGAGCTAAATCTAAAAGTCCTTTGTTAGAACCAGGTTTAGGTAAAGGGAGAGGGAAACTACCTGATTCCCCTGTTTTGGTATTAATCCATCCACTACCATTACCTTTGTAACCATATTGCTCATAAGCCCAATAAGATTCATGAGTATTTTTTTTGTCTAAGTCATCAGGTAAATATTGAAAGATTTGTAAATCTCCATAAAGTAACCAATAATCCCAACTAGAGTAAATGTCATCATAAAACATTGGGCCAGGATCTTGAACTGTACCTTCTTGATAGATATTTTTATTACGTAAATCACCACTATGTAAAGAACCATCCTTGGCAACACCTAAAAAGGACCAGTTTAAAATAGTGTACTGAGAATAATCAATATTTAATTGATTGTAAAATCCTTTGGTCACACCATGATTGGCTGCTTTCCAGGCATCCCAATTGGTAAAATAACCAATTACTTCTTTTTGATGATGATCTTTTTTGTGCTGGTATTCAGTAGCTTGTGAAAAAAGCAAAGAACTACAACAAAGTGCAAAGATCATTAGTAGATTAATTTTTCTCATATTTATTTATGTTTAAAATTTCTATAATAATCTATTGTGAAATTGTGTATTTTTAATTGTTTTTATATAAGATGCAGTGATTTTTATACAAACAACTGTTTGTATAATCTATCATCATTATTATGATGTGTATCAGATTAAGTTATTGTTATGCAATGCATTATGTTTTTTTATATGATAAAAAGTATATAGCCGATAGAAAAACTAAGCAAAAATAATATTCCTAAAACACTAAGAGTTTTCATAATTATTTTAGGATGATACATTTTGTCCACAAATTGACTGTTGATTAGATAGAAATTCATGATCGCATAAAATGGAGCTGATGCAAAAGAGAGAATAGTTGCAATTTTGATCATGGTTCCCATGTTTTCAACAAACAATTTTAAAATAAGTAGGGTTCCTATGATTAAAATAATCATCCAAATACGGTAATAGTTTTTTGAAGATTTTTTAGGAAATAATAAAGAAGTTGTTTTTGCCATGGCTCTAGGTGAAGCATCTAAAGTAGTTAGGGTAGTACTTAACATAGTGGTGAAAGCAGCAATTCCTATTAAATAATAGAAGTGTTCTCCTAGGTTTTTAGTATATAAGTCGATTAATTGTTTAGCAAAAATACCTGCTTTAGGAGAAAAAGTTTCTCCCGAGTTATACATTACAAGATAGCCTAAGAAAAGGAAACAAAAAGCTAATATAATGGTTCCAAAATAGCCTATATTAAAGTCGAATACTATTTTTTTAGTAGATAAGGTTTTAGATTTGGTTTTTTCAGTAATCCATAAAGAATTCCAAATAGAAACATCTAATGGAGCTGGCATCCAACCCATAAAGGCAATTAAAAAGGTGATACCATAAGCTTCTTTGGGAAATTGTTGTGTCCAATTGAAATGAATATCGGTATTATTAAAGGCAAAGTATAAAGCAAAGAATGTACTTATAGTAAGAGTTATAATAATAAATTTAATAAAACGATCTAATAGTTTGAATTTGCCAATGGTTAGTAAAAAAGAACAAATTATAGTAATACCTAATGCCCAAATGAAAATGTTAGTTCCATCAAATAATGACATAATAATACCTGCTGTAACAAGTGTAACGGCTGCTTGAATGGTAAATATGGTAAACAAGTTTAATATAAAGTAGATCCATAAAAAAGGTTTTCCTATTTTTAGATAACCGTCTAGAAGACTTTCTTTTGTAATGGCAGTATATTTTGCTCCAAATAAGAAAAAAGGATATTTAAAAAGATTAACGAATAACAATACCCATAAAAAAGATAACCCAAATTCTGCTCCAGCCTTAGTTGATTGAACTAAGTGGGATACACCAATGGCAGCTCCCGCAAATAATAATCCTGGACCTAAATCTTTATAATGAAATGTTCTCACACATCTAATATAATAAATTTATATCACCTTTTCCTTCTCGAATAATTTCGATTGAATTTTGAGATAAATCAACAATGGTAGAAGCTACATTATTTCCATAACCTCCGTCTATTACAAGATCTACAATTTTATCATGACGTTCAAGAATGAGTTCAGGATCTGTTGTGTATTCTAAAATTTCATCATGATCTAATACGGAAGTAGTTAAAATAGGATTGCCTAGCTTTTCTACAATAATTCTCGGGATAGTATTGTCAGGAACACGGATTCCAATCGTTTTTTTCCCTTTAAAAGCTTTAGGAAGTCGATTGTTAGCTTCTAGAATAAAAGTGAAGGCTCCTGGGAGGCATCGTTTCAAAATTTTATAAGTGGCTGTAGGTATGGGTTTTGTGAAATCAGAAATATGACTCAAATCATTACAGATAAAAGAAAAATTCGCTTTAGATAATTTAATACCTTTAATTAAAGCTACTTTTTCCATTGCTTTTGTATGGGTAATGTCACAACCAATTCCATAAACTGTATCAGTAGGATAGATAATAATACCTCCTTTTTTGAGTATTTCTACAATCTGATCAATTTTTTTTTCATCTGGATTATTTTCATATAATTTGATTAACTTTGCCATATCAAAACTTAATAAGTTAAAAATTTTGTTACAAAGATGCCTAAAACGTATATTTGTGCAAAATAAATTGAATAGAAAATTATCATTTTACTATAAAAAGGATGGCAGAAGGAGATGTAGAAAAACAAATACCCAAGAAAAAACTTCAGAAGAGTGCTAGAATCCATATTTATAAAACCATAACATGGCGTATTTTGGCCTCATTAACTACTTTCGTTTTGAGTTATTTATTTTTCCAAGAAGATAAAGATGCTATTGAAAAAGCTACAGGAATAGCATTAACCGAAGCCGTTTTAAAAATGATTTTTTATTATCTTCACGAGAGAATATGGTATCGTTCAATTTATAAGCTTGATCAAGAAGAAGAAAACGAATAAACTCTTTGTTATTTTATCGTAAACGGATTTGATAACTATTTAAAAAACTGTAGATTTGTAGCTATCAAAAAATATTTATGAAATATAATCTTTCTTATTTAGAAGAGTTAGAATCAGAAGCAATTTTTGTATTGCGAGAGGTGATAGCTCAATTTAATAATCCGGCAATTTTATTTTCAGGAGGAAAAGACTCTATTGTTTTAACACATTTAGCTAGAAAAGCATTTTACCCTGGAAAGATCCCATTCCCATTATTTCACGTAGATACAGGACATAATTTTCCTGAAACCATAGCTTTTAGAGATCAGTTGGTGAAAAAGTTGGGTGTTCAGTTGGTAGTAGGTTCTGTTCAGAAGTCGATTGATGAAAAACGTGTGAAAGAAGAAACCGGTATTAATGCAAGTCGTAATGCCTTGCAGACCACTACATTGTTAGATGCTATAGAGGAGAATGGGTTTGATTGTTGTATGGGAGGAGGAAGAAGAGATGAAGAAAAAGCAAGAGCTAAAGAACGCTTTTTTTCCCATCGAGATGATTTTGGACAGTGGGATCCTAAAAACCAACGTCCAGAATTATGGAATTTATTTAATGGACGATTAAACTTTGGAGAACATTTCCGAGTATTTCCAATATCAAATTGGACAGAAATGGATATATGGAATTATATAATGCATGAAAAGATTGAAATCCCATCATTATATTTTGCACATGAACGTGAAGTTGTTTATAGAAATGGTACTTGGATTCCCAATTCTGAATTTTTAAACTTACGAGAAGGAGAAGAGATTGTAACAAAAAAAATACGATTTAGAACATTAGGTGATATAACCATAACAGGAGGTGATGAGTCAGATGCCGATACATTAGAAAAAATAGTTGAAGAAGTATCTATAGCACGTCAAACAGAGCGTGGAAACAGAGCTGATGATAAGCGAAGTGAAACAGCAATGGAAGATCGTAAAAGAGAAGGGTATTTTTAGAAATACAATTCTTCTAAATTTCTAATATATTATAAATAACGGATAAAGAAAAATGATAAGTCAAGATAAAGAAATACTACGTTTTACTACAGCGGGAAGTGTAGATGATGGAAAGAGTACATTAATTGGACGTTTATTATACGATTCTAAATCTATATTTGAAGATCAGTTAAATGCCATGGAAGATTCTTCAAAAAAGCGTGGACTGGAAGATATGGATTTAGCCTTATTGACAGATGGTTTAAAAGATGAACGAGAGCAAGGAATTACAATTGATGTAGCATATCGATATTTTTCAACTCCAAAACGTAAGTTTATCATAGCAGATACTCCAGGTCACATACAATATACGCGTAATATGGTAACAGGAGCTTCAACAGCAAATGTTGCTTTAATATTAATTGATGCTAGAAATGGTGTTATTGAACAAACTAAGCGTCACTCTTATATTGCTTCATTATTACAAATACCTCATTTAGTAGTTTGTGTGAATAAGATGGATTTGGTAGATTATTCAGAAGAAGTCTTTGAGGATATTGTACAACAATATGAAAATTTTTCAGCTTTATTGGATGTTAAAGATATTCGTTTCATTCCTATTTCAGCTTTGAAAGGAGATAATGTAGTGGAATCATCTGAAAAAACTCCATGGTATAAAGGAAAACCGTTATTAGAAACATTAGAGACAATTTACATAACAGGGGATCAAGATTTTGAAGATGTACGTTTCCCAATTCAAACTGTAATACGTCCAAAATCAGATGAATTTCACGATTATAGAGGTTATGCAGGAAGAGTTGCAGGAGGTGTTTTAAAACAAGGAGAAGAAGTAATGTTACTTCCTTCAGGATTTAAATCAAAAATTAAATCAATTGATACATTCAAAGGTCAAGTAAAAGAAGCGTTTCCTCCTATGTCAGTATCGATACAATTAGAAGATGATATTGATTTAGGAAGAGGTGATATGATTGTTAAAGAAGATTCTTTACCTAATTCAACTCAAGATTTAGATGTTATGCTATGTTGGTTGAATAGTGAATCACCAAGCCCTAGAGGAAAATATTATTTAAAGCATACTTCAAATGAAGTAAAGGCGATGATAAAAGAAGTAACTTACAAAGTAGACGTTAATACTTTAGGGAAAAAAGAAGGAGAAGAAGAGATCAAAATGAATGATATTGTTCGTGTTAAATTAAGAACAACAAACCCATTATATACAGATTCTTATTCAAGAAATAGAATAACAGGAAGTTTAATTTTGGTAGATGTAACGACGAGCGAAACAGTTGCAGCTGGAATGATTATTTAAGATGTTAATTATTTAATATAGTGTAAAATAAATTTTATAATTTTACAGTCCGAAAAAATTAATATGAAAAAATCTAAAGCTCAAATATGTGTAATAGGATTAGGTTATGTAGGCTTACCCTTAGCACTTGAATTTGGAAAAAAATACAGAACAATTGGTTTTGATATAAATACAGAACGAGTTGAAGAATTATCCAGAGGAGAAGATCATACATTAGAAGCTGATCCTAAGGAATTACAAGAGGTAATGTCTTATCAAGATAATGAAAAAGGATTGAAATTCACTTCAGAATTACAATCTATTTCGGAATGTAATGTGTTTATTGTGACAGTCCCTACACCAATTAATGCTTTTAAAGCACCTGATTTGAAACCATTACTGAGTGCTTCGAAAATGTTAGGGAGTATCCTGAAAAAAAATGATTTAGTCATTTATGAATCAACAGTATACCCAGGGTGTACAGAAGAGGATTGTGTTCCTGTTTTAGAAAGTGAATCTGGATTGAAGTTTAATAAAGATTTTTATTGTGGATATTCTCCTGAACGAATTAATCCAGGAGATAAGGTTAATACACTAACTACAATTAAAAAAGTAACTTCAGGATCAACAGAAGAAGTTGCAACTTATGTGGATAATTTATATGCTTCTATTATAAAGGCAGGTACACATAAAGCAAGTAGTATAAAAGTAGCTGAAGCTTCAAAGGCAATTGAAAATGCACAACGTGATGTGAATATTTCTTTTGTAAATGAATTGGCTCTAATATTTGACCGTATTGGAATTGATACAATTGATGTTTTAGAAGCTGCTGGAACAAAATGGAATTTCTTAAAGTTTAAACCAGGATTAGTAGGAGGTCATTGTATAGGAGTAGATCCTTATTATTTAGCTCATAAAGCCGAGTCACTAGGATATCACCCACAAGTTATATTATCAGGGAGGAGAGTGAATGATAATATGGGAATGTTTGTAGCAAATAAAGTGGTAAAGTTATTAATACAAAATGGTCACACAATTAAAGGTTCAAAATCTTTAATATTAGGAATAACGTTTAAAGAAAATTGTCCTGATATTCGAAATACTAAAGTAGTAGATATTTATAGTGAGTTAACACAGTTTGGTGTTGATGTAGATATTTATGATCCTTGGGCTAATAAAGAGGAGGTAAAAGAAGAATATGGAATTGAATTAGTGAACTCAATAGGAGGAAAGCGTTATTCTTCTATAATAATAGCTGTATCTCATAAAGAATTTTTAGATTTAGACATAAATCTATTGAAAGAATCTAAAGGAGTAGTATTTGATACAAAGTCGTTTTTAGATCGAGATATAGTTGATGGAAGATTATAAATAAAGGATGTATAAAATTAAGTAATTTAAAAAATAACATGAGTCTAAATAATAAATCTATTTTAATTACAGGTGGAACAGGATCATTAGGGAAAGCCTTAACAAGAAGAATATTTTCAGAATATCCTGAAGTAAAAAGATTGGTGATTTTTTCAAGAGATGAGCAGAAACAATTCGTAATGGCTCAAGAATTTCCTTTAGATAAATATCCTGCTATTCGTTTCTTTATTGGAGATGTAAGAGATAAAGAACGTTTGGTAAGAGCAATGAAAGATATTGATTATGTGATTCATGCAGCAGCAATGAAGCACGTTCATTTAGCAGAATATAACCCATCAGAATGTATTAAAACTAATGTTAATGGAGCCGAAAACGTAATACATGCTTGTTTAGAAACAAATGTAGAACGAGTGGTGGCCTTATCAACCGATAAAGCATGCGCACCTATTAATTTATATGGTGCAACCAAATTGACTTCAGATAAATTATTCGTAGCAGCTAATAATATAAAAGGGTGGAATGATATCAGATTTTCAGTAGTACGCTATGGAAATGTTATGGGATCAAATGGTTCCGTAATACCATTTTTTATAAAAAAGAGAGAAGAAGGGTTTTTACCGATAACAGATTTAGAAATGACCCGATTTAATATCTCTTTGGATGGTGGTGTAGATATGGTTTTACACGCTTTAGAACATGCTTGGGGAGGAGAGATTTTTATACCTAAAATCCCTTCATATAAAATAACAGATGTGGCAAAAGCGATTGCACCTAATATTGAGCATAGAGTTGTAGGAATTAGACCTGGAGAGAAATTACATGAAGAAATGATTGCTAGTTCAGACTCATTTTATACTTATGATTTAGGAAAATATTATACTATTTTGCCAACAGTGGCTAATTGGGATTTAAAAGATTTTATTAAAGAGTTTAATGCTAAACAAGTTCCTATCGGATTTATATATAATTCAGGAAATAATGAAGAATGGGAGACGGTAGAAGGATTGAGAAGTTTGATAAAAGAACATGTAGACTCAAATTTTGAAGTGTTATGATAGAAAAAGCAATTCCATACGGTCGTCAATCAATAGAAGAAGATGATATAAAAGCTGTAATTGAAACTCTACAGGCTGATTATTTAACGCAAGGGCCTAAGGTCAAGGAGTTTGAAGATAAGTTTGCTAAATATGTTGGAGCAGAATATGCTGTCTCTGTTAATAATGCAACAGCCGGGTTACATTTGTCTGTTTTAGCATTAGGATTAGAGAAAGGGGATAGAGTTATTACAACTCCTATAACTTTTGCAGCAAGTGCAAATTGTATTCGATATGTAGAAGGAGAAGTTTGGTTTGCTGATATTAATCCAGAAACTTATATATTAGATATAGAATCAGTAAGAAAACTTATTGAAAGTAAACCTAAAGGTTTTTTTAAAGGGATAATCCCTGTTGATTTTGGAGGATTACCAGTAAATTTAGAGGCATTTAAAGAATTAGCCAATGAGCATGACTTATGGGTTATTGAAGATGCATGCCATGCTCCTGGAGGTTATTTTTTGGATTCTAAGGGAGAAAAACAAATGTGTGGGAATGGTCAATATGCTGATTTAAGTATTTTTTCTTTTCATCCAGTTAAACATATAGCTTGTGGAGAAGGAGGAATGATCACAACAAACTCTAAAAGTTTATATGAAAAATTATTGTTGCTTCGTACCCATGGTATTACAAAAGAAAATATGGAAGAAAACCATGGAGGATGGTATTATGAAATGAAAACATTAGGATATAATTACCGTTTAACAGACTTTCAATCAGCATTAGGAATTAGTCAGCTTTTTAAGAATGAAAGTGGTGTCAAGAAACGAAACGAAATAGCACAAGTATATAAGAAAGCATTTGAAGGGAAAATAAAGTATCAATCTTTACCTGAAGGAATGTATAATGCACATCATTTATTTGTTATTGAAGTAGATGATAGAAAAAAAATGTATGATTATTTGAAAGAAAATAACATATATGCTCAAATACACTATATTCCAGTTCATACTCTGCCTTATTATAAAGCAATAGGCTATGATGGAGCAGATTTATCTAATTCAGAAAAATATTATGAAAGATGTATTAGTTTACCTATGTATCCATCTTTAACTGATGAAGAACAGAACTATGTAATTGATAGAGTATTAAGTTTTTATGAGTTGTTATAATGATAAAATAGCATTAGGAACTGTTCAATTTGGAATAAATTATGGTATAAGTAATACTCATGGCAAGACAAATGCTAATGAAGTAAATGATATTTTAACATTTGCTAAAGAAGTTGGTATTAATACCTTAGATACTGCATATGCATATGGAGATAGTGAACAGGTCATAGGTAATATTCCTATTTCAAATGATTATAAAATTATAACTAAATATTCAGGAAGTAAAGGAGTTGATAAAGAATTTAAAGATTCTATTGACAGATTAAAGCAAAGAATGATTTATGGCTATTTATTTCATAATTTTAGTATATATTTAAATGATACTCAGAGTTTTGATGAAATGATGAGCTTGAAAAATGAAGGATTAGTCCAAAAAATAGGGTTCTCATTGTACTCAGTAGATGATTTATTAACTCTATTAAATGATAATGTTAAATTTGATTTAATTCAAATTCCAATAAATATTTTTAATCAGAAATTCATTCCTTATTTAGAAATTTTAAATAAAAAGAATATTGAGGTTCATGTTAGGTCTGTTTTTTCTCAAGGATTAATTTTTATGAATGAGGATGATATTCCTCCTTTTTTTTCACCTGTAAAAGAAAAAATAGTTGACTTTCATCGAACAGCTAATGATTATGGAGTTTCACCTACTCTTTTAGCGCTATACTTTATCATTAAAAATAGTTTTGTAGATAAACTGGTAATTGGTGTTAATAGTCTGGATCAATTAAAGGAAAATGTTGAAGAATTAAATAAAATTGATCTGGAAATCCTTAAGAATATAGATTTTGAAAAGTTTTCTATAGATGATGAGAAATATATAAATCCTTCTAATTGGATTTTAAAATAGATAGTAATGTTTGACTTAAAAGATAAAAATGTATTAATAACAGGAGGCTATGGATACCTAGGGAAAGCGATGACTTTAGGACTTCTAAAACAAAATGCTACTGTGATAGTTTTAGGAAGATCAAAAGAACGATTTGATGATGTTTTTAAAAATGAATTAGACAAACCAGATTTTGAAAAATTTGATATAAGTTCGTCTTCTACGACTATCAAAAATATTTTTTTAGATATAGAAAAGAAGTATGGTAAAATAGATGTACTCATAAACAATGCTTTTTATGCTATTGCAGGAGGAGAAATGGATGATTTTGATGATGATGCCTTTAGAATAGGGATAGAAGGAACTTTAGATAGCGTTCATAAATGTATTAAATCTATTATACCTATTTTTAGAAAACAAGGAAAAGGAAAAATAATAAATATAGCATCTATGTATGGTATGGTTTCTCCGGATTTTAAAGTGTATAAAGATAATGAGATGTTTTTGAATCCACCCCAATATGGAGCAGCAAAGGCAGGTGTTATCCAATTGACTAAGTATTTTGCTTCATTATTAGGAAGAGAAAATATTTGTGTTAATGCTATTTCCCCAGGACCTTTCCCTTCAATAGAAGTACAAAAATCAGAAACCTTTATAACCAATTTGTCAGCCAAAACATTATTAGGAAGAATTGGAAGTCCTGAAGAATTACAAGGAGTTTGTGTTTTTTTATCGAGTGATAGTTCCAATTATGTAACAGGTCAAAATATAGCTGTAGATGGAGGATGGACAACAACATAAATATAAAATAGCCGCTGTTATTCAAGCTAGGATGGGCTCTACTAGGCTTCCAGGTAAAATATTGAAAAAATTACCTTATTCATCTAAGACTACAATAATTGATGTTATTATTGATAGGATAGGTGCATCAAAATATATTAATGCTATTGAAGTAGTAACATCCATAAATAAAAAAGATGATCAGTTAGAAAACCATATAAAAACTAAAAATAATATATCTCTTTTTAGAGGAGATGAAAATGATGTTTTAAGTAGGTTTGTTGCTGTACAATCAAAATTTAAATATGATTATATTGTTCGCTTAACAGCAGACAATCCGTGTGTTCATCACGAATTAATCGATAAAGTAATTAATGATCATATTGAAAAGAAAGCAGATTATACTTATTCTATTAGTTATCCTCTAGGAATGAATATAGAGGTTATTTCAGGTTATTGCTTTGAAAACTTACAAGAAGATAAGTTGACTTTAGAAGAAAAGGAACACGTTACTCTATTTTTTAAAAATAATCCAAATCATTATAAATTGAATTTTTTTAAGGATTTTCATTATTCTGGTTTAGATAAATTGAGATTAACAGTTGATACTAAAGAAGATTATCTAACACAATGTGCTTTATTCAAGTATTTTCAACCTAATATAGCGTTCAATTTAGATGATATTGTTATGTTATATGAAAGAGAACATTGGATTTTTGAAATAAATAAAGAAATAATTCAAAAAAAGGTTTGATCGGATGAAAAAAATTTTATTTCGTGCTGATGCGAGTCAAGATATAGGATATGGACATGTTATACGTTTGTTGGCTTTAGCAGAATCATTAAGGAATGATTTTGAATGTGTTTTCGTTACACGTTTTTTGAATTCTTTTATTGAAGAAGAAATTAATAAGATTTGCCATAAAAGGATAAAACTTGAAGAAGATGAAACTCATTTTAATCAATTTCTTACTATGTTAGAGGGAGATGAAATTGTAGTTCTCGATAATTATTTTTTTTCAACAGATTACCAACAAAAAATTAAAAAATCTGGTTGCAAATTAGTTTGTATTGATGACCTTGCTGATCGACATTTTGTAGCAGATGCAATTATTAACCAGATTGATATTACATCTTATAAGTCTTATTCAAAAGAAAGTTATACAAAGCTTTTTTTAGGATTAGAAAATGCTTTACTAAGAAAAGATTTTTTATTAATTGAACAAATGGATAAAAAAAAGGAAATTTTAATAGCTTTTGGAGGTACAGATTTTAATAATCTAACATATGAATATGTTAAGATGACTATTGATTTAAAATATCATTTGTCATATAAAATCAATATAATATTAAATGATCAAAATGAGAAATATTTTGATGTAGAAGAATTTGCGAGAAAATATGAAAATATTCAATTATATAGCAAATTAAGCTCTAAAGAAGTAAGTGATTTGATGAAAAGAGCTTGTTCGGGTATATTGCCTTCTAGTTCAATGTGTATAGAAGCACTAGCTTTAGGAATTAATGTGGTATCTGGTTATTATATTGATAATCAAGAGTATATGTTTAAATATTTAAATGATAATGGGTATGTGAATGGTTATGGTGATTTAAATATTTTAGATAAAGATCGATTAAAGATCGATTTGGATGAATGCTTAAGAAAAGATTTGGATAAAAGCTTTATGGAAAAAATACAAAAAAGTAAAGAAAACCATAAAAAACATTTTGTAGAAATTAGTAATACTTAATATAAAATTTTATATGTTATTAATTGATAGAGATAAAGATTATATAATTGAAGATTTTACATTTAAAAATTATTTTAAACTTTCAATAGAAGAAAAGAGGGAGGTATTGAAAATGAGAAATGATATATCAGTTAGAAATATGATGACAAATTCTGATATTATCAGTGAAAGAGACCATTTTGATTTTATTGAAAAATTAAGTAAAAATGATAAAAATTTTTATTGGACAGTAAATAAAAAAGATCAGATTATTGGAGCTGTTTATATTAACAAATATGATTTAGAAAGTAAGGAAGCTTTTTGGGGTTTTTTTTTAAATCCAGAATTAATGGGAATGGGTTATGGAAAAAAAATGTTAACAGCAACATTAAAGTTATTTTTTGAAGAATTAGGATTAAAAAAAATAAAAGCAGAAGTTTTAAAGGATAATGTAAAGTCATTGACTCTTCATTATCAATTTAATTTTAAGGTTGTAAAAGAAAATTCAAATAATTATGAACTTTTATTAAAAATATAAAATTGAATAAATGTTTGATTTAAATTTAAAATAATATGAAAAGAAAGTTTGCTATACTATCTGAGAAAAAGTGGAATAAAAGTTTAGTAGAAGAACTATCTTCTGATAACATAGAATGGGTCTTTATTCGTGAAAAGAAAGATTTTACATATAAAAACTTAGTAGATAGTAGAATAGATAAAATTTTCATTCCTCATTGGTCTTATATAATTCCTGAGGAAATTTTTGCTAATTTTGAATGTGTTGTATTCCATATGACTGATTTACCATTTGGAAGAGGAGGGAGTCCATTGCAAAACTTAATAGATAGAGGATTTAAAGAAACAAAAATATCAGCACTAAAAGTTGTTAAAGAATTAGATGGAGGACCAATCTATTTAAAAAAAGATTTATCACTTTATGGTACTGCTGAAGAAATCTTTTATCGATCTAATAATTTAATTAAAACAATGATTAAAGAAATCATTGAAAAAGATTTGAATCCTATTGAGCAGAAAGGAAAAATTGTAGAGTTTAAAAGGAGAGTGGCAAATCAGAGCGATATAACATCATTTTCAGATATAGAGAGAATATATGATTATATAAGAATGTTAGATGCAGAAGGGTATCCTAAAGCTTATATTAAAACAGATAATTTTAAAATAGAATTTACTAGAGCTTCTTTAAAAGCAGACCAAACAATTATTGCAGATGCAAAAATAATAATTAATCAAAAAAAAGAGAATGAATAAAAATATGTCTGATAAAGTATTTATAATAGCAGAATTGTCAGCTAATCATGGAGGTGATATTAATATTGCTAAAGAAACAATTAGAGCTGCGAAGAGAGCTGGAGCAGATGCAATAAAGATGCAAACTTATACTCCAGATACTATGACACTTAATTCTTCAAAAGATGATTTTATTGTACAAGGAGGAACAATATGGGATGGGAAGAATTTATATGAATTATATGAAGAAGCTAGTTTGCCATGGGAATGGCATAAAGAATTATTTGATGAAGCAAAACGAGAAGGGTTAATTTGTTTTTCAACCCCTTTTGATTTAACTGCTGTTGATTTTTTAGAAGATTTAGATTGTCCTATTTATAAAATTGCTTCTTTTGAAATAACCGATATACCTTTATTGAAATATGTTGCTTCTAAAGGAAAACCTGTGATAATATCAACAGGAATTGCCGATTATAATGATATAAAATTAGCAGTAGAAACATGTAGAGAAGAGGGATGTACAGATATAACTTTATTAAAATGTACTTCATCTTATCCTGCTCCTATTGAAGAAGCTAATTTAATGATGATAAAACAATTTGGTAAAGATTTTAACGTGAAAGTAGGTCTATCAGACCATACATTAGGAAGTTTAATACCTGTATTGTCAGTAGCTATGGGGGCTAGAGTAATAGAAAAGCATTTTATTTTAAATAAGGAAATAGGTGGCCCAGATGCTTCTTTTTCAATGGATGAAAAAGAATTTACAGATATGGTTGAAAAAGTAAGGCAAGCTGAATCAGCACTGGGGAAAGTCACTTATGACTTAACATCTAAACAAATTTCTGGAAAAAGATTTTCAAGATCTTTATATGTTTCTAAAAATATTTCAAAAGGTGATTATATTAGCCATGATAATGTTCGATCTGTACGCCCAGGGTTTGGATTACCACCTAAATATTTAGAAGTTATTATAGGTAAAAAAGTGAAAAAAGATCTTTTTTTGGGAGATCGATTACAAAAAGAGGATATAGATTATGATTTTTGAAAATAAGAAAATATTAGTAGTTGTAGCTCATCCTGATGATGAATTGTTGGGGTTAGGAGCAACTATGCATAAATTGATTCATGAGCATAATTGTGTTATTAGAGCAATTATTTTAGGAGAAGGTATCACATCACGCTCTGACATAAGAGATCAAGAAAAATGGCAAGAAGAATTAACAATCCATCGCCAAAATATTGAAGAAGCTAGAAAATCGATAGGATATGAGTCAGTAGGTATTTATGATTTTCCAGATAATCGATTTGACTCAGTAGATTTATTGGATATTATAAAGGTTATAGAAAAAGAAAAGGAAGAATTTAATCCTGAAATTATTTTCACCCATCATGGAGGGGATGTTAATATCGATCATCAAAGAACTTTTGAAGCTGTAGTTACAGCAACAAGACCCATGAGTCATGAAAAAGTTCATACAATTATTACTTTTGAGACACCATCAGGAACAGAATGGATAGCTTCATCTGAACCAAGAAAATTTATTCCAAATTTGTTTATAGAGGTTAGTAAGCAAGATGTTGAGGCAAAAATTAAAGGTATGGAAGCTTATGAGTTTGAAAAAAGATCTTTTCCACATCCAAGATCACCAGAAGCTCTTAAAATATTAGCTCAACAACGAGGAATTATTGTTGGGAAAAATTATGCTGAAGCATTTTGTATTGTACGTAGTATTATATAAAAGGATAGCTTAATAAATAATCTTTGAATGCTAAAAAGACTTTTTTTAAATTCATTTATATACGGTTTAGGACCACAAATACCAAAAGTCATTGGTTTTTTTGTGCTACCCTTTATAACAGAGTTTTTAACTGATGTTGATTATGGTATACATGGAACTATAATGTCTTATTCAGCATTTTTAGGAGCTTTTTCTATACTAGGTTTTGGTGTAATATTGGTCAATACATATGTTAAACATCCTGATAGATATATCATGATTTGGCGTCAAATTTATGGGTTTTTAATTTTGTGG
This sequence comes from Flavobacteriaceae bacterium UJ101, assembly GCA_001880285.1. Taxonomy (NCBI): domain Bacteria; kingdom Pseudomonadati; phylum Bacteroidota; class Flavobacteriia; order Flavobacteriales; family Flavobacteriaceae; species Flavobacteriaceae bacterium UJ101. Next base: position 335,307 of record CP016269.1, on the reverse strand, counting down.
ACGATTGTATATGCCTTTTTGCAGTTTGTTATTTTGTATGTTTTGATGCCTGATGAAGTTGGAGATAACAAATACTTAATTCTTTTCTTATTAATTTTTCCAGTGTTATTTTTTGGTCCTGTTTCAAATATGGCATTATTTTACTATCAATTAGAAGAAAAACCTTTACCAATAACAATAAGAACAATATTAACTTCTTTAATAACAATTTTTTTTAATGTAGTATTTATTCGGTTTTATAAAATGGGATATATGGGATGGTTTTACGCCACCTTTATAGGAACATTATTCTGGAATTTTTCATGTTGGTATCCATTAATGAAATTAGGAATTAAACCTATATTTAATTTTAAAAGAAGATTGATAATTCAATATTTAAAAATTTCACTACCTACTGTTTTTCATAGTTATGGAAGTTTTTTAATAGGGTCTTCCAATAAAATAATAATGGATCGTTATAACGTTAATATAGGTTTAATAGGAAAATATAATTTTGCAGAAAAATTATATAGCTATGCAGATTTGTCCTCTTTTGCAATTAATAAGGCATTGAGTCCTATTATAATGAAAGAATACAGGGAAAAGAATGAAATTAGAGTATTATATTTAATAAGAATAGTACAAATTTTAGTTTTTGCGGGTACTTTTGGAATAGCTATATTTTCAAAAGAACTTGTTGATTTTTTGATGAGAAATCAAACATTAAAAGATTCCTATTATCTAGTTATAATACTTGTTATGATTGTTAATCATAAACCTATGTATATGGCTTCGACCTCCGTTTTATTTTTTACAGAAAAGACAAAAGAATTATGGAAAGTTTCTTTTATAGGAGGAATTTTAACAGTACTGATATATCTGATTGTAACACCAATCTATGGTATTTATGGAGTAGCTGTAGGTTATTTTATAGGGGTTACTTATTTAAGCTACAGAGGTTTTTTACTGAAAGAATTTAAAAATTTTTCAAAAGTAAATTATAGACCTGTTGAATCTTTATTGATTACTATTTTTATGACACTAGTAGCTTTTTTTATTGTTAATCAGAATATAATGATTAAAATTTCTATTTATATTTTGATACTGTTATTGCTATTTATTTTACTTTTGAACTTTATTAAAAAACAGAAATGATAAAAAATATACTTTATAACATAATTTGTGTCCCATTATATGTATTTATAAAAATTAAGTATAGAAAAGAATCTTTTTCTTATAAAGATACTCTATACTTCCTTAAAAGAGATATACCATCGTATTTTGCTAGGAAAGAATTAAATAATTCAGAATGGCCGAACATAAAAACTTTAGATTATTCGAAGTATAAGAAATCTGATACCGTTTTTATAGTAGGATCAGGAACCTCGATAAATGATATATCAGAAGAACAGTGGAAGCATATTAATAAACATGATATTATATGCCTTAACCAATCTTTTATGAACAAAAATTTTAAACCAACAATTGCTTTTTTAGAATTTGCAAAAATGAAGGAAATTAGAGAAATTGCATATAAGAATTGGAAAAATGATGCGATTTATCAAAATATACCACAGATTTTTAGTTATTTAAATATTAAAGCACATATACTTGATAAGGAAGAATTTTCTAATTTTGAATATTTAAAAGACTATTATTGTCAAGTACCTTATTTCCATTCAATCCCTAATAAAAGAATATTATTTGATCTAATTAAGTTTCGCGAAAAAAGTAAAATTTTTCCACTAAATAATGAAACATTAATACATCATTTAGGATCGATTAATAAAATTTTAAACTTTTGTTACTTAGAAGGATATAAAGAAATAATTTGTTTAGGATTGGATATGAATAATAGTCGTTATTTCTATGAAATTTCTGAATATGATAAGGTAGCTAATATTCAATATTTGAGAGATTTTGTTCCTAATGATAAAAAAGATAAGAACCATGGTAATGCAGATCCTAAAAATTATAAAGGAGGGTTCGTACCAG